>CAYNGR010000175.1:0-5807 GCA_964396755.1 uncultured Cyanobium sp. | reverse complement strand
GACGGCGAGCAGCGCCGCAACATCACCCTCGAGTTCAGGCGCACCACGCCCGAGGACAACAGCAACCCGGCCAGCCAGGCCGTGGCGGAGTGGTTCTGATGACCACTCCCTCCAGCCGGCCTGCAGCGCTCAGGACGTTCGTGGCCCTCACGCCGCTGCTGGGGACGCTGCTGTTCCCCCTGGTGGTGGCGCTGCTGATGGCCCGCAACGGCATCGGCTCGGGCGTCCTGGCCGCCGTGGTGGTCGGCAGCCTCTGGTTCGTGACGATGCTGCGCACCGCCGAGATGCCTGGTCACGACTGAAACACGACGCAGCTCGCGGCTGCGGCCAGGAGGCCTGGGGCTACGCCGGATCCCTCCCAGGCCGAGGTCGGCGCCCCTCAGAGTCCCCCGCCTGAAGACGACAGGCTCCTGCGCGGTAGCCACCGCCTCCAGGAGCCCTGCGGCGACTTGCGCAGACTGAACGATCAGAGTCCTGCGGCCCGGGCATCGACCCGGGTTCCGTTCCGGCCGGACCCGCCGGCCTGGCCGTGAGGCGCCGGGCCGGACTCATGGCTCAGAGGTCATGCCTCGGAAGAAGCCGCAGGTCATCAGCGTTGGTAGCTCAGGCGATTGCAGCTCGGGCGGTGGAAGCAACCGACGATGCCGCGATGGCGCCCCGGGGAGCCCCATTGCGCGCGGCTTCGGCATCGGCGCTCGCCGGCCTGAAGGCCCATCCCAGCCCCGCGCAGCCGCCGCGAGACCCAGGGCGTCGCCGGCCTGACCGGCTCAGGGAAGCCTGGCAGGAGGCCACCCCTCGCCCATGCGTTGTGCTCTCCATCGCCGCTGGCTGCCACTGCTGGCCCTGCTGCCGCTGCTGCTGGCGGGCTGCGACGGCACGGCCGCGGCCGTGCGCCGAGGTGCCCCCAGCGCCGATCTGCCGCTGCCACCGGGCATCCGCGTCGCCTTCAACCACCGCGGCGACCGGCGCTACCGCAGCCCGCTGAGCGGCCAGTGGCGCCAGGGGGATGACCTCGAAGCCCTGATCCTGGAGGCCATCGCCGAGGCCCGCAGCGAGGTGCTGGTGGCCGTTCAGGAGCTGTCCCTGCCGGCCGTGGCCGAAGCCCTGGCCGCCAGGCAGCGACAGGGGCTCAGGGTGCAGGTGGTGCTCGAAAACAGCTACAGCACGCCCTGGAGTGACCAGCATCCGGTCGACCTGGAGCCCCATCAGCGCCAGCGGCTGACCCAGCTGCAGGCCCTGGGCCAGGGTGATGCGGTGGCGATCCTGCGGCGCGCAGGCGTGCCGCTGATCGATGACACCGCCGACGGCAGCGCCGGCAGCGGTCTGATGCACCACAAGTTTCTGGTGGTGGACCGGCGACTGGTGGTCACCGGATCGGCGAATTTCAGCCCCTCCTGCATCCACGGTGACGCCGACGATCCGCGCACCCGCGGCAACGTCAACCACCTGCTGCGCTTCGACAGTCCTGAATTGGCGGCGCTGTTCGCCGGCGAGTTCACAAGGCTGTGGGGAGATGGGCCCGGCAGCCGCCCGGACAGCCGCTTCGGGATCGGCAAGGGGGGCGGCGCTGCCCGGCGGGTGCAGATCGGCCCGACCACGGTCGAGGTGCTGTTCACACCGCATCGCCGCCAGGATCCGAACAACGGACTGGCCTGGCTGCAGCAGCAGCTGCAGGGGGTGCGCCGCCGGCTCGATCTGAGTCTGTTCGTCTTCTCCGCCCAGAATGTGGCCGACACCCTGGCCGGCCTGCGCCAGCGGGGAGTGCAGCTGCGGCTGCTGTCCGATCCGGGCTTCGCGAACCGCTCCTACAGCGAAGTGCTCGATCTGCTGGGCGTGACCCTCAGCGACCACCGCTGCCGCGTGGAAGCGGGTAACCGGGTCTGGCAGGCCCCGATCGAGACGGCGGGCAGCCCGCGCCTGGCCCGGGGGGACAAGCTGCACCACAAGCTGGCGATCCTTGATGGCCAGCGGGTGATCAGCGGCAGCTTCAACTGGAGCCCCAGCGCCGCCTTCCACAACGATGAGACCCTGCTGCGCATCGACTCGCCTCAGCTTGCGGCCCACTTCGAGCGGGAGATGGGCCGGCTGTGGCGCAGCGCCGACCTGGGACGGAGCGCCAGGCTTCAGCGCAAGCGTGCCCGCCAGTGGCGCCGCTGCGGCAGTGGCCGGGTGCTCAGCGCCGCCGCAACGCCTACGATCGCCATTCCCCCCAGGCCCCAGCCCTGAGTTCTCCGATGTCGTCGGCGCCCTCCCCCCGCACCAACACGCCCCGGCTCGACGCCATCGACCTGATGCTGCGCGATCTGAACACGCGCCACGACGAGATCCGCCATCGCGCCGCCTTCCGCGGTTGCACCCGCGAGCTGCTCACCCTGCAGCAGGAGCTCGTCGACTATCTGCTCGCCAAGAAGCACCAGCTGCTGGGCGTCGACATCAACGCCTCGATCCCCTCCGGCGACCCCCTCTGAACCCGACAGACCGCCCAGACAGGCAGGGTTGATGGCCGGCCGCACGCTGATCGTCGGGGCGGGCCCCACCGGCCTGGCACTGGCTCTGCAGCTGGCACGGCGCCACTGCCCCGTCACCGTGCTGGAGGCGCGACCCGCGCTGGGCGGCAGTTTCCGGGGCGAGGCGCTGATGCCCAGCGGCCTGGAGGCGCTCGAGCGGCTCGAACTCCTGCCCATCGCTGGTCCCGTGCCGCAGCGTCCCCTGATGGGCTGGAGCTTCTGGCTGCAACGCCAGCCCCTGTTCCGCGTCGAAGAACCGATGGGCAGCGCCCATCCCTGCACCCTGGTGGACCCCGAGGCGCTGCTAGGCGACTGGGCCGATCGGCTGCAGCGTCTCCCCGGATCGGAGCTGCGGCTCGGCCGCAGCGTCGGCGGCCTGATCCGATCGGCGGCTGGCGAGGCCGAGCCGGATCGCATCACGGGAGTGCAGCTCAGCGATGGCCAGCGTCTGCACGCGGATCTGGTGGTGGCCTGCGACGGGCGAGGCTCCAATCTGCGGCGCGACGCCGGCCTGGAGCTGGTGGGTGCGGCGCCGGCGATCGATGTGCTCTGGTTCCGGCTGCGCGGGCCGGCGGCCGATCTGCTGGCCGAGCGGCTGGCGGGCCGGTTTCACACCGTGATCGGCGACGAGGGCTCCCTGGCCCTGTTCGCCTCGGCCAGCGGCGGCGTGCAGCTGGGCTGGCCGCTGCAGAGCGGTCAGCGGCTGACGCGCAGCAGCCTGCAGTGGCAGGAGCTGTGGCTGCGCCTGTGCCCGGAGGCCCTGGGGCCGGCCCTGGCCGCGGTGCCCCCGGAGGCGATCGAGGGACCGTTGCGCCTGCCGGTGCGGGTCGCTCTGGCGGAGAGCTGGTGGCGAGCGGGGCTGCTGCTGCTCGGCGATGCGGCCCATCCGATGAGTCCGCTGCGCGCCCAGGGGACGGCGATGGCCCTGCGCGATGTGGTGGCGGCCGCCGAGCTGTTGCCGGCCGCCCTGCAGCAGCCGAGCGGCCCGCAGCGGCAGAGCGCACTCGATCAGGCTCTGGCCACCCTGGAGGCGCGGCGCCGCCCGGAGATCATGCGCATGCAGGCCCTGCAGCAGCAGGAATGGCAGCGGGCGGAACGGCTGGGCCACAACCCTGCCCTGCGCCGGCTGCTGGCCGGTCTGGCCCCTGGCCTGGCGCCGCTGCTGGCAGCGGTCTGGCAGCGCAGCCAACGGGACCTGCGTCAGGGCCTGGCGGGAGCACTGCAGCTCCAACAGCCCCCGACCGCCATGATGGGTCGAGCTTCCGCCGCCCGATGAGCCGGCCCACCGCCCTCTCCAGCCTCACCGGGCTCGGACGCCAGGCCAGCAGCGGCCTGACCGCAGCGCTGCTGATGGCGTTGCCGTCCATCGCCGCGCCCGTCAGCCTCTATCCACCGGCCGCTCAGTTCCGCAGCCTGCAGCTCACCACCCTGGCCTGCGGCCGCGACAACGACACTGTCAGCTGCAACAAGGCGCGGGCGATGGCGGATCCGCTGCTGGATCACCCTCGCCTGTCGGCCAGCTGCAAGGACAGTCTCTGGGCCATCCGCCAGAAGGCGGTGGCCAGCGCCGCCAACAGCCGGGAACGCCGCGACGCCATCGACCGAGCCGCCAAGGATGTGACGCAGCTCTGCCGCCAGCCGACCAAGCCCACCTCCGCCGGCCAGGGGACGGAGGGATCAGGCGGAGGGTCGCCATTCAGCGCTCCGGCGCCCCGCTGAGAGCCAGCCGGCGCGGACACGCAGCCCAGACGCCAGAACGCTCAAGGTTCGGCGGAGTCCTGCGGAGTGCTCGGAGCGGGTCGCGCCGCGGCCTGAACGCCGGACCGAACGGGAACGATCAGATCGAGCATCTGCCTGGAGGTGTCATCCATGAAGGCGAGGCTCATCGGCGTCACCACCACCGCCTGATCCACCAGGGTGCAGAGGGCGTTGCGGGTGCCACTGGCCGCACAGCTGTCGGACAGTCCCAGCAGGGCGCGGGTGAGCTTGCCGCGCAGGCAGCTCTCGCGACCGGCGCGGGCCAGCACCGCCCGGGCTGCGGCCTCGCCGTTGGCCACGGCCTGGGGATAGGGGGCAGGGGCAGCGGAGGCCCCGGCGGCGAGCAGCAGCACGGCACCGGTCACGGCCATCTGCCGGGAACCGCGTCGCAGCAGCCACAAGGCGCGGCCGATCCGTCGAAAGGAGGGCGTGATCATGGCCGCACCCTAGGGAGTCCTGCTCGCGGGGCAACAGGAGCGGCAGGAGCTGCGGGCTAATTTGGTGCCCCCGCGGGCCCGGCGACGGGCGATGCCGATGACCAACCTCGCTGATGCTCCCGTCCGCCAGGTGAGCCTGGAGCAGCCCTTCGAGGACCAGAAGCCCGGCACCTCCGGCCTGCGCAAGAGCAGCCGTCAGTTCCAGACGCCGCACTATCTCGAGAGCTTCATCGAAGCCTCGCTGCGGGTCGTGCCCGGCATCGCCGGCGGCACGATCGTGGTGGGTGGCGACGGCCGCTTCGGCAACCGCCAGGCGATCTCGGTGATCGCGCGCATGGCCGCCGCCCACGGAGTGTCGCGGCTGATCACCACCAGCGGCGGCATCCTCTCCACCCCAGCCGCCTCGCACCTGATCCGCAGCCATGGCGCCGCCTGCGGTGTGATCCTCTCCGCCAGCCACAACCCGGGCGGTCCGGAGGGTGACTTCGGCGTCAAGATCAATGGTGCCAACGGCGGGCCAGCCCCCGAAACGGTCACCGACGCGATCTACGCCACCACCCGCCAGCTGGACGGCTACCGCATCCTCGAGGCCGACGAGCTGTCGCTGGAGACCCCCGGCAGCTTCCGCCTGGGCGCCATGCAGGTGGACGTGATCGACGGGGTCGACGACTACGCGGCGCTGATGCAGAAGCTGTTCGACTTCGATCGCATCGCCGCCCTGCTCAGGAGCGATTTCCGCCTGGCCTTCGACGCGATGCATGCCGTCACCGGCCCCTATGCCACGCGGATCTTCGAGCAGCTGCTGGGAGCCCCCGCCGGCACGGTGCGCAACGGCGTCCCGCTTGAGGACTTCGGTGGCGGCCACCCGGATCCCAACCTCACCTACGCCCACGAGTTGGCGGATCTGCTGCTCAAGAGCGACGGCTACGACTTCGGCGCAGCCTGCGACGGTGACGGCGACCGCAACATGATCCTGGGCCGCCGCTGCTTCGTGAATCCCAGCGACAGCCTGGCGGTGCTCACCGCCCAGGCCACCCTGGTGCCTGGCTACGCCGGCGGCCTGGCGGGCGTGGCGCGCTCGATGCCCACCAGCGCCGCCGCCGAT
>CAYNGR010000174.1:0-5824 GCA_964396755.1 uncultured Cyanobium sp. | reverse complement strand
CGGGAGGATTGCCGAGACACCCTGTCAGCACGATCGTGCTGGCGAGGCTGCCGCTCAGCAGTGCGAGAAATCGACGACGCTTTGCCATGGTGGGGGTCGGGAGAAGAGGAGAGAAGTTGGTGAGGAATCAGGATCTCAAGCCACAATCGAGCGAAGCGCAACCATGGCTGCACTCAGGCGAATCTTGATGGAGGACTCAGATCAACATCCCCGATCCTGTTGGGCTGGGAGGACTGGTCAGAAGAATGGCCTGGACTAAGTGATCTGCAATGCCTTCTACGGTTGTAAACTGGTATGTATCAGAGTCCCTATTTCGGCGCTGAGCAGCTTGGCCTGAAGCTTTGAAAATGGGGATGATCAGAGCTTTTGATTTTGATCTTCCCAGGCTGTCGCAAGCTTGGCGCTGTTGTGGGGTCCAGGTGGACCGCGCTTGTTGGCATTGCAGCTCATCAGGTTGTGCCTCCTTTTGCCTGCCGCTGAAGTTTGGGCAGGGCCTCGCGCAACAACAGTTCATCGGATCCGTCCTTGAGCAGATACCCCTCCTGGCGGAAATGAGAGATTGCCTTGGTGACGGTCACCCGGGTCAGACCCGAGATCTCCGCCAGTTGGCGATGGGTGAGGTTCATGTCTTCGAAGGAGAGGCTGATGCCGCGACTGCTGATGCGACCAAAGCGCTCCCCGATCCACAGCAGCAGCTGGAACAGTCTTGATTCCGCCGGTCGTGTGCGGCTGAGGCGCAGCAGCGTCGAGGTTTGCAGACTCTGATCGAGCAGAAACAACTCGCGCTCTTTGGGGCTGGGCGTGGCCTCCTCAATCCTTGCTGAAGAGAGAGCCAGCAGTTGCAATGGTGTCACGGTGATCAGGGAGGGAATCACCAGTTCGCCCGGTCCCCAGAGGCCGAAGGTGCAGGCTTCACCGTGGTCGCTCCAGCTTGCCACCCGCAGATAGCCGTCTTCGATCCGCCAGTTGAGGTTGTTAGGGACGGCCGCACCGGCCTGGAGGCTCAGGTGCAGATCACGGGCTGTCATGGCAGTTGGCATGGCAGGAGAAGCGGGCAATGCTGAGGTGAACAAAGCCATGAGCCGCAGCTGGAGAGTGCGGCCGAATGGCATTCGTCATGTACAAGCGACATCGACTCCAGGTCCTGGACATGCAGGATGGAGGCGTATTGATCTCGGTCAACCTCGTGGTGGCTACCGAATGGACGTCAGGTGAGTGACAGCGAAAGCTTCAGTGTTGCCACTGTCCTGGGCCCGTTCTCGGAAGCCCTGGCCAGTGGCTAAGGATGGCCAGATGTCATGCGGAGGAGCGCCCTGGTGAAGTTGGCAAACCATAGGGAGTGCCTGCCGCGACCTGGGGCGGTTTAACCGAATCATCCCTCATTGGCTCGATAAGTCGCACTGATTGCGTTTCTCGATACGCGAAACCCCCTGCGGGGACTGGGGTCATCGGTCCTTCCCAGCTGTTGTTCAGGCCGTTTCAGGCTGCAATTCGGTGCTTCCAAATCGTTCCTTGTCGTCTAGGCAACCAGCTGAGGTGTGCTGTTTTCAGTCCGCTTCCATCGTTTCCTTGCTTGCATCAGGGTTCCTGGAGATCCGGATCCGCTGCGTGTCAACGCAGCGGATTTTTTTTGTCATGGCCATGACGCCACGCTTTGCCTGGGAACCATGCGCACGGAGTCGACAGGGGCGCGCTGCCTGCGTCCATGTCGCTGCATCCCTGACGCTTCGGATGCTGCACTCGGCCCATGGGCGCCCCCTGTCGCCCAGGTCACGGTCATGAAAAAGGCCCCAGGCAGATCTGCCGGGGCCTAATGGCGTTCTCCCCGGTGGCGGGGTGACGCGTCAAGACAAGCTGGGGTGCGGCGTTGGCCGGATTCTGAGCAGCTCTCAGCTCCGCTGTTCAGGCCTCGAGGTAGTCCGTGTATCCCTGAGACAGTTCCCGGATGGCTGCGTTCGCCCGACGCTCCAGTCCGCGGGCGCTGTCGCGGGTGATCCCCATCCGCCGCGCCGTGGCGCTCAGGCTCAGGGGCTGCTCTGCCGTCAGCCCGTAGCGGAAGCGCAGCAGGGTCGCTTCCTGGTCGGGCAGATCATTGAGCAGGCGCTCGATGTCCTGCTGCATCAGCGCTGTGGCGACCTGTTCCTGGGGGTTGGTGCTGCTGCAGGCGAGGGTGTCCTGGAGTCGCAGGTCGCTGTTGCCGGCGTGCTGGGCATCCAGGCTGAGCGGTTCCTGGGCACGAAACAGCACCTCACGGATGTCGAGGGCCTTCAAGCCCGTGGCCTCGGCCAGTTCCGCCAGGCTGGGATCGCGGCCCAGCTGCTGACCCAGGGTCTGCTGGCAATGGCGCAGCCGCTGCAGCTGATCCACCATCGTCGACGGCAGGCGGATCGTGCGGCCGCGGTTGATCAGGGCGCTGCCGATGCCGTCCCGAATCCACCAGGTGGCATAAGTCGAAAAGCGATACCCCCGACTGGGGTCAAATCGCTCGACGGCTTTGATCAGACCGATGGTGCCTTCCTGGATCAGATCCTCCAGATCGCCAGGGCGATGCTGGTAGCGCTTGGCCATGCTGATCACCAGACGCAGGTTGGCGATGACCATGCGGCTGCGGGCCCGCTCGGCGCGCAGCAAGCTTCGCTGCAGCTGCCGGGCGGAGAGCCCCGCCTCCAGTGCCCAGACATCAAGGCTCGGAGCAGTGCCCCCGGCCCGGATCGTCAATTCTTCTTTCACCTCAAGCAATTGACGGCCTTTCTGCACGTCTCGGGCCAGGGAAATCTCCTCGGACGCTGTCAGCAGAGGGATTCGTGAAATGGCCCGCATGTGCAGGCTGAGTGCGTCGCAGCGGCCCTGAGGGCGCTTCTGTGGCGCAGGCATCGGAGGGATGTCTGGGGTGAGTCGGGCAACGTTAATGACTGTCCATCGCGGTTGGGTGGGCCGTGACCCCGCTCAGCGGCCAGAAGCTCAAATCGACCTGATCAGGTCGCCTGATCATTCGTCCCGATCCCTGCGCTGGCAGGTCCATACCCGCCGGTTGTTCATCCCTGATCCGTGTGCTGGTCGCCGGTGTCATGGGCTCGATTGGTGCCCTGCCCCGCCTTGCGGACCAGCCAGTAGGCCGCCGCCAGGCCAACGACGATCAGCCCGAAACCGGCCATCAAGGGGGCTTTGTCCTCCGTACCTGGAGGCAGCACGATCACCTTTCGTGCCACGGCGGTGAGGGCGGTGAGCAGCACCAGTTCGATCTGCACCACCTGATCCCGCAGATAGGCTGTCACGTTCTGCAGCACCTCGAGAGCGATGAAGATCAGCAGCAGACGATCGAGCAACTTGATCAGGCTGCCGTCGAACCAGTCGGTCTGCCACTGCACCACCTTGATGCCGGACTGCAGCAGCAGCTCCAAGGTGGCAAAGCCAATCACCACCGCCAGCAACAGCGCCAGGATCTTGGCGAGCTGGCGTTCATAGCTGTGGATGGCGCCGAGAAAGCGCTTGTCGCTGAACATGTCCATGGCAGGGGAGAGCGAAGGTCGGTCCACTGACGCGGAGACCGTTGTGGAGAGCGCTGGAGATGCAGGGAGAGATGGACATCTGAGATGACCTCGATGCTCGCCGATCCCAGTCCTCGCCACGGGCTCGCGCGATGCTAGTCAGCGTTGATACCGAATGGGCGCGCCGCAGGCGATGACCTGCTGTTCGCACCATTGAGGACCAGCCTTCGATCCATTGATCAGACAATAAAAAAAGACCCCGGGCGGTTGCCGAGGTCCTGTTGCTGGGGCCGTTTCAGTCGATCGGACTGGAGGATGAATAAGCCCCCCTTGGGGTCGCGATCGCCTGTGGGGGATCAGAACTTGTGATCCCGCAGGGCTTCAACCGGATAGATGTAAGTGATGATCGAGTAGTCCGCGTAGAACTTGGCTTCGATCTCGCGGGTGATCTTATCGGCCAGCTCGCGCGTGCCGGTGAGCACCTCGATCTTCACGTTGGAGAGCGTGTGAGAGACGCTGGGTTCGCCGGTCGAACGCACGTTCCGGCTGCCTTCGCCGCCTGCGGCATTGACGGTGTAGCCGGTGGCGCCGGCTTCCTTGATCAGTTTGGTGAGCTTCTTGGAGAGGATCTCCTCGGCGACGATCACCAGCTTCCAGACCTGTTGACTCATGGTTTTGAGCTGCGATGGTTGGTTGGTTATGGAGTTTTACTTGCCCAGCATCATCTCGGCAATGCCGATGAACAGTGGGATGCAGATGGCGATCGCCACAGGGGTGCCGATGGCGGTGGAGGCACCGATGTAGGCCGAGGGGTTGGCCGAGGGGATGCCGGCCCGCAGGGTCGGGGGACCCGAGATGTCCGAGCTGGAGGCGGCGATCACCGCCAGCACCACGGCGCCACCGATGCTGAAGCCGGTGAGCTTGTGGATGATCAGGCCGAGCCCGAAGGCCAGGAAGCCATGCACGATCGGGGCGATGAAGGCATAGATCGCGAACCACTGGGCCACCTTGCGCAGCTCGTTCATGCGCTGAGCAGCCTCCATGCCCATGATGATCATCAGCACCGAGAGGAAGCCCTTGAACAGAGGGTTGAAGAAGCTCTCGTACACCGGCTCGGGCCTGGTCAGGATGCCGAGGGCCACGCCCATCAGCAGTGCCGTCACGGCCGAACTCTGCAGGCTCTCCTTGATGATCGGCCAGATTTCCACCTTCTCGGCTTCACCAGTCTTCTTGCTCAGATAGACGCTGGCCACCACGATCGCCGTCACCAGCGCCGGGATATCCATGAAGGGATACAGCGCAGCGGTCCAGGCCTCATAGGGCACCTTGGCGGCGTCCAGGCCCGGAAGAACAGCAGCGAGCGTTGAGCCGCTCACGGCACCGAACAGACCGCCCGTGGCCACGGCGTCCTGCACCTTGATGCCGGGAAGTTTGCCGAGCGTCCAGCGGCTGATGAACACGATCACGATGCCGATCAGCACCGCCGCGAGCGCAGGCAGGAAGATCTCGGTGGGATTGGAGTTGCGGATGGCGATGCCACCGGTCAGGCCGATCTTGATCAGCAGAAAGAAGCTGATGAATTTGTAGATCGAGTCGGGGATGGCCAGCTGGCTGCCGAGCGAGGCGACGATGATGCCGCCGATCAGGAAGCCCAGCGTTGGAGACTGGAGCTGCTCAATGAAAAGTTTGATGAAGTCAGACACTTCGGGTCCTCGGAATGGACGGGCGAATCGGGTGCTGTTTGTTGGCGAGCCGAGCAATCGACCGAGTGGATACCCTGTCGAGCTGCTCACAAACGCAGGTGAATGAACCCCTGGATTGGGTGCTCGGTGTGTGTGAGTGGCTGCCGCTGATCGGTGTGGCATCTCCGCGGAGGGAGAGACACCTCAGTGAGATCGGAGTACCGGATCGGGATCCGGCACCCATCGACATCGCTGTTGCAGCCGCCTGGATCGCCGAACGCGATGGTCGTGGATCCGTCACCGCAACGAACGCCGAACCTTGAGCTGGCTCGGGCCGTGGCCGTGGCGCGATGGCAGTAAGCCTCGCTACAGGCGGGTGTTGGCGCAGAACCATAGGTAGTGCGCCGACCTGTTGGGGGGTGGTTGTCGAAATGACGCACAGCTGGTGTTCGCGGCGGCTTGACAGCCCCGGCGCGCCCTCCCCAATTCACCTGGTCGGATCCCTATAACCGCGTCACCTTTCCGGGCCCCCGATGCCTCCTCTCCCCCCGCTGTTGCTGGAGATCAGTTCCCATCAGCTGGAAGCCGCCGAGACTCTTCTGCAGGTCGGCCGCTTCCTGGTGATCTTCATCGCCGCCCGGGCGATCGCCGAGC
>CAYNGR010000173.1:3668-5833 GCA_964396755.1 uncultured Cyanobium sp. | reverse complement strand
AGCAGATCGAGGAGCGCGGCGCCGAGGCGCTGCTGCAGGGCATGGACGCGGTGGTGGTGCCAGGCGGTTTCGGCAACCGGGGCGTCGATGGCAAGGTGGCGGCGATCCGCTGGGCGCGGGAGCAGCGGGTGCCGTTCCTGGGGCTGTGCCTGGGCATGCAGTGCGCCGTGATCGAGTGGGCCCGCAACCAGGCCGGTCTTGAGGGAGCCACCAGCGCCGAGCTGGATCCGGCCACGCCCCATCCGGTGATCCACCTGCTGCCGGAGCAGCAGGACGTGGTCGATCTGGGCGGCACGATGCGCCTGGGCGTCTACCCCTGCCGACTGGCCACGGACAGCCTGGCGCAGCAGCTGTACGGCGCGGAGGTGGTCTATGAGCGGCACCGCCACCGCTACGAGTTCAACAACGCCTATCGCAATCTGTTCCTGGAGGCGGGGTACCGCATCAGCGGCACCTCCCCCGATGGCCGCCTTGTGGAGCTGATCGAGCTCAAGGAGCACCCGTTCTTCACCGCCTGTCAGTACCACCCGGAATTCCTCTCCCGTCCTGGCAAGCCCCACCCGCTGTTCCGCGGTCTGATCGCAGCGGCGCAGCAGCAGCGCCAGGGCGTCGCTGACGGTCAGCAGGCCCCGGCCGATGGGGTGCCGCTTCAGGTCTGAGCACCAGTGCTGTTTGTGACACGGGTCAGGTCCTGCCCCCTGACCCAGCGTTTTTCTGCGGCAGGCCGACCACCGCAGCTCCACTCGACACCACATCACTTGAGGGGGCGGGTGTCGCGACCAGTGAACCAGCTTCCTGGTTTGCCGGTAGCCTGGCCCCCTGTGTGGTGGGCGTGATGAAGACAACCCTGGATCTTCCCGATCACCTGGTGCGTCAGGCCAAGCAACGGGCACTGCAGCAGGGCTGCAGCCTCAAGGATTTGGTCGCGGAGTTCATTCGTCTGGGGCTTCACGGCGGGTCGCCTGCCGGCACGCCCTCCAGCAGTGAGGTGGTCGTTCTCGATCGGAAAGGCTTGCCGGTGTTCCGCACCCAGGCGTCTGGCGCTCCCCCAGACATCGATCTGGATACGGCCCTGAGGCTGGAGCGAGAGAGCCTGGTGGAGGAGGACCGCATCCGTGCCGGCCTGCCTGTTTGATGTCCATGTCTGGTTGGCCGCAGCGTTTCCGGCCCATCCAGCACACCACAGCGCACAGGCCGTGCTGCTGGAAGCCACGGCTCCCGGCCCTGCCCTGTTCTGCAGGGCCACTCAGCAGAGTTTTCTCAGGCTGGTCTCCACGCCGGCGATCTTCAGGGCCTACCGGTCGGAGCCGATCACCAATCGGGATGCCCTGAGCGCCCTGGCAGCCTTTGCGGCACTGCCCCAGGTTGACCTGATCGACGAACCCATCGGACTGGAATCCCTCTGGTGGCGCCTGGCGGGTCTGCCGGAGGCGGCGCCGAAACGCTGGATGGATGCCTATCTGGCCGCCTTCGCCATCAGCGGCTCCCTGCGGCTGATCAGCTTCGATCGGGACTTCCAGCAGTTTCTGGAGGCGGGCCTCGATCTGCTTCTGCTCCAGGCGGATGCTGGCAGGTCCAGCTGAGCGCCAGGATCAACAGGTATGACGGATCTGGCCACCCTGCCACGCGAACTCGAGCTCACCCTGCCCGTGGTGGAGACCTTCCACTCGCTGCAGGGCGAGGGCCTGCACGCTGGCCGCAGCGCCTTCTTCATCCGCCTGGCGGGCTGCAATGTGGGTTGCCCCTGGTGTGACACCAAGCACTCCTGGGAGCTGGAGGCCCACCTCAGGCGCTCGCTGGCTGAGCTGGCTGAGGAAGTGGCGGCGGCCGCTGCGGCTGGTGCGGCCTTCGCGGTGGTCACCGGTGGCGAGCCGCTGGAGCACGATCTGGGGCCGCTGTGCGAGGCCCTGGAGAGCGCCGGCCTGCCGTTGCACCTGGAGACCAGCGGTGCCGCGCCCTTGCCTCTGAGCGGCCGTTTCGCCTGGATCACCCTGTCGCCCAAGCGGCACCGGCCCCCGTCGCCCGCGCTGCTGGCGGCCTGTGATGAGCTGAAGGTGGTGGTGCACGAGCCTGCCGACCTGGCCTTCGCTGAGGCGATGGCGGCGCAGGCGATTGTGGCGCGCGTCCCACGGGCAGACGGCTGCGAGCCCCATCTGGCTGGCGCG
>CAYNGR010000173.1:1265-3568 GCA_964396755.1 uncultured Cyanobium sp. | reverse complement strand
GGCCCGGCCCTGCTGCTGCAGCCCGGCTGGAACTGCCGCCGCGGTCAGGAGCTGGCTGTGGAGTTCGTGCGCAGCCACCCGGACTGGCGGCTCAGTCTGCAGAGCCATAAATGGCTTGGGGTGCGCTGAGCGGCCCCCTGCGGCGACTGGTGAACGGCTGTGTCTGGGGTGCGGTGTTGATGCAGCGCCGCCGTCAGCGCCCATCGCGGGCGTTCACAGCGCCTGGGCGTCGCGCTGCTGCCGCTCGGCCTTCCACAGCCGCCAGCGCACCTGCACGTCCTTCGGGGCGTAGACGACGATCGGCAGGCTGGCGTTGTAAGGCACCACATAGGGCCTGCTGCCGATGGCCACGAACGCCTGGCGCGGGCCCCGCTCCGGCGGGCAGGCCATGCGGGTGGTGGGGCCGGGCGACACCTGGCTCACCCTGAACAGCTTGTAGCCCCATCCCTTGAGCGTCTCGCTGCGGATGCGGCCATTGAGGCGGGGGCCGTTGCAGTCCACCGTCATCGTCTTGCCGACGATCAGTTCCACCCGCCAGTCGGCCGGGTTCGACGAGATCCGCTCATCGCTGGTGGGGGGCAGCACGCCCGGCAGCTGGATCACCCAGCGCTTCTCCCCCGCCGCCGGCTGGGGATAGGGTTTGAGGTCGAGCCGCGGAATCGCCTGGGCGGCGCTGGCGCCGAGCATCCCGAGCAGCACCAGGGGCATCAGCCAGCGGCGGGCCTTTCCGGGCTGGTGCGTCGGGGTGAGCATGGCGGTGGGCGCAGAGCGGGGGCGTGCCTGCATCTTGCTCGCCGTGGCTGGCTCTGGCCAGCGCTCCTGCCGCAGCGGCTCGCTGCAGAGATCGGCGCTGGCCTGGACAGCGCCTTGCGCGCTCGCCTTGCCACGGTCCGTGGGGTCGGTGTCGCGGTGTTGCGGACGCCTCGCCACCGCGGACCCGGCGGCGCTGCTCAGGCTTCCACAATGGGGCGATGCCCACATCGGCCTCCTCCCCTCTGTCGGACGTCGGATCCGTCGCCCCGGCCGCCGCGCCCGGCGCTGCCGGCGGCGCTGACCTCGTGGCGCCTGTGGCGATCGCCCTGCTCTCCGGGGGACTGGATTCGGCCACCGCCGCCGCCCTGGCGATCGAGAGCGGTCACCGCGTCATCGGTCTGTCGTTCGACTACGGCCAGCGCCACCGCCGCGAGCTGCAGGCCGCCGCTGCCGTGGCGAAGCATCTGGGCCTGCTGGAGCACCGGGTGCTGCAGGTGGATCTGGCCGCCTGGGGCGGCTCCTCGCTCACCGACGCCCGCCAGGATCTGCCGGTGGACGGCGTGCAGCCCGATGTGATCCCCAGCACCTACGTGCCCGGCCGCAACACGGTGTTCATCGCCCTGGCCCTCAGCCTGGCCGAGGCGACCGGCGCCGAGCGGCTGGTGCTGGGCGTCAACGCCGTCGACTACTCCGGCTATCCCGATTGCCGCCCGGACTATCTGGAGGCGTTCCAGACGTTGGCCGATCTGGCCACCAGGGCCGGCCGCGAGGGCCGCGGCGTGCGCCTGTGGGCGCCGCTGATGGCCTGGGACAAGCCCCGCATCGTGCGCGAGGCCCTGCGGCTCGGGGTGCCGCTCGAACGCACCTGGAGCTGCTACGCCGGCGGCGAGCAGCCCTGTGGCGTCTGCGACAGCTGCCGCATCCGTGACGAGGCCCTGATCGCCGTCGGCCGCGCCGACCTGGCCGGTCTGCACCGTGACCTCTCGCCATCCGTGGCGTTGCAGCCGCCAGCGCCGCCTGTGGATGGCGCTGCTGCCGTGACGGCTGCGGTCGATTCCTGGCTGGCGCCGGAGGCGGGGCAGACCACGTGAGCTCCCTGATCCGGCGCGATCTCCCCTGGCGGGAGCCCGATGCCCTGGCGCGGGCCCTGGCGCAGCACTTCGGCCGCGAGGGTCTGGTGCTGCTCGGCGGCGATCGAGGCCCCCTGGGGCGCCGGGCGGTGCTGGGGGTGGATCCGCTCGAGACCGTCTGCTGCCGGGGTCTGCCCGGCGCGGTCGGTGCCACGGATCCGTTCGTGGCGCTGCGGGCCATGGGCGAGCGCGGCGGGCCCTGGCTGGGTTGGCTGGCCTACGAGGCGGCGGCCTGGCTGGAGCCCAGCGTGCCCTGGCGCGAGCCGGAGATGGCGACCCTCTGGGCGGTGCGCCACGACCCGTTGATCCACTTCGATCTGGCCGGCCGCCGCTGCTGGCTGGAGGGCCGCGATCCGCAGCGGCTGCAGGCCCTGGCGGCGGTGATCGATGGTCTGCCGGCAGCGCGGGCGGATGACATGG
>CAYNGR010000173.1:0-1165 GCA_964396755.1 uncultured Cyanobium sp. | reverse complement strand
TGGGGCTGGTGGAGACCCTCCCTGGCGGCAGCGGTGCGGCGGCGGACGGAGGACACCCTGATGGTCGGGCCGCAGGCCTCCCTGGCCAGAGACGTCAGGCGGCTGAGGCCCCCCGGCTGGATGCCCTGTCCGGTGTGGCCGCGGCGCGGCCCGTGCCCCCGTCTCCTGGCATCCCGCGCCCCCCCGAGCTCTCGTCCCTGGCCGGGCCGGAGTCTCCGCCGGGGCCAGTGAGCCCTGACGCGTCAGCCTCAGAGGCCGGCTTGCCCGTCGGCCCCAGCGTCCGGCAGGAACCTGCCGTTGCTCCCTGCGCCGTCGCCCCCGCTGCGGGGCAGGCGCAGCCGCTGCGGATTCCGCTGGATGCCTGGCGTTGGCATACGAGCCCGCAGCGCTATGCCGATCAGGTGGGTGAGCTGCTGCAGCGCATCGCCGCCGGCGATCTGTTCCAGGCCAACCTCACCGCCTGCTGCGAGACCACGCTGGCCAGCCCCCCGGATCCGCTGGATCTGTGGGAGCGGCTCAGCCGCGCCTGCCCGGCGCCCTTCGCCGGTGTGGCGATCGCTTCGAGCGGGGCCGCCGGCGAGGCGGTGATCTCGGCGTCGCCGGAGCGCTTCCTGCAGCTCAGCCCCCAGGGCCTGGTGGAGACGCGGCCGATCAAGGGCACCCGACCGCGCAACGCCGATGCGGATCGCGATGCGGCGGCGGCGGCGGAGCTGGTCTGCGACCCCAAGGACCGTGCCGAGAACGTGATGATCGTCGACCTGCTGCGCAACGATCTGGGCCGGGTGTGCGAACCGGGCTCGATCCAGGTGCCGCAGCTGGTGGGCCTCGAGAGCTATGCCCAGGTGCATCACCTCACCTCGGTGGTGTGCGGACGGCTGGCATCCGGCCGGGATCTGGTGGATCTGCTGCGCGCCTGCTGGCCTGGCGGCTCGATCAGCGGTGCCCCCAAGCTGCGCGCCTGCACCCGCCTGCATGGCCTCGAGCCGGTGCCGCGCGGGCCCTACTGCGGCTCGCTGTTCCACTGGGACGCCGAGGGCGGCTTCGACAGCAGCATCCTGATCCGCAGCGTCATGGCATCGGGCTGTCGCCTGCGCGTGCATGCCGGCGGCGGCATCGTCGCCGATTCGGATCCGGCCGCCGAGGCCGAGGAGATGGGCTGGAAGAT
>CAYNGR010000172.1:0-5837 GCA_964396755.1 uncultured Cyanobium sp. | reverse complement strand
TGCCTCAATCGGCTGCTGGTCGCTGAATGACCTGGTGAGAAAGCACACCTAGGCCGGCATCACTCTGAGAAGGGGGCATTATGGCCACCTGCGATCTTCCTGTCTTCTCTGCTGAGCATCCTTCTGCTGCAGCATTGCATCAGCTCAAGGAGATGCTGCAGAGCGACCCTGCCTTTGTCCTGGCCCTTCACGCCACGGCCTCCACCGAGGTCGCAGCACACCTGGCCTCAGACCATGGTGTGCTGGTGTCGCCAGAAGCGCTCTGGCGCCATCGCGGCAACCTGGTCTGCGGCGGGCTGCCCACCTGGCGGGGCTGAGTCTGCGCTGGTGTAATCGTCCCCATCCGGGGGGATCTCTGGCGGTCAATCTGGCTCCATTGTGACTGACTCCGTGATGGAGTCAGTCATGGCCCACGGCAACCCGCTGCCTCCAGTTGCTCCCAAGCCTCAGCAAGTTTCCCTCAGCGATGCCTGGGATCTGACCAGCCAGTTGCAGCGAACGCAGCAATGGGAAGCCGATGGCCTCCAGCTGCGGAGACCCTTTGACTTTGGGGCTCAGGCTGCAGGAGAGGCCGCGCCTCAATAGAGCGCTTCCTCGGCGTGGGTCTCGATGGTGCAGTCCGAGGTGGGAATGGCCACGCACGTGAGCACGAAGCCGGCTGCGATCTGGTCCTCGTCGAGGAACGACTGATCCTCCTGGTTGACGCTGCCGCTGATCAGCTTGCCGGCGCAGGAGGAGCAGGATCCGGCGCGGCAGGAGACCGGCAAATCGATGTCCTGATCGGCCGCAGCATCAACGATCGACTGGTCGTCGGCGCACTCGATGGTGCGATTCAGACCCTCATTGGCATTGATGAGGGAGACCTTGAAGGTGGCCATGGAGAAGGGGCGACAGGATCCGCGGTTCGAGGCCGGGTTTCTGCAGCCTGGCCTCATGTGATCAGCCTGGCCTAGTCCCCATTCGGGGGTGATTTCCCCCCGAATGGGGGGCGCCGATGCCGGTGTCGGGAGTGCAGAGTGTCTGCTCAACCAGGAGCAGGACATGCAGACACTGATCAGCGAAGTGGTTCTGATGATCCTGTTGCTGTCTGCGGTCGTCCTCTCCGGACGAGTCTGAGGCCTGCGGCGTGCTTCCAGCTGCCCGGAAGCATTGGTTGATCGCGACCCGCAAGAGCACGGAAGAAGAAAAATCGCTGCCCCACTGCATTCAGCAGGGGACAGCGACCTCAGTGGATTGGGACCCAGCGTCAACGTCCCGAAGACCCCTCCGTGACATGTCTGTGCGAACCAGTCGTTGCGGGTCTAGTCCCCATCTGGGATCAATTGTGCCTGACTTCACAAGCTCTCGTGCGTACAAGATGTGCAGGAGCTCCACGCCTCCCTGGCCATAGCTCCAGATCTCCACTCGGCTGTCCGGTGGGCTGTCAAAACACCAATCTGCCCAGGGGACGATCACCTTCTCCAGAGAGAAAACCTCTGAATCCCTGCAGCGCAGGATGACCAGCCGAGGGCAGCCATTGTGGTAGTGACAACTGCATGTTTGACCAGTCTGCATCATCCTGGACACAGCGACCACCGCACCCTATCCATCGTCGTCAGGGTTGTGCGTGATCGTCCATTCCGTCAGGGCGATTGTCCCCATCTGGGGGCATGGATTGGCTGGACGCTGATCAAGACCAGGGGAGGAAGCCGATGGGCTTGTGCTTGGCGATGTTGATCGTCCAGCCTCTCGCCGTCAGGGCATCGAGGCTGGAGAGCAGGGCAACCGTCTCGCCGTCGGCGATCCAGTCGGCCTCGAGTCAGGGGAGCTGCGCGGTCATGGTCTCAAGTGGCATCTCAAGTCGCAGCAGGCTGGCGTCACCAGCAGCTCCCTGCGATTTGCCGTTCAAAGGCAAGGCACGCTGACCAGCGAATGTCACCAGAGCGAGGGTGATCTGATCAGGGGCTTCAGCCATGGACCTGTGCCCCTTCAGAGAATGGTCACGTGGTTGGGAGGGGCCCTGGGTCTGGTCTCCATCGGTGTCCGACCAGAGTGAACCAACGCATGTTCCAGATCAGGTGTCAACCCTCCCCGGATGGGGGTGGTTCATGACGCATCGACAGGATTACCCTTTCGTCGCTTCTCTCGTCCCCGTAGGGGATGGCTTGACATGGCGTCGATCGCAGAACAGCTGCAGGCCTATCGCTCGGAGCTGACCGAGGCACAGGCCAGGGGAGATCAGGCCATCGCCCGCAAGCTCGAGCAGCAGCTCCGTGAACTCGAGGAGTTCCAGCAACGTCATCCCGATGAGGCGGAGGCCCCCTCGGCCCTGGAGGTGTTCTGCGATCTGAACCCGTCCAACATCCAATGCCGCGTCTACGACGACTGAATGGGCAGCCATCGCAACCCTTGCCAACCCACCATTAGGGTTGAATCTCGATCATGGGGTCTCACGAGGCTCACTCCGGGAGCATGGACCTCACGACCTTCCTGGCCACAACCCAGAAGGGAACCCAGGACGAGGGACTCGAATCGATCGAGATCGCTGGTCGCGTCGCGGTGGCAGCCAAAGGGCGCTTCATGCTCAGATCCCTATGCAGATCCTTCGGGGGATACTCCCGGATCACTTGTGCCGTGACCGATCAGGACACCTGCCTTGATTATCTGGCTGCCGAAGCTGACGATCCATACCAATTGTTGATCTGCACGGATTATCTGGAAAGTGGTAATGGTTTTGATCTGGTGCAGCGGGCTCGTGATCGTCATCCGAGCTTTCATGCCGTGATCCTGGCTCTTGGCGATGCGATTCCTGCCGAATGCACCGATGCAGCATGGTTAGAGGCCGTTGTGGCCGAGGCAGATTTCGTTGACGATCAGCAACCTCGCCAGGCTGCTGTGATGGCAGTTCTCGGAGGGCATAGCTATCGCAGTCCATCGCTGAGGAGTGGCGTGCTGCCATATCTGAGCTGTCCGAGGCTGACACCCCGTGAGTACGAGGTTCTCGATCTGCTCGCCAGTGGACTGAGTGATCGTGAGATCGCCAGTCGACTCGTTGTCAGTGATGAGACAGCACACACCTACACCAAGCGACTGCTTCAAACCCTCAACGTGCATAACCGTCTCCAGGCTGTTCTTAAGGGAATGCGCTGTGGCATGGTGAAAATCTGACGATCTCCCTCTGGTTCGAGCTGATGTCAGCCTTTTGGCGTCGGCGTGCATGAACTCCCGATAGGTTGTGCACCGATGTTCGCCCGCATACCCCGGGTGATCTGTTGTTCGCTGGCTCCATGGCCCACCCCAGCGACTGATTCGCGATTACCCCCAACCGGGGGCTTTACTCGAGAGAGCTGGTGGGAGCATTCTTGGATTCATCCGAGGCGTTGGTGCCATGGGCCAGCTCAATCTCAGCCGCGTGCTCACGATCGGTCAATTGGAGGCCAGTTACCCGCTGTACTGCAAGGCGATGCGCATCCTGATCCGTGATGGCAAAACCCTGGAGGAGATTCAGCGGAGCCTCTGCTGGGATCGTCTGCGCTCCCTGCATCACTGCCTGCCCAGAAGTTACCGGGATCCTGAACTCATGTATCTACACCTGAAGCGAGAGATCTGCGCGTGAAGCGTGTTCTGTCCATCATCCTCGGTGGCGGCGCCGGCACCCGCCTGCAGCCGCTGACGCTCACGCGTGCCAAGCCGGCGGTGCCGCTGGGGGGCAACTATCGCCTGATCGACATCCCGATCAGCAACTGCATCAACTCGGGTATCAACAAGATCTATGCGCTGACGCAATTCAACAGTCAATCCCTCAATCGCCACATCAGCCTCACCTACAACCTCTCGTCCTCCTTCAGGGGAAGCTTCGTGGAGGTGCTGGCAGCCCAGCAGACCCCTGACAGTCCCAGCTGGTTCAAGGGCACGGCCGATGCGGTGCGCCAGTACCGCGAGCTGTTCGAGGCCTGGGATGTGGATCAGCTGCTGATTCTCTCCGGCGACCAGCTTTACCGCATGGACTACGAGGCCTTCATTGAGGCTCACCGTGCCAGTGGTGCCGCCTTGACGGTGGCGGCTCTGCCGGTGGATGCGACGACGGCGGAGGGCTTTGGGTTGATGCGCACCGAGGCCGATGGGCGGATCCGTGAGTTCCGTGAAAAGCCGCGGGGCAAGGACCTCGAGGCCATGCGCGTCGACACCGCGGCCCTGGGGCTGGTCCCTGATGAGGCGCAACGGCGGCCGTTTCTCGCCTCGATGGGCATCTACGTGTTCGAGCGCGACACGCTGTTCAACCTGCTGAGCAGTCACCCCGAGGCGACGGACTTCGGCAAGGACATCATTCCCATGGCGCTCAGCAGCGGGCTGCGTCTTCAGAGCCATCTGTTCGATGGCTACTGGGAGGACATCGGCACGATCAAGGCTTTCTTTGAGGCCAACTTGGCCCTGACCGATGCGCAGCCGGCGTTCAGCTTCTACGACGAGGCCGCCCCGATCTATTCCCGGTCGCGTTATCTGCCTCCCAGCCGGATGCACGATGCCCAGATTCGCCGCTCCATCGTCGGCGAGGGGTGCCGGCTCGATCGCTGCGTGGTCGATCACTGCGTCCTCGGCCTGCGCCTGCGGGTGGAGGAGGGCGTCGTCCTTAGGGACACCCTGGTGATGGGGGCCGACAGCTCCGAATCGGAACGCCAACGTGCGGCCCTGCGTGCTCAGGGTGGGGTGCCGCTTGGGATCGGAGCAGGATCCCAGGTGACCCATGCGATCCTCGACAAGAACGTGCGGATCGGCCGCAACGTCCAGGTGATCAATAAGGATCACGTGCAGGAAGCGGATCGCAGTGCCATGGGTTTCACGATCCGCGATGGCATCGTGGTGATCGAGAAGAACACGACCCTGGCAGACGGCACGATCATTTAGAGCACCATCATGGAGGGCCGAGCATCCAGCACGATCGTGCAGGGCGCTGTCGTCTCGACCTTGCTCCGCGTCTGCTTGCTCTCCGATCAGTGCCTGTGCAGCTGGTAGCGCGTGTTCAGCTCTGTGCTGGTACCTGGTGCCAGCTCGATCTTGCGATCACCGCTGAGCAGCGCCTGGCGCGGGCCGCTCCACGGTTCGATGCAGATCATCGGGCGTGGCGGTTCGGTCCACAGCACCACCAGATCAAACGGGTGGCTCAGCTGCAATTCGAGGGTGGCGCCAGCGGCCTCATCCACGAGGCGCACCGGACCGGTGGGGCGCACCAGCAGATCGATGCCATCGGCTAGCCATTCCATGTGCTCAGCCGTGGGAGCTGGAGCCATGGTCAGGTGGTTGAGACAGGTGTCCGGCAGCCCCTCGACACGCACCCCCTGCAGGCTGGAGAGATTGAAGTAGGGATGCAGCCCGAAGCTGAATGGCATCGGTGCGTCGCTGCGGTTGCTCACCGTGGTGCTGATCTCCAGGGCTGATGGCGCCAGGCGCACGTCCATGCTGAGCAGGAACTGGAACGGGTAGGCCTGCAGCGTCTCGGGCGTGTCCGAGAGCTGCAGCCGAACGCCGTGTCCATCGGCCAGAGGCTCCATCTGCCAGGGCAGCGAGCGCGCGAAGCCGTGCTGACCGATTGTGAAGGTGCCCTGGGGCAGCGGCAGCTGGTTGTTCGGCAGGCCGCCAGTGATCGGGAACAGCACCGGAAAACCGCCCCGAACCGACTGGGCCGGATCGAGGAAGCGCTCCAGATCCAGATACACCACCTCCCGATCGCCGCAGCGCCAGCCGCTGATCAGTCCACCCCGCTCGGGCACCACTCGCAGCAGATCACCGCTGCTTGCGTCGCTGAACTCCCAGTGGCGATAGGGGGCTTCTCGCTGGATCAGTGGCATGGGCGAGCCAAA
>CAYNGR010000171.1:4348-5875 GCA_964396755.1 uncultured Cyanobium sp. | reverse complement strand
CCTCAGCATCAGCCCATGCATCAGGCCGCTCTGCAGCAGCAGGTTGATCAGCACCACCAGGAACACCAGCGCCAGCAGCTGGTCCGCCAGCGATTCGGCCAGGGCCTCGGGGATGCCCTGCAGTCCGGGGAGCTCCTCGGCCATCGTCAGCGCCAGTCCCAGCGGCACCGCACCGCGCAGGCCGCAGGCGGCCACGGTCAGCCGTTCGGGTCTGCGGAAGGATCCAGCCGGCAGCGCCAGCCAGACGGCCGCCAGCCGGGCCAGCGGCAGGGCCAGGGCCAGCAGCAGGGCCAGCGGCAGCACGCCCGGCAGCCGCGAGGGGGCCACCGACAGGCCCAGCAGCAGCAGCACGGTGAGTTCGGCGGCCGTATTGAACGGATGCAGGGCCCGGTGCAGGGCGTGCTGATCGATGTGGCTGTAGGGATAGCGCCCGTTCGAGAGCAGCATGCCGGCGGTGAACACCGACAGCAGGCCGCCGCCCCCCAGCGCCTGCCCCAGCCCGTAGGCCACGAACGCCACGGCGATCGCCAGCAGCAGCAGCTGGGATTCCGAGCGCACTAGCCGGTTGATCAACGGTGGGGCCAGCGCCCCCACCAGCAGGCCTGCGATCAGCCCTGCCAGCAGGTGGCGTCCCACCAGCAGCAGCTGCAGCGGCATCGTCTCGGCCACCTCCACATGCAGGGCCAGGTGCTCCGCGTGCGGCTGCAGCTGCAGCACCCCGGCCAGGAAGCCGAAGCAGAGCAGCGCAGCCAGGGTGCTCATCGCGGCCTCGAACTGCAGCAGATGGCTGACACGGCCGCGGATCGCCTGTCCCAGGCTCGCCAGCAGATCCTCGAGGGCGGCGCTGTCGGTGGCCGTCAGACAGCAGGCGGTCAGCCAGGCCGCCGCCAGCGGTAGCCCCGCAGCCGCCCCGGATGGCAGGCCTGCGGCCAGCAGCGGGGCCCCCGCCAGCATCAGCAGCAGCCCCAGGCTCGCCAGCGTCAGCAGCCCCGACAGTCCCGTCAGGCGCAGGCCCGCGGCGACGCTGCCGCGGATGCGGCGCAGGTCGGTGCCCAGGCCGGCATAGAAGATCAGCAGCGCCAGGCTGATCCGCTCGGCGGTCTGCACGTGCCCCGGGCGGATGTGCTGGAAGCCGGCCGTCAGGTCGTGCAGCGCCAGGCCGAGCAGCAGGATCGCCGCGGCGCCCGGCAGGCGCAGCCGCTCCGCCAGACGGTCCAGCGCCAGCGCCGCCAGATAGATCAGCCCCAGGGCCAGGAAGAAGCCCCGCGGCAGCAGCGTGTCCGCCGCGTGGGCATGGGCCGCGGCGGCCGTGGCCGTGATAGCGGGGAAGGTCAGCAGCGGCAGCTGCTGCAGCGCCACGGGCAGGCAGGGCATCAGGCGGCAGCGGTTGCCAGGCCCATCCTGCAGTGCTCCTGTCCCGCGCGGCCTCCCGGTGCGGTGCGGCCACTGAGAAAGGCGCGTCTGCAAAGGCGTGGCGCGCTGGCCACGCTCCGGCGCGGTGAAAGGGCTGTCCCGTGGAGAGACAGC
>CAYNGR010000171.1:0-4248 GCA_964396755.1 uncultured Cyanobium sp. | reverse complement strand
CAGCCCCGCCGCGATGATCATCCTCGGCATCGATCCCGGCCTGGCCCGCGTCGGCTACGGCGTCATCGAGGTGGCGGAAGGCCCCGGGGGGCGGCCCGCCGACGGCAGCCAGCGTCTGCTGGACTGCGGCATGATCCGCACCGAACCCGGCCGCAGCGAGGGCGAGCGGATGGTGGAGATCGCCGCCGACCTGCGCCAGCTGATCCGCGCCTGGCGTCCTGATCTGGCGGCGGTGGAGAAGTTTTTCTTCTATCGCTCCAGCACCACCATCACCGTGGTGCAGGCCCGCGGCGTGCTGATCATGACCCTGGCCCGCTTCCGCATTCCGGTGGTGGAGTTCCCGCCGATGCAGATCAAGCAGGCCCTCACCGGTGACGGCCATGCCGACAAGGACATGGTGCTGGCGGCGGTGATGCGCGAGCTGGACCTGGAGCAGCCGCCCCGCCCCGATGACGCCGCCGATGCCCTGGCGGTGGCGCTGACCGGCTGGTTCCAGCGATGAGTCGCTGTCTCCGCTCCGGAGGCGGCGTCCGCCTTGGGGGCCCGGCCCGGCGCTGGGGCGCCGGCTGCGGCACCTGGACCGTCTCGGGCAGCCGGCCTCGCCGCCAGGCCACGCCCCTGCCGGCTGATCCAGGCGCTGTCCCCTGTCACTCGTGGGGCCGGCGCCGCCCCAGGCCCGGCACCGATGAGCGGCCTGCTGCGCTGCGCTGCTCAGCCGCTTTCCGAGGGCCGCGGCGCCTTGCCGCCCGCAGCCATGCCGGCTGGCGCTCCCCCTGCCCTGTCGCCGCCCTGCCATGGGACGGGCCCTGGATCCCGGCTCAGCCGCCCTGCCGTCCCCTGCCGCTCACGCCATGACCGAGCCTTGCCTGCCCCCGCCGGCCGGGGCCGACACTCCCGCGCCTGGCCCGGCCAGCAAGCAGGCCCTGCGCCGCCAGTTCCGCGCCTGCAGGCGCCAGGCCCTGGCCGCGGCCACACCGGGGTTGCGGGCGGTGGCCAGGCAGCGGCTGCCGTCGCTGCTGGCTCCCGGCACCTGGCTGGGGCTGTATCTGCCGGTCGGCAGCGAACCCGATCTCGATCCCTGGGCCGCCGCTGGCCTGGCGGAGCGTCTGCAGGCCCGCCTGGCCCTGCCGGCGGTGCTGCCGCCGCAGCCCGGTGAGGCACAGGGGCGGCTGGTGTATCTGCCCTGGTTGCCTGGAGCCCCGCTGCGAGCCGATGCCTGCGGCATCCCCGCGCCGCTGCCCGCCGATGGCCGTGAGCCTGTGCCGCTGCCGCCCGAGGCGCTCGGTCTGCTGCTGGTGCCGGCCCTGAGCGTCGATCGCTCCGGCCTGCGCCTGGGCTCCGGCGGCGGCTGGTACGACCGGCTGCGCGCCGATCCGGCCTGGCGCTCCGTGCCGGCCCTGGCGGTGCTGCCATCGGCCTGCGTGGTCGATCGTCTGCCGCGCGATCCCTGGGATGTGCCCTTCAACGGCTGGCTCGACGAGACCGGTCTCTGGCCGCTGCCGCCGCTCGGGCTCTGCGGCGGAGGGGAGGGCTGAGCGCACGCTGATCCCGCCCTCCCGGCGGGCCGCCGGACGGGTGCCTGCAGGCGGTGGGGCCTGGATGGGGCGCGTAACAGCAGATTGCAAGCGGAGGGCGCAGCAGGACGCCTCTCTCGATGGCGGGCAGGATTTGCCAGGATCGCCGTCTACGGAACGTCATCACTTGGACCTGACCACGCTGCAGAACCAGGCCACCCGCAGCGCCGCAGCAGCTCCTGATCCCCGTGATCGCCGCCACCTCGAGGGCCTCGGCCGGCCCCGCACCGCCGCCGAACAGGTGCTTGCCTCAGAGCTGCAGGCCCGCGGTGATGACTCCGATGCCCTCTCGATGATGGTGAGCTCGATTGCCCGGATGGTGCAGGCGGGCAAAAGCAGCGATAGTCGCTGGAAAGCCTCCTGAAGCTGCGATGGTCCGCGTTCGATTGCTGCCGGCGGTTCTGGCCGCCTCCGCTCTGTGGCTCGCCCCGGGCGCGTCCCGCGCCCATGGCATCCAGTCCAGCCTGGAGCGTTTCGGTGGGCTGAGCGCCCAGCTGGAGAGCAGCTTCTCCAGCGGCGTGCCCGCCAGTGATGCCGAAGTGCGCCTGATGCCTCCTGGCGGCGGCGCCCCGATCTCCCTGGGGCATACCGACAGCCAGGGACGCCTTCGCTTCCGCCTGCCGGCCCAGGCCAGCCCGGACTGGGAGATCCAGGTGGATGCCGGCCCCGGACACCGCGACTACCTGGAGGTTCCAGCGGCCGGTGGCGGAGCTGCCGCCAGCGTCCGTTCCAGCGAGGGGCCCCTGGCTGCTGCGCGTTCCCAGACGCTCGCCTTCGCTGCCGTGGGCCTGTCCGGTCTGCTGGGTGGTCTGTGGATGCGGCGGCCCCGTGCCTGATTCCCCCTCTCCCGCATCCGCCGGCGCGGCCGGCACCGGCAGCCCTGCCCTCGATCGCATCGTCGAGCGGCTGGCCACCACCGCCGACCCGAAGCGCCGCTACGAATACGTGCTCTGGCTCGCCAAGAAGCTCGAGCCCTTGCCGGAGGATCTGCGTCAGGAGCCCTTCAAGGTGAAGGGCTGCGTCTCGCAGGTGTATGTGGTGGGCAGCCTGCGCGAGGGGCGGCTGCACTGGCAGGGCGATTCCGACGCCGCCATCACCAAGGGCCTGCTGGCGCTGCTGATCGAGGGGCTCGAGGGGCTGGAGCCCGCCCAGGCCGCCACCATCGACCCGGCGTTCCTGGCCCGCACCGGCCTGCAGGCCAGCCTCACCCCGTCGCGCGCCAACGGCTTTCTGAACATCCTGCGGCTGATGCAGGCCCAGGCGTCCGCCCTGGCCCAGGCCTGATGGCGTGCTGCATCGGGGCGCGCCGTTTCGCGGCTCAGGTCGGCCGGCGCATTTCTAGGATCGCGGTTTGCACGTGGGGCAGCGCATGACCATCGGCATCGGCTTGCTTGGGCTGGGCACGGTGGGGGCCGGAGTGGCGTCGATCCTGTCGCAGCCTGAGGGCCGCCATCCGCTGGTGGCCGATCTGGCCCTGCGCCGCGTCGCCGTGCGCGACCTGAGTCGCCCCCGCCCCATTGATCTGCCCGCCGAGCTGCTCTGCACCGATCCGGAGGCGGTCGTCGACGATCCCGCCGTCGACATCGTCGTCGAGGTGATGGGCGGCCTCGAGCCGGCCCGTTCGCTGATCCTGCGTGCCATCGCAGCCGGCAAGCCGGTGGTGACGGCCAACAAGGCCGTGATCGCCCGCTATGGCCAGGAGATCGCCGCCGCCGCCACCGCCCGCGGCGTCTATGTGCTGATCGAGGCGGCCGTCGGCGGCGGCATCCCGATCATTGAGCCGCTCAAGCAGTCGCTCGGTGGCAACCGCATCCAGCGGGTGAGCGGCATCATCAACGGCACCACCAACTACATCCTCAGCCGCATGGCCGATGAGGGCGCCGCCTACGAGGCGGTGCTGGCCGATGCCCAGCGGCTGGGCTACGCCGAGGCCGATCCCGCCGCAGATGTCCAGGGCGGCGATGCCGCCGACAAGATCGCCATCCTGGCGGGCCTGGCCTATGGCGGCTCGGTGTCGCGGGAAGCGATCCCCACCGAGGGCATCGATCGCCTGCAGGCCCGCGACGTGGCTTACGCCAATCAGCTCGGCTATGTGGTGAAGCTGCTGGCCGTGGCCCAGCGTGAGGGAGAGGGCGATCCGCTGCCGCTGGATGTGCGGGTCCATCCCACCCTGCTGCCCAAGGAGCATCCGCTGGCGGGAGTGCATGGCGTGAACAACGCGATCCTCGTGGAGGGCGATCCGGTGGGGCGGGTGATGTTCTACGGCCCCGGCGCCGGCGCCGGACCCACGGCCTCCGCGGTGGTGGCCGACATCCTCAACATCGCCGGCATCCGCCGAGCCACCGGCAACCAGGCCGGGGCGCCCCTGGATCCCCTGCTGGCGGCCAGCAGCTGGCGCCGCTGTGAGCTGGTGGATGGATCAGCGACGAGCCACCGCAACTATGTGCGCCTGCACACCCGCGACGAAGCGGGGGTGATCGGCCGCATCGGCACCTGCTTCGGCAACGCCGGTGTGTCGATCCAGTCGATCGTGCAGTTCGAGAGCCATGAGGCTGGAGCGGAGATCGTGGTGATCACCCACGAGGTGCAGGAATCGCATTTCCGCCAGGCCCTGGCGGCGATCGAGAACCTCGGCGAGGTGACGGCTGTGGCGGCCTGTCTGCGGACGCTGTAG
>CAYNGR010000170.1:0-5932 GCA_964396755.1 uncultured Cyanobium sp. | reverse complement strand
CGTAGGTGGAGGGGCGGCCGATGCCCTCCTTCTCCAGCATCTTCACCAGGGCCGCCTCGCTGTAGCGGGCGGGCGGCTGGGTCTGGTGGCCGAGTGCCTCGACGGCGCTGCAGGACGGGCTGTCACCCACCTTGAGGGCCGGCAGCAGCACCTCCTGACCCTCGAGGGCCGCGTCGGGATCGTCACTGCCCTCCACGTAGGCGCGGAAGAAGCCGGCGAAATCGATGCGCTTGCCGCTGGCCCGGAAGGTGGCCGGCCCCAGGGAGGAGTCGCTGGCGGCCTCCAGGTCGACCGCCAGCATCGTCAGGCGGGCATCGGCCATCTGGCTGGCGACGGTGCGCTTCCAGATCAGCTCGTAGAGGGCCAGCTCGCGGCCATCGAGGCCGGTTTCGGCGGGCGTGCGGAAGGACTCGCCGGCGGGCCGGATCGCCTCGTGGGCCTCCTGGGCGTTGCGGGCCTTGGTGGAGAACTGGCGGGGCGAGGGGCTGAGGAACTCCTGGCCGTAACGGGCCGCGACGCAGCTGCGGGCGGCGTTGATCGCCTGGTCGGAGAGATGCACCGAATCGGTGCGCATGTAGGTGATGAAGCCCCGCTCATACAGCGCCTGGGCGGTGCGCATCGTCTCGCGGGCCGACAGACGCAGCTTGCGGTTGGACTCCTGCTGCAGGGTGCTGGTGGTGAACGGCGGCACCGGTTTGCGGGTGGTGGGCTTCTCCTCCACCGCCGTGACGCTCCAGCCTCCGCTCTCGATCGCCTGGCGCAGGCTCTGGGCTTCCGCTTCGGCCAGCAGACGCACCTTGCTGCCCGCCTTGAGGGCGCCGGTGTTCTCATCGAAATCGGAGCCGCCGGCGATGCGGGTGCCCTGCACGTGGGTGAGCTTCGCCTCGAAGCTGCCGCCGCCCTGGGCGAGCTTCGCCTTGAGGTCCCAGTAGGTGCCGCTGCGGAAGGCGCGGCGGGCCCGTTCCCGCTGCACCAGCAGCCGCACCGCCACCGACTGGACGCGGCCGGCACTCAGGCCCCAGGCCACCTTCTTCCACAGCAGCGGCGACAGGGTGTAGCCCACCAGCCGGTCGAGGATGCGTCGCGTCTCCTGGGCGTGGACCAGCTCCATGTCGAGGTCGCGGGTCTGCTCGAGGGCGCGCCCGATCGCGGATTTGGTGATCTCGTGGAACACCATCCGCTTGACGGGAACCTTCGGCTGCAGCAGCTGCAGCAGGTGCCAGCTGATCGATTCGCCCTCGCGGTCCTCGTCCGTGGCCAGCAGCAGCCGGTCGGCTCCCTTGAGGGCGTCCTTGAGCTCCTTGACGACCTTTTTCTTGTCCTTCGGCACCACGTAGAGCGGCTCGAAGTCGTTGGCGGTGTTGACGCCGAGGTTGGCCCACTTCTCGCCCTTCTGGGCGGCAGGGATCTCGCTGGCGTTGTTGGGAAGGTCGCGCACGTGGCCCATTGAGGCCTCGACGCGGTAGTCCTTCGGCAGGAAGCCCCGGATGGTGCGGGCCTTGGTGGGGCTCTCGACGATGACCAGTGTGTGGGCCACGGGCTGGGGCGTTAGCGCTTCCTTCTTTATCGCACCGGCCGCCAGCCCGTGGAAGCCGGTTGCCTGGCGCACCCCGTCGACTCCGGCGGAGGTCGCTACAGTCCCCCCCACCAAAAGCCCTTTCCCAAGTGGCCGTTCTGCCCCTGGCCGCCACCACGGCTGCCGAAGCCAGCGCCGCCATCGCCGCCGGCCTCAGCACCGGCAGCCTGAACCTGTCGCTGCACGCCGCGGCGATCGCGCCGGAGGGTGCCGTGCTGGTGGCGCTGCTGGTCTGCCTGCTGGTGGATCTCGCCGGCGAGGCCGCGGCCAGCCGCTGGGTGCCACCGGTCTGCTACGCCGGCCTGGGCGCCTCGCTGGTGCTGCTGGCGCTGCAGTGGAACGTCGAGCCCGAGGCTGCGTTCCTGGGCTCCTTCCTGGCGGACAACCTGGCGATCGCCTTCCGGGCGGTGGTGTCGGCCTCCACGCTCGTGACGCTGCTGCTGAGCTGGCGGTACGTCGAGCGCAGCGGCACGCCGGTGGGTGAATACGCCGCGATCCTGCTGGCGGCCACCCTCGGGGGCATGATCCTGTGCGGTGCCACCGACCTGATCAGCATCTTCATTTCACTGGAAACCCTGTCGGTCTCCAGCTATTTGCTGTCGGGCTACATGAAGCGGGACGCCCGCAGTTCGGAGGCGGCCCTCAAGTATCTGCTGGTCGGTTCGGCGGCGGCGGCCGTGTTCCTCTATGGCGCTTCGCTGCTGTACGGCCTGAGCGGCTCCACCAGCCTCGAGACCATCGGCATCGCCCTGAGCACGGCCGACACCCCGATCACCGCCCTTGCCCTGGTGTTCGTGCTGGCGACGGTGGCCTTCAAGATCGCCGCCGTTCCCTTCCACCAGTGGACGCCCGACGTCTACGAGGGCTCGCCCACTCCGGTGGTTGCCTTCCTGTCGGTGGGCTCCAAGGCCGCCGGCTTCGCTCTGGCCCTGCGCATCCTGGTGGGCTGCTTCTCCGGCTTCGATGAGCAGTGGAAGTTCCTGTTCACCGTGCTGGCGGTGCTGAGCATGGTGCTCGGCAACGTCGTGGCCCTGGCTCAGACCTCGATGAAGCGGATGCTGGCTTACAGCTCCATCGGTCAGGCCGGCTTCGTGATGATCGGCCTGGTCTGCGGCACCGAGGAGGGCTTCGCGGCCATGGTGCTGTACATGGCCGCCTATCTGTTCATGAACCTGGGGGCCTTCGCTTGCATCATTCTGTTCTCGCTGCGCACCGGCAGTGATCGCATTGCCGACTACGCCGGTCTGTATCAGAAGGATCCGCTGATCACCCTGGGCCTCAGCCTCTGTCTGCTCTCGCTTGGCGGCATCCCGCCGATGCTCGGCTTCTTCGGCAAGATCTATCTGTTCTTTGCCGGCTGGGCCGATCACCAGTACCTGCTCGTCGTGGTCGGCCTGGTGACCTCGGTGGTGTCGATTTACTACTACATCTCGGTGATCAAGATGATGGTGGTGAAGGAGCCTCAGGAGGCTTCCGACGCCGTCAAGAATTACCCGCCGATCAGCTGGAATCTCGCCGGCATGCAGCCCCTGCGCGCCGGTCTCGTCACCTGTGTGGCTGTGACCGCCATTGGCGGCATCCTCTCCAGCCCCCTGTTCGACTGGGCCAGCTCCACCGTGGCGGGCACCCCGATCCTGCAGCAGGCTCTGGCTAGCGTCACATCCCTGCCCCTGGGCTGACCCATCGATGGCCGAGCCTCAAGCAGCGATCCCGTCCAGCTCGGCCAGCTCCACAGCTGCGACTGTCGCCACGCTTCCGTCCTCCGCCGCGGTCAGCGAAGGGGCCCCACCCAGGGGGCAGTCCGACGCCGCCGTTGTCGCCGAGCTGCGCGACATCTGCAAGGTCTACGGCGTCGGTCCCACCCAGGTTCAGGCCCTCGATCACCTGACTCTCAGCGTCGGCCGCGGTGATTACCTGGCAATGATGGGCTCGTCAGGCTCCGGCAAGAGCACGGCGATGAACATCCTGGGCTGCCTCGATCGGCCCACCAGTGGCGAATACCTTCTGAATGGCACGCCGGTTCAGGATCTCGACGAGGACCAGCTGGCCGATCTGCGCAATCAGGATCTGGGATTCGTGTTTCAGCAGTTCCACCTGCTGCCCCAGCTTTCGGCGCTGGAGAACGTGATGCTGCCGATGATCTACGCCAACGTGCCCCGCCAGGAGCGCCGCGACCGGGCCACCGAGGCCCTGATCCGCGTGGGCCTGGCCGAGCGGCTCGGCAATCGTCCCAATCAGCTCTCAGGGGGACAGCAGCAGCGTGTGGCCCTGGCCCGGGCGATCATCAACCAGCCGGTGCTGCTGCTCGCCGACGAACCCACCGGTGCCCTCGATTCCAGCACCACCCGTGAGGTGCTGGATCTGTTCGATGAGCTGCATGATCAGGGCATGACCATCCTGATGGTGACCCATGAGCAGGACGTGGCCGATCGCGCCCAGCGGGTGATCCACTTCCGCGATGGCCACATCACCGACACCCTGGGCGACTGGCTTCACAGCGTCTGAGTGCCGCTGGGTCGATCAAGACTGGGAGCCTCTGAGCTGTTCGGGATCGGCGTTCACTGACGCTCGCCCTGTTGGACCTGGCGACAGGGATCCGGGCCGTTCGTCGCCTTCGTGCGGGTTGGAGCGCGCAGCATCGTGATCCGCGGCCAGCAGCTCGGCCGGCGCTGGAGCAGAAGAGCCGGCCTGCTGGCCCCTGCCAGCTGATCGAGACGCGGTCTCATTCAGGCGGCACCAGCGGCGGGGTGGAGGGGTCCTGACGCCGTCAGGCTCAGGGCACTTGCAGACCCGCGTCGATCGCTCAGCCCTGACTGCGGGGCGGCAACGGTGCCGGTGCCGGCAGGTTGCGCTGGGGCGGCAACGGCTGGAGCGGCGTCGGGGCAGCGGCGGCGTTGCCCAGGGGGCTGCGCGGTCGCTCCAGGGTCTGCACCAGCTGACCCACCAGCAGGGCCACCGCATCGGTGGGCAGGCCACCGGGCTGTCCCGGCTGACCGGGGAACAGGCCGCCCGGATCGAACTGGCCCGGATCCACCGCCACCCAGCCGCCCTCCTGGGGCAGCCGCAGTTCGAAGTGCAGGTGCGGGCCGGTGCTCAGACCCGTGCTGCCCACCCGGCCGATCACCTCGCCCTGGCGGACCTGCTGGCCCTCGCGCACGTACAGCTCGGAGAGGTGGCCGTACAGGGTGCGGCGGCGCGGGTTGTCGTGTTCGACCTCGATCGCCAGGCCGTAGCCGCCGGCCAGGCCGCTCATCACCACCCGGCCGCTCAGGGAGGCCACCACGGGCGTGCCTTCCGGTGCCGCCAGATCCTTGCCGGCGTGCATCAGCCAGCTGCCGATCACCGGATGCAGGCGCCAGCCGAATTCACTGGTGGTGACGGCCGAGCCGATCAGCGGGAAGATCAGGCCCATGTTGCCGTTGCCGGCGATCGGGGCCGGTCGCGGCGTGCGTCCGAACACATCGGTGAGCCGGAAGCTGCCGCCGGCTCCCGAGAGCAGGGCGGACACCGGCACCGAGATCGGGGGAAGCGGGGAGGCGTCGGTGCTGAAGCCGGCGGCGCTGGCGTAGCCGGAACCGCCCGGCAGGCTGCCGCCGCCTGCCAGACCGGGGACGTCGCCGCGGCCGCGGCCGCGTATCACCACGCCGCTGTTGCACTCGAGCTGGGAGAGGGCGCCGCTGCTGCAGGCCTCGCGCTGCTGAGGGTTCATCGGGCCCATCAGTCCTCGGTGCACCCGCATGCGCTCCCGTGGGGAGACGATCCCCTCGCGCACCAGATCGTCCAGCGAGGCGTCAAAGCGCTGCGGTGGCTGGGCCCGGCGAGGCTCGCCTGCGGGGCGCTGCACCACCGGGGCGGCGGCGGGGGGCTCGGGAGCAGCTGTCACGGGAGCCGCTGCCGGAGCGGGGGCAACTGGTGCCTGCGCAGCGGGCTCGCTTGCGGGCAGCGGGGCCGCAGGCTCGGATGCGGACGGCTCGCTCTGGGCCAGCACCAGGCCCCCGGAGAGAAGCGGGCCCACCGCCAGGGCCCCCAGGGCGAGCAGGCGGGTTCGGGGCGTGGCTGCCATGGGAGAGAGGAAGGCTCGGGAGACGGAACGGGCGCCGCTCGGACGGCATCACTTGGTGACGCAATTTAATGAAGACCCCGCACTCCGGTCTGTTATCCCAGCCGCAGGGCCAAGCGGCGTTGGCCAGGGCAGGCCGATCGGGCTCCGGCACAGTGCCCGCCCGTCTGTCCGTCTGTCTGTCCGTCTGTCCGTCTGTCCGTCTGTCCGTCTGTCCGTCTGTCCGTCTGTCTGTCTGTCTGTCTGTCTGTCTGTCTGTCTGTCTGTCTGCTCCTGTGCTTCTGACCGTCTGCCCG
>CAYNGR010000169.1:0-5969 GCA_964396755.1 uncultured Cyanobium sp. | reverse complement strand
TGCTCCTGGGCCTGGGCCGCCTGGGCGCGGGCCTTGAGCATGTCCTTCTTGGTCTTGGCCTCGGCGATCTTGCCCTCGAGTGCCGTCAGGCTGCGCTTCAGCGTCTCGACCTGGCCGGACTGGCTGCTCAGCTGGGCGTTGAGCGAGGCGGCGGTGTCGGCGTAGGTCTTGCGGCGGGTGAGGGCTTCGCGGGCCAGGTCATCGCGGTTCTGGCGCACCGCCAGCTCGGCCTTCTGCTGCCATTGGGACGCCTGGGCCTCGGCCTGTTCAGCCTGGTTCTGCAGGCGCTTCTGGCTGGCGATGGCGGTGGCGACGGCCTGGCGCAGCTTGACCAGGTCCTCCTGCATGTCGACCACGGACTGGTCGAGGATCTTGACCGGGTCTTCGGCCTTGCTCACCAGGTCGTTGAGATTGGCGCGCAGGAGGCGGCTGAGCCGGTCGAAGAAGCCCATGGTCGAGGGGGTGGGGCAAGGGCCTGACAGTAGCGAGCGGGGCGGGCCGCAGCCGCTGCCGTCCGCAGCGGTTTGCCGTCCCTGACCGCAGCGCCGCCCTAGCCTGCCCGGATGCAGCGATCCGGCAGCCCAGACACGCCTGCCGCCGGACCGGCCGGCCAGGGCGGCGGTCGCCGCCGCAGCATCGATCGCCGGCAGCGCCGCGCTCAGTCGCTGACGCCGGGGTCGGAAAACCGTCGCATCGGCAATCTGTCGCTGCTGCTGCCGTCGGCCCCGCCCCCGGCCAGCCCTCTGGCCGCCTGTCTCGAGACGCTGAAGCAGCAGTGGCGGCAGGAGGGACAGATCGCGGCCCTGTGGCAGGCCTGGCCCGCCATCGCCGGCCCCCAGCTGGCGCCCCACTGCCGGCCGTTGCAGCTGCAGGGCGATCTGCTCACGGTGGGGGCGGCGCCGGGCCCCTGGCTCCAGGCCCTGCAGTACAACCGCCATCAGCTGCTCGGCTCCCTGCGTGCCGCCGGCTTCCGCCTGCGCGATCTGCGCTTCCGCCAGGTGCATCCCACCACCCTGCCGCCCCCCGGCAGCGCCCTCGAGGAGCAGGCCTGGGCGCTGCATCCCAGTCGCGTCGATGTGCACGGCCTGGCCGACTGCCCCGACTGCGGGCGCCCTGCACCCGCCGGCGAGATGGCCCGCTGGGGCCACTGCAGCTTCTGCCGGCGTCAGCGACTGGCGCAGGGGGCGGCCTGAGATCGGATCGGCCTCACAGCCGCAGAGCAAAGCCCTCGCGCCGGTGGAAATCGGCCTGCTCGCCGGGATGGTGCAGCGCCCAGTAGCTCAGCTCCCCCCGGCGGTCGGCGATCACCGCGGTGATGCCGAGCTCCAGGGCGGCGGCCTGGGCCAGCTGCGGCGGCAGCGTCAGGCCGATCGTCAGGGCCAGCCCGCCGGGGTCCGCCCGGCGCTGCAGCTGCGGAGCACCGGCAGCGGCGTCCGGCCGCAGGCCCTGGCGGTAGCCGTCCAGCCGGTACAGGTTCCAGTCGCCGGACGGGCAGACATTCAGCTCCCAGTAGCCGGGTTCTCCCGGCAGGCCCAGGAAGCACTCCAGGCAGGTGCTCTGCCACAGATCGTCGAGTCGTTGCGGGGCGGCGCCGGGCTCCGGCAGATGCAGCTCGCTCAGCGGGCCGCCCAGCCTGTAGTTCAGCCGCAGCTCCCGTCCGTGGCGGCTGACCTCGCCGGCGATGGCCAGGCCGTCCGGCGCCGGGTCGCCGGGGAAGGGCTGCAGGTGGAAGGCCTGCGCATCGCTGGCGGCGGGGGCGTCGCTGGCAGCCATGGCTCTCAGGCTGCGGTGGCCTGCCGGCGCAGGCGCTCCACCAGGGCGCGGATCGCGTCCTGCTGCGCCTCGATGCTCTCGGTGAGCTGGAACTGCACCAGCGCCCGCTGCAGGTTGTGGCGCGGCCGGCTGGTGCGGAAATAGACGTCGCCGGCCAGGTGATCGCTGAAGAAGCGCAGGCCCAGCTCCAGGCTCAGCAGCCTGATCGCGTCCGGGATGTGGGCGTAGTCGGCCTCCTCCAGGAAGGGGTGGGCCTGGCCGATGTAGCCCTCCAGGAGCGCCTCGCACAGCTCCAGATCGAAGCGCACCGAGCCCCAGTCGTCGGTTTCTTCGCCCAGCCGGTTGCAGCCGGAGCGCAGGCAGTCGCCGATGTCGTAGTGGATCAGTCCAGGCTTGACGGTGTCGAGATCCACCAGGGCGATCGCCTCACCGCTGTGGGCATCGAACAGGATGTTGTTGACCTTGGGATCGCCGTGGATCGGGCGTTGCCGCAGCCGGCCGCTGCGCAGGGCCTCCTCGAGCACCGGCATGAAGGCCGTGCGGTCGCGGATGAAGGCGACGCAGTGCTGCTCCTGCGGCGTCAGCGGCAGCTGGGTGCGGCTCAGCTCCCGCTCGAACTGGGCCAGATAGCCAGGGGTGACATGGAAGCCCTCCAGCGTGTCGGCGAGCTCCTCGGCGGGCAGATCGTGAATCAAGACGTGGAAGGTGCCCAGCGCCCGACCCACCTGCAGAGCCTGGCTGCGGTCCTGGATCGTGTCGTGCGAACGGGAGCGCTCGATGTAGGTGAGCAGCCGCCAGCACTGGCCGTCCCGTTCCAGCCAGGGTTCGCCGCTGCCGCGGACCGGCACGACGCGAGGCAGTTCCCAGCGACCGCCGGCGGCCGCCATGGCGCCGGGGCGGTCGAGATGGGCGCCCAGCCGGCGGATGTTGCTCATCACCAGGTCCGGCCGCGGGAACACCTGGGTGTTGAGCCGCTGCAGCACCAGCGCCTGCGGGCCCTCGCCGGCGGACGCCAGGGCCACGCGCCAGGTGTCGTTGACGTTGCCGCTGCCGAGCGGTTCGATCGCCTGCACCGGGCCTGACAGCGCGAAGGCCTCGGCGATCGCCTGCAGTTCAGGGGCGTGCGCCGCCGGCGTCAGGGTGGATGCGGCTGCGGTTTCATCCACGGACCACCTGCCTGACTGCGGCGCCCACCGTCCCACGCCGGCCCGTCGGCCGCGCCCGGGCTCCTGACAGTCCGGCAGCTGGGCCAGCGCCCATCGCGGTCAGTCGCGGCGATTCAGTCGGCTCGATCAGTCGTCTCGCTGCGGGTCCGTCAGCTGCCGCAGCAGCGCCGCCGCGGCGTCCTCACCGCTGCGCAGCGCCCCCTCGTAGAAGCCGGGCCAGCGTGTCGCCGCCTCGGTGCCGGCCCAGTGCACCCGCCCGTGGGGCCGGCGCAGGGCCTCGCCGGCGCTGCTCCACAGGCCCGGCGGCATCCAGGCGGCATAGGCGCCGCCCACGAACGGCTCCTGCGTCCAGTCCTGTTCGCGGTAGGCCAGCGGTGTGGCGGCCTGCGGGCCGAAGAAGGCGACCAGATCGTCCAGCACAGCCTGACGGCGCCCGGCCGCGTCGAGGCTTGACCAGCGGTCATGGCGATGGCCGACCACGAAGGCCGCCAGCACCCCCGCCTGGGTGCGCGGGTCGGAGCTGTCGGCGCAGAGCTCCAGCGTCGGTTGGTCGCCGATGGCGATGCCGGAGAGCCCCTGCTGCCGCCACCAGGGGCTGGCATAGGCGATCAGCACCTTGGCGCAGCGGCCCATGGCCATGCCCTGCTGCAGCGCCCGGCGGTCGGCGGGCAGCTCGGGGCTGAAGGCGATGCGGTCGGCCTGGGAGGGCGGCATCGCCACGATCACCGCCCGGCAGGGGTGGCTGGCGCTGCGGCTCTCCACCAGCACCGGCCAGGCGGACCCATCGTCGGCACCACCACCACCACTGTCACCGTCACCGTCCGGCTCGGCTGGTTGCCGGATCCGCAGCACCGGTTGATCGAGCTGCAGCGTCCCCTCGCCCAGACGGCTGAGCAGATGGGGCAGCAGGCCGCCGGCGCCGCCGTGGATCAGCTCCTCCTCAGGGTGCTCGCCCTGGGGGGCGCAGCGCTGTCCCCAGAGCACGTGCAGCAGCGACACCTGCTCCGGTTCGGCCGGCCCCAGGAAGCCGACGGCCCGGCAGAAGTAGGCGAAGTACCAGCGGGCGAAGGGGGTGTGGGTGTTGGTGTCGATCCAGTCCTGAAAGCTGAGCCGATCCAGCTCGGCCGTGCCCGCTGCCGTGTGCGGCTGCTCGTCGCTGGGCAGAGCGGCGGCCAGGGCGTTGAACCGGGCCAGGGCGGCCATGGCGTCGTCCCAGTCATGGGTGGGCACCGCCGGTGGCTGGCCCTCCGGGAACCCCTGGAAGAAGCCGGAAAAGGTGCAGCGCTCGCCGCCGAACAGCAGCACCGTCTCGCCGGCGTGGGGGGAGGGGAAGCGCTCCAGTCCGACCTGATCCAGCAGGGCGAGCATGCGGGTCTGGGTCGGTCCCACCCACTGGCCGCCCAGGTCCACCCAGGTGCCGCCTCCGGGCCAGTCCAGCCGGGTGCGCCGCATGCGGCCGCCGGCCTGGGAGGCCGCCTCCAGCACCCGCACCTCCAGGCCGGCGTCCTGCAGGGCCAGGGCCGCCGTCAGGCCCGCCAGGCCGGCGCCCACCACGACCACATCGACGCCCGGCTGCCGGAGCCGCTGCGCCTGAGCTGAAGCTGAGTCGGTGGCATCCATGGCTGGCTGGAACGGGGTTGAACGCGCCGGGAGGGTGTCGGGGGATCAGTCGCGAGGCTGGCCGCCGCCGTCCAGCTCCGCGCAGCAGGCGGCGAAGGCCGCGGCCGGGTCGGGGGCGGCGCTGATCGGTCGGCCGATCACCAGCTGGCTGGCGCCGGCCGCGATCGCCTCGGCGGGGGACATCACCCGCTGCTGATCGCCGCGTTCGGCACCGGCGGGCCGGATGCCGGGGGTCACCAGCGCAAACGGCTCGGGGTGGGCGGCCCGCAGGGCGGCCACCTCCAGCGGCGAGCAGACGCAACCGCCGATGCCGGCCTGTGCCGCCAGCTGCGCCAGCCGTGGCACGTAGTGCTCGATGGGCTCAGCGATCGCCAGCTCGCCGGCGAAGCGCCCGGCCTCCCAGCTGGTCAGCACCGTCACGGCCAGCAGCGTGGGCTCGGCCAGCCCCGCGGCGCGGGCTCCCTGGCTGGCCGCCTCCTGGGCGGCGCGCAGGGCCTCGCTGCCGGCGCAGGCATGCACGGTGATCAACCCGGCTCCCAGCCGGGCGGCGCTGCGGCAGGCGCCGGCCATGGTGGCGGGGATGTCGTGGAACTTCAGATCGAGGAACACCGCCAGCCCCCGCTGCCGCAGCTGATGCACCACATCGGGGCCGGCGGCGCTGAACAGCTCCAGGCCCACCTTCACCCAGCGCAGCCCGGGGATGGTCTCCACCAGGGCCAGGGCCGACGCGGCATCGGGGCGGTCGAGCGCCAGGATCAGCCGCTCGGCGGCCTGCGGCGAGGGGGCGGGAGCGGTCATGCGGGCGGTCGAGGGCGCTGCAGGGCACTGCCCGATTGTGCAGGCAGCCGCGGGACCTGTCCGGTGCTGCGCAGGCGTGCGCGACCTGGGGCGCCGGTCGCTCAGTCGGCCACCAGGCGGCGGAAGGTTTTCCTGCCCAGCTGCAGCACCTTGCCGTCCAGCTCGGTGGCTGCGCTGAATTCCTGATTGGGATCGCTGAGCTTGTCTCCGTCGAGCCGGACGCCGCCGCCCTGGATCTGCCGGCGTGCCTCGCTGCTGCTGGTGCAGAGGCCCACGGCGCTGAGCAGATAAAAGGCCTTCGCCGGGAAGTTCACCGCCGCCAGGGAGGCCTCGGGCACCTCCGCATCGGCAGCACCGCTGCCATGGGCGCCCGCCACCAGGCGCGCCGCATCGGCCTGGGCCTGGGCGGCCGCATCGGAGCCGTGGCGCTGGCGGGTGACCTCGAGGGCCATCGCCTTCTGGCGCTCGCGGGGGTTGGCGGGCAGGCCGGCCAGATCAAGATCGGTGAGCAGGGTGAGGTACTCATCCACCACGGTGTCGGGCACCTTTTCCAGCTTCGAGTACATCGACAGCGGGTCGTCGCTGAGGCCCACGGTGTTGCCCAGGCTCTTG
>CAYNGR010000168.1:0-6083 GCA_964396755.1 uncultured Cyanobium sp. | reverse complement strand
GGCCACCGCCGCGGTGACGGCAGGTGATCACACCGCGGTTGTTGCGGCCCTTGCGGCGGTGCTTGGCGACGACGAGGCCGCGTTCGCGCTTCTTGCCGGTGACTTCGCTGAAGTCGGTGACCACCAGGGTGCGGGTGCCTGGGGTGTTGGGCCTGTAGGTACGGATTGCCATTGGAAGTCAGACCTTCAGGACTCAGGGAACAGCTGGATGGCGTTGCCCTCGGCGAGACGCACCACCGCCTTCTTGATCTGGGCGCGCTTACCGGCGAAACGACCGACGCGCCGGGTGCGGCGGGGCGGGTTCATGGTGCTGACACCGATCACCTTGACGTCGAACAGAGTTTCGACAGCCGCCTTGATGTCGGGCTTGGCGGCGCGGTGATCCACCTCAAAGGTGTATTGGTTCAGCTCGAGGGCACGGGTGGCCTTCTCGGTGATCAGGGGGCGGCGGATCACATCCGCGAGCCGCCCGGCAAAGCGTTCAGCCATCTCCGTAGACCTCCTGAATCCTGGTGATTGCTTCCTCGTTCAAGACCAGCTTGTTGGCGTTGAGCAGGTCGACGACGTTGAGCTGGTCGGCGGCGATCAGCTTGACCTTCTCGAGATTGCGCACCGACAGCTTCACAGCGTCGCTGGCGCCTTCGAGGATCAGCAGCACCTTGGCGCCGGCGTCGATGCCGAAACGACCCAGGGCGGCCGTGATCTCCTTGGTCTTGGGGGCGTCGAGCCCCTGGCCGAAGCCCTTGACCACCGTGATGTCGCCGCAACGGCTCATCAGGGCGGTGCGCAGGGCCAGGCGACGCTCCTTGCGGTTCATCGCCAGCTCATAGGTGCGCGGCTTGGGACCGAACACGATGCCGCCGCCGGGACGCAGCGGGGTGCGGATCGAACCCTGGCGGGCTCGCCCGGTGCCTTTCTGCTTGTAGGGCTTGCGGCCACCGCCAGCCACCTCGGCGCGGGTGAGCGTGCTGGCCGTGCCCTGACGGGCATGGGCCTGCTGGCGCACCACGGCGCGGTGGAGCAGGTCGGCGGCGCTGCTCTCGCGGGCCACGCTCAGGGTGAGAGAGGCCTTGCCGCTCTCCTTGCCCTGCCAATCGCGAATAACGCAGTCAGTCATGGTTCTCCTCCTCAGTTCGCGGCTTTGCTGCCCACCCGCTTGGCCGGGCGGATGTCGAGCAGGGAGCCGGGCTTGCCGGGCACCGAACCCTTGACCACAAGCAGATTGCGCTCGCTGTCGACCTTGAGGATCACAAGACCGCGAGTGGTGATCTGCTTGCCGCCGTAGCGGCCAGCCATGCGCTTGCCGGGATAGACGCGGCCCGGGGTGGTGCCGGCGCCGGTGGAGCCCGGTTCGCGGTGGTTCTTCGAGCCGTGGGTCATCGGACCGCGGCTGAAGCCATGGCGCTTCTGATAACCGGCGAAGCCACGTCCCATGGTGTCGCCGCTGACGTCGACCTTCTGGCCGGCTTCGAACGCCGCGACGGTGATTTCGCTGCCGAGCTCAAGGCCGTCGACGCTGTTGACGCGGTATTCGCGCAGGTGGCGCAGCAGCTCGTCGCCGGACTTGGCCAGGTGGCCGCGGCTGGGACGGTTGACGAGCTTCTCGCGCACCTCACCGAAGCCCACCTGGACTGCGGTGTAGCCGTCGGTGGCCTCGCTCTTGAGTTGGGTGATGCGGCAGGGACCGGCTTCGATCAAGGTGACCGGAATGGACCTGCCTTCAGGGTCGAAGAACTGGGACATACCCAGCTTCTTCCCAAGGATGCCGATGGACATGGATAGGGACGTGACGCCAGCTGGACGAACCACCCGCTGAACCCTGCAGCCGGCCTCAAGGGCGCGGCAGCCAGGGAGAACCGGCGGCGGAGGAGCTGAGTTCGGACGGTCGCACTTGGAAACCCGGGCTGATCCCTGAGGACCGGCGGCAGGGCCATGGCGCTAGCGGGGCGAAATCAGCGGGCTGGGACTGGTCCGGCAACCGCCCAGCAGGGCAGAACGGTTGTGGATTCCGGCTAGTTTCCCGACGGTTCAGAGAGGTGCGGCGGAGGTCCCGCTTACGTCTGATGCCGTACTGGCCTGGAGAGGACATCACCAATGACGTCCTCTGTGGTGTTTCCCGGAGGCCCGGCTAGCGGACGGGCACGGTTCAACAGCACAAGCAGCCAATGTACCTCATTGGGTGTAACACCCCTCAGCAGAGCGGCGCGGCTGCCAGACTGCGCGGCGCCCGTCCGCCCTGCGATGCCTCTTCTGCTCACCGGTCGCAGCTTCCGCCAGGATCTGGAGCGCTCTGGCGCCCTGGCGCTCTATGCCCCGCTCGAAGGCGGTGCCGAGACCCGTCTGATGCGCCGTCTGCGCGCCGCCGGTTACCAGGCTCAGATGCTGTCCGCCCGTGGACTGGGCGATCCGGAGGCCTTCCTCACCCGTCTGCACGGCGTTCGTCCCCCCCACCTCGGGCACCAGAGCGTTGGTCGCGGCGCCGCCGTGGGTGAGGTGCAGCGTGCCGCGCCTCTGCTCGGTCCGCAGTTCGCCGCCGAGGGACCGGTGCTGCTGTGGCTGCTCGAGGGCCAGGTGCTCTCCAATGCCGAGCTCGAGGCTCTCTGTCGCCTCTGCCGCAAGGAGCCCCGCCTCAAGGTTGTCGTCGAGATGGGCGGCGCCACGGCCCTGCGCTGGCAACCCCTGGAGACCGCTCTGCCAGCCTGATCCACACTGCGCCCTACGCCCTTGGACATGCCCGACCGGCTGGCGTTGTTGTGGGGCGCGTCCTTCTTCTCCGGTGCCCTGGCCCAGCTGTTGGGGCGGCTCAGCGGCCTCCCCATCGTGGTGTTGCTGCTGGCCTCCGGCCTGCTCGCCGGCGAAGCTGGCCTCGGCCTGATCCAGCCTTCCCTGCTCGGCCGCAGCCTCGAGCCCCTGGTCGGACTGCTTGTGTGTCTGGTGCTGTTCGACGGCGGGCTCAATCTGCGTCTGGCGGGCCCGACGCTGCAGCGCTCTGTCCTGCAGCTGGTGCTGGTCCGTTCGCTGCTCGGCCTCGCCTGCGCCGCGCTTCTGGCCCACGCGTTGGTCGGTCTCTCCTGGAGCCTCTCGTTGGTGTATGGGGCGATCGCCCTGGCCACCGGTCCGACGGTGGTGGCGCCGATCCTGCGGCAGCTGGGACTCGCGCCCTTCCTGTCGCGCCTTCTGGAAGCCGAGGGGCTGATCCTTGAGCCCGTGGGGGCGGTGCTGGCGTTGCTGTTGCTCGACCTGGCGGTCGGCGAGCTGGGCCGCTGGCAGGACGTGCTGGTGCGTCTGCTGCTGCGGCTCGGCGGCGGCGTGCTGATCGGTGCCCTGTCGGGCTGGCTGCTGTCGCTGCTGCTGCTGCGGTTGATCCTTCCCAGCGGCAGCGACGCCGGGCCTGCGGACGGGCAACAGCCGCTGTCCCCGGCAGTCACCGAACCAGATCCTGATGCCGCTGCGCCGATCGCTGAGCCTGTCGCCGACCCTCTCGGCGATAGCACCCTGCCTCTCCAGCTGACGCTGGGGGCGCTGTTCCTGCTGTTCAGCGGCTGCGAGGCCCTGCTGCCCGAATCGGGCCTGCCGGCAGCGGTCAGTGCCGGTGTGGTGGTCGGTCTGCGGCTGGATCGCACCGCCAGCCAACTGGATGAACGCATCGCCCAGCTGGCGTTGCTGGCGATCACCGTGCTTTTCCCCCTCCTGGCGGCCGATGTCTCCCGCCAGGATCTGCTCCTGCCCGGCCTGGGCGGGGTGTGTTGCGTGCTGGCTCTCACTCCGGCCCGCTGGCTGGTGATGCAGATCGCCGGGCTGGGACTGCCTCTCGATGGAGCTCAGAAGCTGATGCTCAGCTGGCTGGCCCCACGCGGCATCGTCACGGCTGCCGTGGGCAGTCTGTTCGCGCTGAGGCTCGAGGAGGCCGGTGTGCCCGGTGCCGGGTTGCTCAAGGGCCTGGTGTTCCTCACCATCCTGCTGACGGTGGGTCTGCAGGGAGCCACGGCTCCCTGGCTGGCACGTCGCCTGGGCCTCAACGTCTGCGCTCTGCCCGGGCCCTCCGCCCCGCAGCCCGCCTCGAGGTCCTCTGTCCCGCTCGCCAGCGGGGATGCGCCATGACCCCCGCGGAAGCCCGGGTGGACCCGGAACGGGCCCTTGCCCAGGGGCGCTGGGTCAAGTGGATCGCCGGCGCCAGCAACCAGGATCTGGCCTCGATCGAGGACCTGGCCGGCATCCATGCTCTGGCCGGCGTGCACTGCCTCGATGTCGCCGCCGATGCGGCGGTGGTGGCCGCCGCCCGGCGCGGCATGGCCTGGGCCCGGGAGCAGGCCGCCTCCGATGCACCCGGCGCTGCGCCGGCCCCCGCCCCCTGGCTGATGGTCAGCCTCAGCGACGGGGCCGATCCCCATTTCCGCAAGGCCAGCTTCGATCCGCTGCGCTGTCCGCCGGAGTGTCCGCGGCCCTGCGCGCGCGTCTGCCCGGCCCTGGCTATCGCGGCGGCGCCGGCGGGCGGCGGCGTCATCGCCGAGCGCTGCTACGGCTGCGGACGCTGCCTGCCGGCCTGCCCGCTCGGTCTGATCGTCGAACGTCAACACGTGCTCGAGCCCGCGGCCGTCGCTCCCTTGCTGGCGGAGCTGCGCCCCGACGCGATCGAGCTGCACACCCAGGTGGGACGCCAGGCCGCCTTTGCCGAGCGTCTGGCCCAGGTGCAGGCCGCCGGTCTGCCGCTGCGACGCCTGGCGGTCAGCTGCGGCCTCGAGCCGGCGACGGGGGAGGCCCTGCCGCGGCGGCCGCTGACGGTGCGTCAGCTGGCCCGCGAGCTGTGGCAGAGACACGCCCTGGTGCGCGCCGCCGGGCTGCGGCCGCTGTGGCAGCTCGACGGCAGGCCGATGCGGGGCGACGTGGGCTCCGGCACCGCGCATGCCGCTGTGCGCCTCTGGCAGCGTCTGGCGCCGCTGGCGCCGCCGGGGCCGCTGCAGCTGGCCGGCGGCACCAACGGCCACACCCACGACCTGGCGCGTCAGCTGGCGAGCGAGGTCGCAGCCCCGCTGGCGGGGGTGGCCTTCGGCGGCGTCAGCCGCAGCCTGCTGCAGCCCCTGCTGCTGCGGGCCCAGGAGCGTGGCCAGCGGCTGCTCCAGGCTGATGATCTCTGGCCAGAGGCGCTGCGGCTGGTGCGCCAGCTCGTCGATCCCTGGCTGGCCGTCCCGGACCGCGGCGAAGGCAGGCCTCGCTAGAACCTCACCAGTGCCCGCGAATCCCGTCGCCTCCGCCGCTGCCGAGCCCCTTTCCCCCCTCGCCCGTCCCGCCTGAGCCGACGCCACCCCGGTCTCCGCTGGACGGGCCACCGCTCACCCAGCGGATCACCGACGATCTGGACCGGCTGCTGGCGGTGCTGCCCGGGGCCGTTCAGGACGCCCTGGCCGAGCCACAGGCCCGGGAGCAGCTGTTGGAGGTGGTGCTCGATCTGGGCCGGGTGCCCGAGGCCCGCTATCCCGGCCGCGCCGTCGCCCTGGGAGACGCAGCGGTGGAGCGGGGCGATCTGGCGACGGTGCTGGAGCGGCTCGGTCCCTTCGGCGGCGACAACCGGGCTGGGATCGAGCGCACCCTGCACCGCATCAGCGCCATTCGCAACCGCACCGGCGAGGTGGTGGGCCTGACCTGCCGTGTGGGCCGCGCCGTGTTCGGCACGGTGGGGATGGTGCGTGACCTGCTCGATTCCGGCCAGTCGCTGCTGCTGATGGGGCGCCCGGGGGTGGGTAAGACGACGGCCCTGCGCGAGATCGCCCGGGTGCTCGCCGACGAGCTGCTGCGGCGGGTGATCGTGATCGACACCAGCAACGAGATCGCCGGCGACGGCGACATCCCCCACCCCGCCATCGGCCGGGCCCGCCGCATGCAGGTGGCCCGCCCGGAGCTGCAGCACCAGGTGATGATCGAGGCGGTCGAGAACCACATGCCCGAGGTCATCGTCATCGATGAGATCGGCACCGAACTCGAGGCTCAGGCAGCTCGCACGATCGCCGAGCGCGGCGTGATGCTGGTGGCTACCGCCCACGGCAACGCCCTCGAGAACCTGATCCGCAACCCCACCCTCAGCGACC
>CAYNGR010000167.1:0-6085 GCA_964396755.1 uncultured Cyanobium sp. | reverse complement strand
GGCCAGCCAGCCGGCGTTGCAGTGGGTGAGCACGTTGAACGGCTGGCCCTGGCGCTCGGCCGGGCGTGCTGCCGCCAGCTGCTGGAAGATGCGCAGGCCGTGCTCGCCGATGGCCTCGCACATGGCCACGTCCTCCTCGGCGATGGCGGCCGCTTCGGCGCCGGCCGCCTCGGCCCGCTCCGCCTCGGGCAGGGGGGCGACCCGATCGCGCACCCGCTCCAGGGCCCAGCGCAGGTTCACCGCCGTCGGCCGGGTGGCGTTGAGCTGCTCAAAGGCCGCCGCCAGTGACGCATCGCCGGGGTCGGCCTGCAGGGCCAGCATCAACCCATAGGCACCGGTGACGCCGATCAGCGGCGCGCCGCGCACCACCATCGTGGCGATCGCCTCGGCCGCCTCGCCGGCGCTGCGCAGCGAGCGGGTGGTGAAACGATGCGGCAGCTGGGTCTGATCGATCACCCAGACCGAGCGGCCGCCCGGCTCCAGTCCGATGGTGCGCCAGGCCTGGCCGTCGATGTTCATCAGGGGAAGCCGCAGGGGCAGGGAACTGGGCAAATCATCCGATCCCGGCGTCCGGCCCTGAGGCAGCTGCGGAACCGACGGCACAGCCGGGGAGCGGATCCCGGAGCCGCAGCGGAGCCGGCAGGGCACCTCCGGGACAGGGGCCTCAGGCGCAGGCCTCGCTGCCTCAGCCTGATGGATGAGACCAACGCCTGGCCGGCATCCTGGAGACAGCGAGGGGCGGCGGATGGATCGGGCGGAGGGCACAGGCCGCTACATCCATGGCACCAGCCCCAGGGAGCAACAGCGGCTGATCGCACAGGCGGCGCTGCTGGACGACCTGGTGACCGGCAACCTGACCCTGCACCCCGGCGAGCGGCTGCTGGAGATCGGCTGCGGCGTCGGTGCGGTGCTGGCCCGGATCGCCCGGATCGAACCCAGCGCGCAGCTCAGCGGCCTCGACATCAGCCCGGAACAGATCGCCGCCGCCCGCCAGCACCTGCAGCAGCAGGGCCTGGACGCGGTCGAGCTGGTGGTGGGTGACGGGGCTGCGCTGCCCTGGCCGGATGGCCACTTCGATCGGGTGCGGCTGGTGTGGGTCGTTGAGCATCTGCGCGATCCCCTCACAGTGCTGCGCGAGGCCCGGCGGGTGCTGCGGCCGGGCGGCAGCATCCACCTCACCGAAACCGACTACGCCAGCCTGCGGGTGTCACCGCCGGACGAGGCGATCGAGACCTTCCTGAACGGCTTCATCGCGCACTTCAACCGCCACGGCGACGCCCACGCCGGCCCGCGGCTGGCTCCGCTGCTGGAGCAGGCCGGATTCAGTGGCGTCGACAACCGCATGCTGGGCCTGCATCTCTGGTGCCCAGGCCGACGCCGGCCGTTGGAGAGGTTCTGCGCCTATCTGCTGGAGTTCATCTCGCCGGAACTGCCGGCCCTGCTGGCGGCCGCCGGCTCGCCGGCGCAGGCGGAGCGCATCGCCGAGGGGCAGCGGCGTTTCGAGCAGCTGGCCGAACGCTCTCAGGCCGCGCTCAGCCTCAGCGTTTACCAGGCCCAAGGGGTGGCACCGGCCTGAGCGGCCCGACCCGCTGGTCAGCCAGCGCGGTGAGCCGAGCGATACCGAAGCCAGCGTGAAGCGGCCGCGTCCGGCACGGCGGACCTCCAGAACCAGGAAGGCCTGCAGCGACGCCGCAGGAGTGAAGACGCAGGGCTGACCAATCGAGTTCGCCTCAACAGACTGATGGCTGCAACTGCATGCGCCCCGTGACCGCCGACGCCCCCGTGCCGCAGATCACCCTGGCCGGCGGCGACCGCCTGCCCGCCCTGGGTCTGGGCACCTGGAAGGCGGCGCCGGGTGAGGTGGGTGCGGCGGTGTCCGCGGCCCTCGAGCTGGGCTACCGCCACATCGACTGCGCCAGCATCTACGGCAACGAGGCGGAGGTCGGCGCGGCCCTGGCTGAGGCGCTGAGCGGCGGCGTGGTGGCCCGCCAGGCGCTGTGGGTGACCTCGAAACTGTGGAACGACGCCCACGCCCCCGAGCAGGTCAGACCGGCCCTGGAGCGCAGCCTGGAACGCCTGGGGCTGCAGCAGCTCGATCTCTATCTGATCCACTGGCCCGTGGCCCACAGGCCCGGCGTGGGGATGCCGCAGCAGGCCGAAGATTGCATCCCACTCGAGCAGCTGCCGCTGCAGGACACCTGGGCGGCCATGGAGGAGCTGGTGGACGCAGGGCTGGTGCGCCACATCGGCGTGTCCAACTTCAGCAGCCACAAGCTGTCGCAGCTGCTGCCCCACTGCCGCATCCGGCCGGCGATGAACCAGGTGGAGCGCCATCCGTGGCTGCAACAGAACGGGCTGATGGACCTCTGCAGGCGGGAGGGCATCGCGGTCACGGCCTATTCACCGCTGGGGTCGCCACCCTCCGGACAGATCTCACCGCTGCTGCAGATTGCGGAAGTGGTGGCAATCGCTGCTCAGCACGGCTGCAGCGCCGCCCAGGTGCTGCTGGCCTGGGGCATCGCCTGCGGCACCTGCGTGATTCCCAAATCGGTGCAGCGGCAGCGGCTGGCCGAGAATCTCGCGGCGGCCCAGCTGCAGCTGACGGAGCAGGAGCTGGCGCAGCTCAACGGGCTGGACCGGCAGCACCGCTTCATCACCGGCAGCTTCTGGGATCTGCCGGGCAGCCCCTATCCCCCGTCGGTGATCTGGGACGAATGAGCGGCCGGCTGATGCGTCTGCGGCGGAGGGCTGAAGCCAGCGGCCAGGCCCTCTAGAAACTCTGCTGCGTCTGCCCCGCGTAGAGCCCCTGGTACTGCTCGGAGCCCTCGAGTTTCTGAAACACGAACTGACAGATGGCGATGCCGGGGTAGACCGCCAGCGGCGCCGGGCCGAAATTGCTCATCTCCAGCACCTGCTGGCTGTCGATGCCGGGGCCCATGAACGGGGCGCTGATGTGCACCATCAGCCCCAGACGGGCGAAACGGCTGCGCCCCTCCAGCCAGCCGCACAGACCCGGACCCAGCCGCAGGCGCTCGCGGGTGATGCCGAGGATCGTTTCGCCCGGCATGATCAGGATGTGCCGACCCTCGGGCACCTCGATCTTGTCGGTCAGTTCGCGGTAGTCAGTGTGCTCACGCACCTCGATCACCTGATGGACCTTGCGGAAGACCCGAAAGGTGCCGGCGAGCGTCAGATCCACCGAAGCGGGACCCACCCGCTCCGGATCGAAGGGCGTGATCGCGATGGCCCCCTGCTCGATCGCCTGGAGGATGGCCGCGCGTCCGAGGATTGACATGCTGCTGCCGGCAGGGGCTGAACGCTACCGCTGCAGCGTCACTGGCAGGCCGCGACAGCATGCGCCGAGGCGGGACCAAACGGCGGCAGCGACGACGAACGGTTCGCTGCGCAGACAGCACCCCGCTCTGTGGACGGTGCGCTGAGGCGCAGCGGATCGGCTCCATGCCAAGGGCAGCGCCGGCGACGGGCCACTTAGCGCGGGGCAGCGTGGCCTCACCAGACATCAGGGCCTGCCTCCTGCCCGCAGCCGTCATGCAGCCTGGGGACCCATGGGCCGGCCAGGCCGCGTCCGGGGGAAGCCAGGCGGGCAGGAAGCCCGTGTCGGCAGCCTGGTGTCCATGCAGCCGCCAGCACCTCAGATCGTCGCCCTGCCCCGGTCATAGGCCTGCAGCGGCAGGCCGCAGCGCGCCACCGCCTCGCGCCAGGCGGCCTCGAAGCGATCCCAGCGGAAGCTGCGCGGATCGCGGCGCGAGCGGCTGCGATCCACCGCCTCATGAGTGGTGACGCGGCTGATCGGAATGCCATGGGCCGCCTGCCAGAGCAGCACCTGCCCCGCCGCCGTCCTGTACTGCACCTCCGTGTAGCCGGAGTGCGCATCCCCATCGCCGCGCCCGTCGGGCGGTGTCTCCAGGCTGAGATGCAGCGCCACATTGTTCAGTGAGCCCACCGAGGCTGGCCGGATGCGCACGGTGAAATCACCGAAGGCCGCCATCGCCGCGCCGAAGGCCCTGCCGGCATCAGGCACGATGCGCAGTCGCTGGCCGTCGCGATCCACCAGCAGGTGATAGCTGGCCTGATCCTCATCGCGCGGATGGGGCGTGGCGAACAGGCGCACGGTGGCGGGCGCGGAGATCACCGTCTCGTGCAGCACGATCAGCTGGGGCCGATGCGGCACCTCACGGCCGAAGGCGTCGCGGCGCTGGCGCTCGCCGAAGTTGGTGGCATGCGCGGGGCGCTGCAACTCCGGCGGCAGCTTCAGGCGTGCGGCGCAGGCCTGCAGCTGCTGAGCTGTCAGGGGCCTGAGGCCGGCATCGGCCAGGGTCTGCACCGGAAAGGGCGGCTGCGGCGGCCTGAGGCCGCAGGCACTGAGCAGCAGCGGCAACAGCGGCAGAACGGTCCGTGCCAGCCCGGCCGCTGCTTTGCCGCCAACGTGTCGTGGACCACCGCTGCGGAACCCAGGCTGGGACGTCCGCCCTGCCACGCCGCAGCGATGATGCGGCCCTCGGCGCCTGTCCTGCCCCGGGCCTGCCGTCATCCCCCCCATGCCTGCGCCGCTGGTCGCCACATCAGATCCCATTCGCGGCCATGCTGCCGGGGATTGCGGCGTGACGCCTGACGGCTGACCGATCGCGGCGGCTACAGGTGTCGTGCCCTGCACAGCCCTCAGCCCCACAACTGGCTCACTCCTGAATGAGCACCGGCGTTCCCACGGGGGTGCGCTCGAACAGCCAGCGGGCCGTGGCACTGCTCAGGCGCACGCAGCCGTGGCTGCGGCGCACTCCGAAGCACTGGTGCGCCTGCTCCTGCCAGGGGGCCGGATGCAGGCAGATGGCATCGGGCCTGAGCCCCCCGCCACCCAGGCAGAGCACGTGATGCACCCCGGGAATGCGGTAGTCGGCACCGCTGAGCGTGGTCTCGGCATAGCGGCCGGCGATCTGGAAGGAGCCTGTCGGGGTGGGGGTTGCCGGCAGTCCAGTGGACACCGGCGCCCGGTAGATCAGCCGGCCAGCGGCGTCATAGGCACGCAGCTGCTGTTGTGACAGGTCGACCACGAGGCTGGCCACCAGTTCCAGGGCCACGGCCAGCAGGGACGGTACCAACAGAAGCTGGGGCGTCACCGCCGCGCCTCAGCTGTGTTCGCGCAGGAAGCCGATGGTGCTCTGCAGCTCCTCGGCGAAGCGGTCGATCTCCTCGAAGGTGCTGGTGAAGGCCAGGCTGGCCCGCGCCGTGCCGCTCAGCCCGTAATGGCGGTGCAGCGGCTGAGTGCAGTGGTGGCCGCTGCGGATGCAGATGCCGGCCGAATCGAGCAGGGCGGCGATGTCGTTGGCATGCAGGCCCTCCACGTGGAAGGCCGCCAGAGCAGCCCGGTGGGGCTGCTGATCGGGCGTGGGTCCCAGGATCTGCAGGCCGTCGATCGCCTGCAGTCGCTCAAACAGATGGCGGGTGAGCCGCTGCTCATAGGCGTGGATGCGCTCCATGCCGATCGCCTCGAGGTAGGTGATGGCAGCACCCATGCCGATCGCTTCACCAATGGCCGGCGTGCCCGCCTCGAACTTGTGCGGCAGATCGGCCCAGCTGCTGTGGTCGAGATAGACGTCCTGGATCATCTCGCCACCACCCAGGAAGGGCGGCATCGCCTCCAGCAGCGCCTCGCGAGCCCACAGAAAGCCCATGCCGGTGGGGCCGCAGAACTTGTGGGAGGAGCCCACCAGGAAATCGCAGCCCAGCTGTTTCACGTCCACCGCCATGTGCGGCAGGCTCTGACAGGCATCGACCAGCAGCAGGGCGCCGGCGGCGTGGGCGAGGGCGGCGATCTCGGCGATCGGGTTGAGACAGCCCAGCGTGTTGCTCACCTGCACCAGGCTGACCAGGCGGGTGCGCTCCGTGAGCTTGGATCGCAGGTCGTCGAGGTCGAGTTCGCCGCTGGCGGTCAGACCCACGTGGCGCAGCACGCAGCCGTTGCGCGCGGCAAGCAGCTGCCAGGGCACCAGATTGCTGTGGTGCTCCATCACGGTGAGCAGCACCTCATCGCCGGGGCGCAGGTTGGCTTCCCCCCAGCTGCGGGCCA
>CAYNGR010000166.1:0-6092 GCA_964396755.1 uncultured Cyanobium sp. | reverse complement strand
TTGTCGGTGACCTGGAACTTGTACCACCACTCCCAGGCGTAGTTGCCGTCGTTGGCCTCGAGCAGGTCGTCGTTGCCCGAGCTGGTCATGAAGGTGGCCTGACCCACACCCATGCCGAGGGTGTTGCCCTTGACGAAGGCATCGGCCCACTGCAGACCCACATACCAGGACTGGGTGGTGGCACCGTCGACAACGTCGCCGAGGAGGGTGGTGTCGTCGGCGCTGTGGCTGTTGATGCCCCAGCCAGCGCTGATCGAGGGGAACCAGCCGGCGTTGGTGGGCTGCCAGTAGCCGCTCACACCGACGCTGTTGACACTGGTGGAAGCGCCGAAGCCAGCCACGGCGAGGGGGGTGCCGTTGCCGGTGTACAGGCCAGCACCATTGCTGTAGGTGTAAGCAACGGCCAGACCGAAGTTGGAGCTGCCGTAGCCCAGCTGAACGGTGCCGGTCTCCTGGGAGCCGCTGGTGCCGATGCCACCCTCGGAAGGATTGCCGTTGTCACCGTTGGCGGCCACGTAGTTGGCGCTGATGCTCCAGTTGCCGCTCTTCCACCAAAGACCACCACCAGCGCCGAGGTTCAGGCTGTAGGTGCCGGGAGCACCGGCGTAGGTGAAGATGTCGAGAACGGTGTCAGCGGGGTACACGCTGGGCCACAGGGCCAGCATGTCGTCCTGACGGACGCGACCACCGATGGTGGCGGTGAAGCTGGAACCGATCGGGAACTGGTAGAAGAGGCGGTTGACGGCAACCACGTCGCCGCAGTCAGCACCGGTGCCGCAGCTCTCTTCGAAGCCCACTTCGGTGGAGTTCAGACCCACGACGGGCTGACCGAAGGGGGACTGACCGAAGTTGCCGGCGCGCAGGGTGGTGCGCAGCAGGTCCTTGCCGGTGAAGCTGGTGTCGAAGTTCAGACGAACGTCGTAGTTGAACGCCGTGGCGCCCTGCAGGGCACGGGCGTTGTCAGCCCACTCGGTGCCGGGGATCAGGAAACCGAAGTCGGCGGGATCATCGCCGAGGTCACCAGCCGAACCGCGGAAGTTGCGGGCGTTGATGATCGAGCCGGCAGGGGTCACCTGGGCGCTGCCGCCGTAGCTGTTGGCGCCGATCACAAAGGTGGCGATGCCCTTCAGCTTGGTGGTGGTGGAGAACTGGTTGGCTTCCAGCTCACCCACCTTGGCCTCGAGGCCATCCACGCGACCGCGCAGCACGGCGAGTTCCTTCTCGAACTCGGCCATCAGCTTCTTGAGCTCATCGGTCACCTCGCTGATGCGGTCAAGGCAGGCGTTGAGCAGAGCGGCGGCCTCATAACGGGTCATCGCCTGGCCACCCTTGAAGGTGCCGTTGGGATAACCGGCGACGCAGCCGTAGCGCTCGATCAGGTTGGAGAGAGCCTGGTAGGCCCAGTCGGTCGGACGCACGTCCGAGAACTGGGTGATGCTGGTGACTTGCTCCTGGCTGTCAGCGGCGTACTGGTTCACGCCGTTGAGGTTGAGCTCGCTGGCGCTGACGGCCACGGGAGCCAGCAGCCCGAGGGCAGCCGGAGCAACCAGCAGTTGCTGGAAGAATTTCATGGGGGACCTCACACGAATCGGCGCAATGCGCCACGGCTCATGATCGGCTGATGTGACGCCAGCTACACCCTCCGGTGTGCCAGAAGGGAGAACGCACGCCCGATGCCCGCCGCGCCCGCGGCCGCTGAGATCCCACGCCAGGTCAAGCGACTCCCGGCGGCAGGCCGCGCTGTTGCACACTTCTGGGGCCTGCGGCTGAACAACCCCAGCCCATGTCGCACCCTGCCCCCGCGCCCGACGCCCCTGCCGCGCCAGGCCACCAGGAGCGTTTCTGGTGGGCCGGCGTGGTGGCGTTGTGGGGACTGTCCACGGGCTGGGACCGCCTCTGGCTGGCCCAGGACGGTCGCCTGCCCAGCTGGGACCAGGCTGACTATCTGAACAGCGCCGTCGATCACGGTCGAGCCCTGGGACTGCTCGGTGGCTCCTGGCAGGGCTGGGCCGCTCTGCTGGATCTCTCGCCCAAGATCCCGCCGCTGGCCTCGCTGGTCAACGGCAGCGTCATGGCCCTGGCCGGCGACAGCCCGGACCAGGCCAGCTGGTCGCTGGCGCTTTGGAACGGTCTGCTGCTGGCTGTGGTGGCCGCCTGGGGGCGCCAGCTGGGCGGACGGCGCTTCGGCCTGCTCTGCGCCGCCCTGGTGGCCCTGGCCCCGGCACTGATGGCCCTGCGCGTCGACTACACCCTGGACATCCCGCTCAGCGCCGCCAGCTGCCTGGCCCTGTGGCTGCTGGGGCGTTGGCAGGCCCCGCCCCCCGGCGGTGGCCAGCTGCGCCACGCACTGCTGGCGGCCCTGGCGGTCGCCGGGGCGCTGCTGGTCAAACAGAGCGCCCTTCTACTGGTGGCTCTGCCCGCCCTGTGGGCGGCCGCTGGCGGACTGCGCCGTCGCCAGCGCCGCCTGCAGGTGCTCGTGGCCCTGGTGGTGGTGCTGGCGCTGCTGCTGCCCTGGCTGCATCACAACTGGATCACGACGCTGGGAGGCACCAACCGCGCCGTCGTGGAGTCGGCGGCCAGCGAAGGCGATCCGGCTGTGCTCAGCGCCGCCTCACTGTTCTGGTATGCACGCCTGCTGCCCGAGCAGCTGGGGCTGCCGCTGCTGCTGCCCGGCCTCGTCGGCCTCGGCCTGATGCTGGTGACGGGGCTGAGAGCCCGGCTCCATGACGCTGGTCACAAGAGCGTCCCGGCGCTGCCCCAGGGCTGGGGCTGGCTGCTGGGCTGCGCCGCAGCCGGCTGGCTGGCCACCACCCTCAGTCCCAACAAGGACGCCCGCTACATCGCCCCGGTGCTGCCGCTGCTGCTGATCCTGCTGGCGGCGGGCTGGTGGCGGCTGGGCCAGGTGCTGCTGCCGCGCCTGGGCCAGCGTCGCGTCGGCGCCCTGCTGGGGGCAGGCCTGCTGGCCGGCACCGGCAGCAGCGTCGCCGCCGGCACAGCCAACCTCCAGGCCGGCGAGGCCAATCCCCTGCCGGCTCTGATCGGCAGGCTGCGCGCCGACGTGGGTGATGCCCCAACGACGCTGCTGGTGGTGCCCGGGAGCCCATCGCTCAACGAGCAGAACGTGACGACCTACGGCCGCATGGGCGGCGGAAGGATTGAAGGTCGGCGCCTCGGGCGCCGGCGCAGCGAGCATGACCTGGTGCTGGAGCGGGCCGACTGGCTGCTGCTGGCGAGCGGCGATCAGGGCACCAACCGGCCCGCCTCACGCGAGCTGAGTCTGCGGCTGCGCCGCGACGGCCGCTTCCAGCCCGCGGGCAGCTGGCCCTGGAGCGAAGGGCGTCAGGTGGAGCTGTGGCGGCGCCGCGGCCCGCTCAGCCCTGGCTTCGATGCGGACTTCATCCGTCTGGCGCGCGATCTGGAGCGGGGACCGGCCGGGCTGGGAGCGGTGTTCGCTCGGATCGGACCGGAACACCAGCTCGATGGCCATTTCCTATACCAGCAGCGCGTGCGCCGCTGGGCCGGCGAGCGACTGCGCCTTGACCCTGACGATCGCGACGCGCTCTGGAGCCTGGCGCTGCTGGCCACCCTCAACAACCGCCCCGTCGAGGCGGGGCGCTGGTACGGGCGCCTGCAGGCCCTGGAACCGGCCAATCCCTGGCCGGCCGCCTACCGGGCCGTGGTGTCCCTGGCGGACTGGAATCCAGGCGGCGCCGGCCAGGCCCTGGAGCAACTGCCTGCAGGGGTTCGCCAGCAACCGGTGCCTCGCAGCCTGGCGGACCTCAGCGCCGTGCTCTCGGGTCGGCTCTGGCGGATCGGTGCACTGAGGGACGGCCTGCCGCAGGCCATCGATGCTGTGAAGGAGGAGCTCAGGACAGCCCAGTCGCAGCCCCCAGCTGAGGCGCAGCGCTGAGCCTGTCGCCATCCGAAGCGGCTCCACTCGGGTCCGGTCGACTGCGCAGCAACCGCGTCTGGGAGCCTCAGCCAGCAGGTCTGGGGCGGTCTCCTTGCCGCTGAGCCGCTTCGCGGAGCCAGCTCACGCCAGCAGAGGCACACCTGCCGCTGAGCCGGGATCGCCCGGATGAACGATGCCCCCGGCATGCCGAAGCACACCGGGGGCTCTCGCCGGGTCCGCTATGGCGCGGAACCGTATTGATCAGGAGGACGACCCGGTCACTCACGACAGGCGTCGTGGAGTCCGGTCGTCAACGCCGCATCAGCCGGCGTTCTCCGCGATCAGCAGACCCTGGAACGAACAACTGCCTTGCATGGACACCTCCTGAGTGGAATGAATGCCGACCGGCGAAGCTTTCGGGCCGAGGCTCGGTCGAACCATGCCGCCTGGAACAATCGAAAGCCGTCAGACGATTCACGAAGGAGCCGAACGACGGGCGAATGAAACAGAACGGACAGAATTCAGGACCGCGCCGAGACAGGGATGAAGCAGCAATCAGCAAGCCAAGGCTGAGTTGAACTCAGCCGGTTCGCCAGTTCCAACGCTCATGCCCCCGACTCAGAAAAGCCCACTTCACTGTCGACGGGACCCGGCAATCCTACCGGAATCGCAGCGGCGATGCAGCCCCGTCAGCCAAGGAGGACAGCTCCCCGCCGCGCGCTGTCATCGCGCCGAGGAGCCCCGCCTCGACGGCGGCCGGCCAGCGGCAGGCGTCGCTGCAGCGTCAGGAGGCGCAGCCTGGCTGATGTCGACCGAACAGGCCGCTGCCGGCCAAGACAACGCCAAGCGGGAGCACGCCGGAGCCTCAGGCCCTGCACGCCGGCAGGGCTGATCGCGGCCGTTCGCATGGGGGCTGCCGGCCCTGGAACGCAGGGCCCTGAGCAGCACAGGGCTCTCCCCCATGCACTGCGGCAGTGGGCGACAGGTTGGCGAGCCTGCGGCGGCCTGTCGCCGCTTCAGACGTTGGCCCTGTGCAGCAGCCAGTGCCGCTCGATCGGATGGGCCACAGCCATCACCCCCAGAGCGATGGCGACCCCGATGGCACTGGCCTGAAGGCGCCTGTCCGCCATGCCGATCAGATCGGCGGGGTTGCTGTTGAACAGCACGATCGTGGCCGTCAGGGCCATCACCATCAGGGCCGGATGGCCGCGCCGGATGGCGATCAGCGCGGCGCTGACGCCCAGGACGATCGCCGGCAGCTGCAGCGGCAGCGACGGGGGCAGGAGACCTCCCAGCAGCATCACCAGCAGCACGCCGGCGATAGTGCCCAGACAGCGATGCAGGGCCACCCGCCAGGCATCACGCACGAACGGCCGCAGCACCAGAAACGGCGTGAGGATCAACCAGAGGCCAGTGATGTGCCAGTGGTTCTGCAGGGCGATCGGGGTGCTCACCAGCGTGGCAGTGGCCAGCAGCACGCCATAGCCGACACTGCGGCGCCAGCTGTGGGCCACCGGGAACGCAGTGGCCGACACCGCCAGCGGCTCCCGGGGAGACAGTCGGCTCTGCAGCAGGATCGCCAGGCCGCCGCAGAGCAGCACGGCGGAGGCCAGCCTGACCAGATCCAGGGCCGGCGGCGCTGCCGCCAGAGGGGTGTTCGTGATCAGCAGGCAGAGGCTGACGATCATCAGCCAGTACACCTGCTGCAGCTGCCAGCGCCCGCTCAGCCCCAGGGCGAAGGCGGCCAGCGTCATCACCAGGGTCGCCGCCAGCGAATCGTTCTGGCTCAGGGCCGCCGGCACGCTGAGCAGAGCCAGCCCCAGCACCCCCAGACCGGCCTGCCGCCAGCCGAGGCGGGCGCAGACCACCAGGCTGGCCAGACCCGTGAGGCAGAGCAGACCCGCGGCGCGCGGCAGGCCGAACCAGTGGGCGGCCTGATCGGCCAGCACGAGGACGACCACCGCCACCAGCACCTGCAGCCACAGGCGATCTCGCTGGCTCATGCGGAACATCGAGGCTGCGGAGCCCCCATTCAAGACGGCTGCCGCCGTGCGCGAGGGGCCCGCCCGGCTGAATGGTGATCGGCCAGGCCGGAACTCTGCGGACCATGACGCACACAAAAAAGCCCCCGCAGTGCAGGGGCTTTCGTTGAGTTGAGGTGGCGCCGCAGTGGCGCCATGAACGATCAGAGAGCGTTGCC
>CAYNGR010000165.1:0-6221 GCA_964396755.1 uncultured Cyanobium sp. | reverse complement strand
CATGAAGATCTCCACCATCCTCGACCACATCGACAGCGGCCACATGGCTCTGCCCGAGTTCCAGCGGGGCTACGTCTGGAATCGCGACCAGGTGAACAGGAGAGGTCTGTTGGTCGAGCGGCAGTCGCTACCAGGCCGAGCACGAGGGAATCCATCCGCTTGACTTGCCGCGATACAATGGATCAATAACGGGAGAGCATCACAATGTCTGCCTCAACCCCAAAAGACAGCTCCGGCCAGATTTCCACAGTTCTTGAAGCTGCGAAAAAAACACCCTCAACTGGCGAGAGAATTTCGTGGAGTGTTCGCAGAGGCAGAAGAATGGCCCCAAGATTTTCACCCGAAAGTATCTGGTTTACATCCCGTTCTATTTCGGAAAAAACTCGCATGCCAGAGCAATACGTGGCAGAATTGCTTGAATCCGATGAACACTTTGTGCGAGCCTCGAATATTGAAGCAGAGGGAAATGAGCCTGTTTACGCGGTCAAAGATGTTTATCTGCGCCGGACTAGTCCCGCTGGCAGGCTGACATCCATACTCGTCAACCGGGTAGTGGGCTAGCTAGCAAGTGTCATCCAGCTCAATCCATATTTTGCAGGCAGCTGCTTGGGGAGCGGGGGGTGGCCTCTTGGCAGGAGTTTTCCCTTTGATCGGAGAGAGAGCGATTCCGAGGAGTGAACGCGTCGTCAAAGACCAGCTATGGTTCTTTGTCTCTCTATTGCTTCTTCCTTGTATTGGTTCATTCGTTGCCATTCTGGCTCATAGCAAGTGCAGCCAGGTCGACCCACTCTTTTCCACATTCGTTGGCTTTGCGGCCCCGTCTCTACTTCAAAAGTGGAGAGGTGATAGCCTTAACTTATAATGAGCCATGTCGTCACTTGTGCTTATCGCCAATTTCGTGTTGGGATATGCTCGGCAATCTTGAGATCATTAGCCTCCTTTCTGAGGAGTACTTCCCCGAGATCGAGGCCGGACATCCGGGTGCTCTGGCCTCCCAGTGGATCCCACCCGATCCCGAGCTCTGGAAGCTGGAGAACTTCCGCTCCTTCCTGGAGGTCCGCAAGGGACTACTGGCAGCTGAGGTCAACGCCCGGCTGGAGGAACTGCTCCATGGCGATACCCGCTGGCTCTCCGGCCCAGCAGCCGCCGTTGCCCAACATGCGAGCGAAACAGTTGGCGGCATCACCAGCGAGGAGGAAGAAGCCGAGCTGATCCGTCTCAATACGTGGATGGGTCGGCAGTCCCTTACCCTTGGCACCCTCGCCTACGACTTCGCCGATCCGGCCACCGGCGAGCAGCAAGCCGTGTTCGATCTGGCCTGGCCCGCCGGCATCCAGGAGGAGCTCAGCCAGCCCGTGGCCGTGCTGCTGAACGAGGAACCGGCCGTCCTCGCTCTGGCCAGCGCTGCCGGGTTTCGCTGCTTCACCTCTCCCTCGGCGTTCCGGTCCTATGTGGAGCGGGAGATCCTGGCGATGGCGGGATGACGCCCACCGACGCCCCGATCTGCCGCATCATCGCCGGCCCCAACGGAGCCGGTAAAACCACGTTCGCCCTCACCTACCAGCGCCAGTTCCACGAGGCCCAGGCTTTCGTCAACGCCGATCTGATCGCGGCAGGGCTGTCGCCCCTGGCACCGCAGGCAGCAGCTGGTGGCGGCCAGTCGATTGATGCTGAAGGAGATCGACAGCCACATCCGGGCACAGCGGAGCTTCGCCTTCGAAACCACCCTGTCAGGGCGCGGCTACCTGCAGCTGATCCGGCGCCTGCGCACAGCCGGCTGGAGGGTGGAGCTGGTCTATTTAGCGCTGCCCTCGGTCGAGCTGTCGATCCTGCGGGTGGCGGAGCGCGTGGCCCATGGAGGCCACAACGTGCCCATGCCTGCGCTGCGGCGGCGCTTTCCGCGTAGCCTTCGGCTATTGCTGGAGGCCTATGCCCCAGCGGTGGATCAGGCCATTTGCAACATGAACGAAGGGAGCTCGCCACAGCTCGTATTCTTTCAGACTGGTCAGGAGCGCAGCATTGTGAATCCTGTGCTCTATTCCCATCTTTTGGAGTTGGCGCGATGAGCTCAGCCCTTCCACCCAGTGTCGAGCAGGTGCTTCAAGCCCTGCAGCAGGCCGTCTCTGCCGAGCTGGAGCGCAAGCGGCGTCTTGTTCATTACACCGTCACCTGGCAGAACGGCCGCGCGGTTCTGCAGGGCCCTGATGCGCCGCAGCCCGAGCCATGAGCGGCCTCGGCTTCGAGCGGGCCACCCAGGATCGGGTGCTGCGGCTGTTCCAGGAGCAGCTGGGCTACCGCTACCTCGGCGACTGGAAGGATCGTCCAGGGAACAGCAACATCGAGGAGGAGATCCTCGGCGCCTACCTGCGCCGTCGCGGCTACAGCCAAGCCGAAATCAGCGGCGCGCTCTATCAGCTGCGCCGTGACGCCGACGTCAGCCAGGCCGGCCTCTATGAAGCCAATCGACGGGTCTACTCGCTGCTGCGCTACGGCGTGCAGGTGAAGGCCGCTGCCGATCAGCCCACCAGCACAGTCTCCCTGATTGATTGGCACAACCCCGAGGCCAATGATTGTGCCATTGCCGAGGAAGTCAGCCTCAAAGGAGCACGGGAGCGGCGGCCGGATCTGGTGCTCTACATCAACGGCATCGCCATCGGCGTGATCGAGCTCAAGCGCAGCCGCGTCAGCATCGGCGATGGCATCCGCCAGAACCTCTCCAATCAGCAACCCGAATTCAACGCCTGGTTCTTTGCCACCAACCAGCTGGTGCTGGCTGGCAACGACTCCGAAGGCCTGCGCTACGGCGCCATCCTGACCCCCGAGAAATACTTTCTCAGCTGGAAGGAGGACGAAGCCGACAACAGCCGCCTCAAACTGGATAAGTACCTGCTCAAAATCTGCCGCAAAGACAGGCTGATCGAGCTGCTGCGCGACTTTGTGTTGTTTGACGGTGGCATCAAGAAGTTGCCGCGAGTTCACCAGTACTTCGGCATCAAGGCTGCTCAGACCTTTGTACAGCAGCGCCGTGGCGGCATCATCTGGCACACGCAGGGCAGCGGCAAGAGCATCGTGATGGTGCTGCTGGCCCGCTGGATCCTGGCCAACAATTCCAATGCCCGCGTCGCCATCATCACCGACCGCGATGAACTCGATAAACAGATCGAGAGCGTCTTCGGTGCTGCCGGTGAAACCATTCAGCGCAGCAGCAGCGGCAGGGATCTGATCCAGGCCCTGAGCCAGCCCATGCCCCGGCTGCTCTGCTCGCTGGTGCACAAGTTCGGTGTGCGCGGGGTGGACGACTTCGAGGCCTATCTCGAGCAGCTGCAGGCGCAGCCCAGTCCTGCGGTGGGCGAACTCTTCATCTTCGTGGATGAGTGCCACCGCACCCAGAGTGGCAAGCTGCATCGGGTGATGAATGCGCTGCTGCCTGCGGCTGTGTTCATCGGCTTCACCGGCACGCCCCTGCTCAAAAAGGACAAGGCCACCAGCCTGGAGGTGTTCGGTGGCTACATCCACACCTACAAGTTCAGCGAGGGTGTGGAAGACAAGGTGGTGCTCGATCTGGTCTATGAGGCCCGCGACATCGACCAACGTCTCAGCTCACAGGAGCGGGTGGATCAGTGGTTCGACACCAAAACCGCGACACTCAATCCCTGGCAGCAACGGGAACTCAAGCGCCAATGGGGAACGCTGCAGAACGTGCTCAGCTCCAAATCGCGGATGAGCCGCATCGTCACCGACATCATCTTCGACTTTTCTCTCAATCCGCGTCTGGTCAGCCAGCGCGGCAACGCCATCCTGGTAGCCTCCAGCATCTATGAAGCGTGTCGCTATTTCGAGCTGTTCCAAGCCACAGAGCTCATGGGCAAGTGCGCTGTGATCACCTCCTATGACCCCAAGGCTGGTGATGTGACCCTGGAAGATGTCGGTGCCAATACGAAAACTGATAAAGAGATCGTGTACGAGACATACGAACAGCTTCTCAAGGGCGTCGTCAGCCAGCCCGGCATGAACCGCACCGAGGCCTATGAAGAGAAAGCGAAGGATCTGTTCATCAACCAGCCGGCGCAGATGAAGCTGCTGATCGTGGTGGACAAGCTGCTCACCGGCTTCGACGCGCCCTGCTGCAGTGTGCTTTACCTCGACAAAGCGATGCAGGATCATAGCTTGTTCCAGGCGATCTGCCGCACCAACCGACTGGATGGCGACGACAAGCCCTATGGCTTGATTGTGGATTACAAGGATCTGTTCAAGAAGGTAGAGAATGCCATCTCTGTTTACTCTCAAGACACCCTGGACGACTCCTCAGGTGGCCCCGATCCCGATGTGCTTCTGCAGAGTCGTCTCGCCAAAGCGAAGGAACGACTGGACAACGCTCTGGAGCAGGAGGCGCTGCTGTCTGAACCTGTAGCCCCACCCAGAGATGAGCTGGCGATTCTGCACCACTTCTGCGGCAACACGGAAAACCCTGATGATCTGCAGGAGCGTGAGCCCCTGCGGATGGCGTACTACAAGGCTGCCGCCGAGCTCACCAGAGCGCACGCTGCGCTGTCTAACGAATTAACGGATGCTGGCTACTCCACCAGCGAGGCCACACGCATCACCCTGCAGCGCGACAAGGCGCTCGACTGGCGGCAGGTGATCCGCCTGGCTGCAGGCGAAAACCTCGACCTCAAGGCCTACGAAGCCGACATGCGCTTCCTGATCGATGCCTACATCGAAGCCGATCAGCCCCGCAAGATCTCCGCCTTCGACGACATCGGCCTGCTGGAGCTGATCGTCAAAACAGGCGTTGCTCAGGCGATCAACGCGACATTCGGCAACAAAGGGGGCAATCGAAAAGCGGTGCAGGAGACGATCGAAAACAACATGCGCCGTACGATCATCAGCGAGCGAGCCCACGACCCCGCCTTCTATGACCGGATGTCGCAGCTGCTCGATGAGATCATCCGCTTCCGCAAGCAGCAGGCCGACGCCTATGAGGAGTATCTGCGGCGCATCGCCGACCTCGCCCGCCAGCTGCAGCAACAAACAGCCGACACCACGCCATCGGAACTGGATAGCCCAGGCAAGCGCGCCCTGTGGAGCAATCTCGACGGCGATCTTGATCTGGCCCTGCGCATCGACCGCACCGTGCGCCAGGTGAGGCCCGACGGCTGGCGTGGCGTGCAGGCCAAGGAAAACCTGATCAAAGCCGCTCTTTATGGCGTTCTTCAGGATTTCGCTGAGGTGGACCGGCTGTTTGCGGTGCTGGTGGCCCAGCCTGAATACTGATGACTCAGGCCTTCCCGAGCCAGCTGCTGCTGATCGGCTCCTTGCCTGTTGAAGTCACGAGCAAGCCGATCAAACACCTGCACCTATCCGTGGTGCCCCCCGATGGGGCCGTACGTATTTCAGCACCGCAGGGGATGAGTCCAGACCATGTGCGCGCCTACGCCATCGGCAAGCTGGGCTGGATCCGCAGACAGCAAGCGCGGTTTGCCAACCAGCAACGCGAGAGCCCCAGGCTGGTGGTGGAGCGCGAATCCCACGCGCTCTGGGGCCGCAGACTGCTGCTGCACATCGAAGAGGTCAATGCCGCTCCCAGGGTTGACGTTCGCCCCAGACAGTTGGTTCTGTTCGTGAGGCCTGGAACCAGCCTTCAGAAACGCCAAAGCCTCCTGGCGGCCTGGTACCGAAATGAACTGCGCAAGGAAGCCGCAGGCCTGATTGAGCACTGGCAGCAACGGCTGGGCGTGCAGAGCAACAAGCTCTTCATCCAGGCGATGAGCCGCCGGTGGGGCAGCTGCAATCCCTCCACACGCAACATCCGACTCAACACGCAACTGGCCCAGAAGCCCCGGGCCTGCCTCGACTACGTGGTGCTGCATGAGCTGGCCCATCTGCGGGTGCCCACCCATGGCGATGGGTTCGTTGCGTTGCTCGATTCCCTGCAGCCGGACTGGCAGGAGCGACGGCGCTTGCTGAATGAACTTCCTCTGCTTTCCGATGACAGCCTCGAACAAGCAGCATCCCTGCGACAGCAATTAGAAGAGCCCGCCCAGATGGCATGAGAGCCCCGCCATTGACCTGGCTGGCGGTCTGCCCGATGCGCCACAAGTGGGCCTCCTGCTCCACAGCTGGCCGCCTGCACTTCAGCACCGTCTCCTACCGCTCGACCAAGACCTCTGGGATCTGGTGATCGTCCACGAACTGCTGCATCTGTGCGTGCCCAACCACGG
>CAYNGR010000164.1:0-6517 GCA_964396755.1 uncultured Cyanobium sp. | reverse complement strand
CTCAGTCGTGGCTGAACAGGTAATCGCGCACACGGCTGCGATGGCAGGGCTGGCGCAGCTTGAGCAGGGCCCGCGATTCGATCTGACGCACGCGCTCGCGCGACAGGTGCAGACGCTCGCCGATCTCGGTGAGGGTGCGGGGGATGTCGTCCTCCAGGCCGAAGCGCTGACGGATCACCAGCGCCTCGCGGCCGCTCAGCTCGGCCAGCAGGCGTTCCAGGTCTTCATGCAGCTGATCACGGGCCAGGCACTGTTCCGGGGTGGCATGGGGGTCCTCCAGCAGATCGCCCAGATCGGTGTCCTGGCCGCGGCCGACGCGGGCATCGAGGGAGACCGGTCGCGGCTGGCGCTGCAGGGTGAGCCGGATCGTCTCCTCGCTGAGGCCGAGGGCCGTCGCCAGTTCGGCGATGGTGGGGCTGCGGCCGAACTGCAGCGAGAGCTCCCGCTGCATGCGGCGGATGCGGTTGAGCTTCTCGGTGACATGCACCGGCAGGCGGATCGTGCGGCTCTGACTGGCCAGGGCGCGGGTGACACCCTGGCGGATCCACCAGTAGGCGTAGGTGCTGAAGCGGAAGCCGCGGGCGGGATCGAAGCGCTCAACACCCCGCTCGAGCCCGAGGGTGCCCTCCTGGATCAGATCGAGCAGCTCCAGCCCCCGCTGCTGATACTTCTTGGCCACCGCCACCACCAGGCGCAGGTTGGCCTGGATCATCCGCTCCTTGGCACGGCGGCCACGGTGCAACGCCAGCCTCAGAGCCGCCGGGCTGAGCCCGGCCGCCTCGGCCCAGCGCTGCCGCTCCTCGGGCGACGCGCCCTCGACCGCTGGCGGCCGCAGCTCCAGCAGGCGCTCCCGCCCCTGCACCAGCCGCGCCAGGGTGAGCTCCTCCTCCTCGCTGAGGCGCTCCACCCGGCCGATGTCCTGGAGGTACAGCCGGATCGGGTCGGTGGAGGGGGAACTCGGCACGAGGAACCCGGAGCAGCATCAATCCCAGACTGAGACGCCTGCAACGCCGGCGCCCCATTCGCCCCGTTTGTTTCCGGATTGGCGACAGCGCAGCCGCATGAGGCTGGCCTCCGCTTGCCCAGGCGACGCAGGCGGCGGATGCTGGCGGAAGCGGCCCGGCGTCCCCTGCAACTCCAGACAGCGATGCACCTGTTCCTGGTGGTGCTGGGCGGCCGCAGCCGCGGCTGCCACATCGAGCAGCACGACGTGCGCTTCGTGGCCGGCGGGCGCATCGAGGACACCCTGCCGCAGCTGCGCCGCCAGTGGTTCGGCCTGCAGCGGGGCCTGCACCTGGACAGCTGGCTGCAGGTGCGCCAGGTGGAGGGCTGGCGGGTGGAGCTGCGGCCCGAGCCGTTCACGGGCCCGCAGCGGCTGTGGTTCATCAACGTCGGCGCCTACGACCCGGACTGCCCATGGGAACTGCACGCCTTCGGGCTGTTCGTCGCCGACACGGCCGCCGCAGCCAAGGCCCAGGCGAAGCGCCGGCTGCTGGTGGGGGCGGCCCAGCAGCACAAGGACGACAGCTGTGCCGTGGAGACCGTCGCAGCGTCCGGGCCCACAGGCGGAGCTGCGGCGTCCACCGCCGTCAATCAGCCTCCGCTGCCGGGGATGGCTGGGACAGGCACGGAGACAGGGCCGCAGCCGGATGACGTGCTGGCGCTGCAACGACTGGGCCGCTGGCACGTCCACCTGCTGCCGCAGCCGGGGTCCGACAGCGCCTGGCGGCCACTGCGTCCCGACTGGTTCGGCTACCGGCGGCTCGATCGGGCCGGCGACGGCTGAGGCCCCGTCTCCCGCCAGAGGCTCAGGCCGGGCGGCCTCAGACGGGTCTGGCGGACGCGACGGCAGCCCACGGCCACGGCTCAGAGCAGCAGCAGGTTGGCCGCCACCAGTTCGAGACCAGCGGGGCCGAGGACCTGGGCCGATTCGATCACGGCGATGCGCTGAATCTCGGCAGCGCTCACAGCGGTGTTGGAGCCGGCATTGAAGGCGTAGAGATAGGCGAAGCCGTTGTCGTAGGCGAGCAGGTAGCCGCGGCCGCCCTTGGTGCTGGTGCCCAGGCTGGCGCTGCCGGCGGCAGCGTTGAGGCCGTCCAGCAGCGCCGTGCCATCGCGGCTGGACGCCAGGTTGACGTCGCTCTCGTCATTGGCGGCCCGCAGCACGAACAGATCCGCGCCGGTGCCGCTGGTGGTGTTGAGGCTGATGGCGCTGCCACGGCCCAGCTCGCTGAGAGCCGCCGTGCCGGTGCCGCTGCGACTGGTGAGGGCGTCAGAGAGCAGCAACGTCTCACCGCCGCTGCCGGCCACGAAGTCGGTGATGCGGTCCTGGTGGAGAGAGGAGCTGATGCCGCTGAGGCTGAAGCGATCCAGACCGGCACCGCCGCTGAGCTCATCCACGCCGAAGCCGCCGCTGAGCTCATCGGCCAGGGCAGTGCCGGTCAACGTGTTGGCACCGCTGTTGCCGATCAGCTGCAGGCCCTGCGTCACGGCCCTGGCGTCGAGGTGGAGGGCAGTGGTGGAACTGGTGCTGGCGCTGGCGCCACTGCCGGTGCCGATGACGACGCGCTCGATGCCGCCGATGCCGGCCTGCAGCACCAGGGTCTGACCGGCGGTGGTGGAACTGAAGCGGATCTCGTCCGTGCCGCTGCTGCCGCTGTCGCCGATCCGCTCCCCCCCGGGGTGATCGGCGGGGCTGGCGATCAGATAGATGTCGCTGCCGGCGGCACCATCGAGGCTGTCGGCGCCGCCGCGGCCCTCGATCACATTGGCGCTGGCATTGCCGTCGATGCGGTTGGCGCCGCCGTTGCCGACGGCGGCGGCAGCCGTGCCAGTGAGACGCAGATCGCTGTAGCTGTCATTCAGCTGACTGACGCTGCTGGCAGCCACATAGGTGAGCCGGGGCTGCAGCGGAATCGTCAGCAGGTTGCCGGCGGCGTCCGTGACCAGGCCCGCCGTGCCACTGGGCTGATAGCGCAGCACAAAACTGCTGCTGCTGGCGGGGGTCGACGCGAAGCTGAGCGTCAGACTGCTGCCGGCGGCGGTGCTGGACGGGGTGACGGCCGTGGCGGCGCTGAGGCTGCCGTTGACCAGGCGCTGGAAATGGGCGGCGGCAATGGAGCTGCCGCGCACCGGTTCGGAGATCTCCAGCTGCACGCTGCTGCCATTGACGGTGGCCGCAGTGACGCTGGGGGCGACGCTGTCATCGCTGGGGCGCTGGAGCAGCTGCAGCTGAGGGCCGGCCTGAGCGCTGCTGGCCCCCTCACGCGACACGATGCGCAGACCACCGGACTGGATGTCGCCGCTGGGCAGGCCGCTCACGGACACATCCACATCCCAGCGGTGGTCCTGCACGATCAGGAAGGAGGCCCAGCCATCGTTCTGGCGCAGCACGAAGTCGCTGACGTCGAACCGGCGCTCACTGAACTGGGGCGAATCGACGACGATCTGCCCCAGGATCGAATTGGTGCTGCCGGAGCCGGCGACGACGTTGTGGGCAATCGTGCTGCCGGCTTCGACTCCCTGGCGAAGGATCGCGCTGAGGCTGCTCCAGCTGCTCGCCTCGCTCCAGCTGTCGTCATCGAGGCCATAGAGGTGGGCCTGAACGTTGCCGCTGACCGAGGTGGTGGCGGCATGCAGCCGCAACAGCACCTGCTCGCTGCGGCTGAGATCCAGGCCGGTCAGGGAGAAGCGCAGCAGACTGACGCGCCGCCCGTCGACCGTGCCGTCGGCACGCACCAGCAGTTCGGCCGCCGTGCCACCGCCGCTGCCATTGCGTCCGCTGCCGTCGGCCAGCGCCGTGTCGGACTGGACCTCAATGCTGCTGACGCTGGTGGCACCAGGCAGGGTGATCAGCCAAACGCTCTGGGGAGCGAGGGTGGTGGCAGACAGCTGCCCGTTGCTGAGCTGCATCAGGCGTGAGACGCCGCCGCTGAAGCGCTGGCTCACCTCCTCGACCACCGCCAGGCTGCCCTCGCTCAGGCCCAGGGCGCTCAGATCAAGGCTGAGATCGACGGAGCTGGTGGTGGTGTTGGCCAGGAACAGAAACAGATCACCGCTGAGCGGATCGCGGCTCACCTGGCTCCAAAGGCCGCTGCCGGCGGTGCTGGTGCTGCTCAGCCGCGGCCGCGCCGACCCGGAGGCCTTGACGAACAGCCGATAGACCTCGGCCCCCTTGGTGGCCCCGCCCACGTTGTAACCGGAGCCAGAGCCATTCTGGACGTAGTGGGTGCCGTTCTTGGCGACGGGATAGGTACCACCGCTACGGGGTGTCTGGGCAAACTTGAACAGATACAGCTGGCTGGCACCGACCTGGCTGAGGGCGATGCAGTTGGCAGCAAGCGCGGCATAGTCTGATGGACTGTCGAGGGTCTCGCTGCGGGCGTCGTAGTTGCTGCCTGTGCGAACGTTGAACTCGGTGAGAGCGAGCGGCAGATCGCCGGCGCCATCGGTGCTCAGGTAGCCCTTGAGAGCCTGGTAGTCGCTGATGTAGTCAGCCGCAAGCGTGTCATATTTCTGATAGTTGTAGACATGAAAGTTGCCGCCGCTGGCCATGGGCTCGCCAAAGGCGTTCTGATTCCTGGCCAGCACGGCCTGACGCCCCCAGGTGTCGCCGCCGGTGTTGTATTTGGTGCCGCCGTTGGCGGTGTTGGGAGCAAAGATCTGCGCCTGCAACTGCAGGCCATAGCGGCTGTTGACATCCGCCAGTGCGGCCTGGATGGCATCGCTGGCCAGGCGCAACCGCCGCAGCCAGTTGGCGACCGGGTCACTCACCTCCGACGGCCAGGCCCAGTTGTTGGGCTCGTTGAACATCGAGAAGCGCTGCACTCCGTGATCGCGGGCGAGCAGAAAGGCCTGGGCGTAATAGTGCTGCCACAGCTCCCAGGCATTGGCCCAGTCGCCGCTGTCGGCCAGAGGGAAGCGGCCTGGGCTGGCGGTGATGTTGGCGAGGATGTTCACCCCCTGCTGACGCAGGGCACTGAAGGCGGGGGTCACCGCAAAGCGGTTGTTGTCGCCGATGGCGTTCTGGTGGCGCTCGCTGAAGGCGGCCCAGTTGACGTACTGCGAATCAAGGCCAACCGCCGCATTGGCGGCATTGGCACGCAGCAGACTGCGACGGGCCTCGAACGCGCTGCGGCTGCTGACGCCGTCGCCCAGGCCGCTGATGTCGTCGACCGGCTCGATGTCGGAGGCACTGAGAAAGGCCCTGGCCGCCTTGATGCCGGCATACCGCCACCAGTCAGCGGCGTTGGAACCACTCAGGAAGTGACCCATGTTGTAACCCAGCACCAGGGGCGTGGTCCCCTGCGTGGTGGTGCCGACGGAGATCAGAGCAGCGCTGCCGGCCGTGGTCGGGACGATGGCGGCAGCAACGGTGCCCGATCCGAAGCGGCTGGAGCGTCCCGGCTGGTGTAGCGGACCGACGACGGCGATCGCCCAGGGCAGCGGGCTCTCCTGGGCAGCAGGCAGGACAGCCCTGGCACGAGCCGAGGTCTCGGAAGCCCAGAACCGCAGCGCAGCGGCGGCCTCAGGCGCTGGCGGCCGCGGGATCCCCAGCAGGCTGGCCGGCTTGGTGCGGACGGCAGCCGTCAGCGGCAACGGCGGCCACCACAGAGCGTCCTGCTCACGCTCCGCGCGCCGTCGACGCCCCTGACCCGCAGCCGCCTGGAGCCGGGAGGCGCCTGGGGAGAACGGGGACACAGGGGCACTGCCCATGGTGATCAGCTGGTGGCTGCAGGACTTGCCGCGAGCGGGCCACTGCAGTCGCTCACGCTAGTGCGGGCCGCTGCAGTTCACCGTCCTCCGGGTCGTCCGGCCCGCTCGTCTGCGGCGGCGCCGTTCAGCCATCCTCGTCCTGCTGCCAGGTGCTGGCCACATGCAGCTCCTCGAGCTGCCGCTCGGAGACGCCGCCGGGGGCGCCGGTGAGCAGGCAGCGGGCCTGCTGGGTCTTGGGGAAGGCGATCGTGTCGCGGATCGACTCCTCGCCGGCCAGCAGCATCACCATGCGATCGAGGCCATAGGCGATGCCGCCGTGGGGCGGGGCCCCCAGATCGAGGGCCTCCATCAGGAAGCCGAACTGGGCATTGGCCTCCTCCAGCGGCAGACCGATCGTCTGCAGCACCTGGCGCTGCAGGGCCGAATCGTGGATGCGCAGCGAGCCGCCGCCGAGTTCGAGGCCATTGAGCACCAGGTCATAGGCCTGGGCGCGGGCGGTGGGCAGGGTCTCGGCCCAGCGCTCGGGGTCGTCACCCAGGTCCGCGCGGTTGGGGGTGCAGAAGGGGTGATGCAGGGCCTCGAGGCGGTTCTCGTCCTTGTTGAACTCGAACATCGGGAAATCAACCACCCACAGGAAGTTCCAGAGGTCGTTGTCGCGATCGGCGGGCACCAGGCCCAGCTCGCGGGCCAGGTACTGGCGCACCCGATCCAGAGCCTTGTTGACCGTGGCGGTGTCGCCGGCGCCGAACAGCAGCAGCGTGCCCGGCTGAGCTCCGGTGCGCTTGAGCAGCTCCGCCTTCTT
>CAYNGR010000163.1:0-6610 GCA_964396755.1 uncultured Cyanobium sp. | reverse complement strand
CCCTGTCCGCGCTCAGCCGTTGATCCAGCCCCGCGCCATCCGGCCTCCGCGCCTGGTCGCGGGGCGTCTCGCAACGCCTTCGTTCGCGGCGCCTCGCCTGTTCGCGTCTTCTGGACGCTGCAGTCCGTCCGGGTTGGCCTGCAGATCAGGCGGCTTCCGCTCTGGCAGGGAGCGCAGGAATCGGTGAGGCGCTGGCCAGCAGCCTGGGCTCCCGCTGCTCGTTGCGCTCGAGGAAGGCGCTGCGGATTCCGGCGCTGCCTATCCGGCAGGCCAGTCCGGCCGCTGGCGGCAGGCGAGACCTGGGCAGCCATGCTGGAGAGCAGCGGGGTCTGAGCGGGGCATGATTGCTCGGCAGCCGTCGGCGCGATGGCCGCCCGGCGTGAAGCACTCCGGCGCATTCAGGCCAGCATGGATTTTCCGCAGGTCGTCCTGATCAATCCCCTGGAGAGCGCCTCAGGCGGAAGTGAGCGACGCACCCTGGAGCTGGCCCGCCTGCTCAGCACCCGCGCCGCTGTGACGCTGTGTGCTCCCGATCCCGCCCGAGTTCTGGCCCTGGCGGGTCAGGCTCTCGCGGGCATCCGGGTGGCAGCTCCGCGGCAGCAGACCCCCGAGCTGCTCAGGGGGGCGATCGTGCTGGTCGTCGGCTTCTACTTCGATCTGCCCGAGTGGATGGTGGGCAGCGACCCGGACCGGCTGATCCTGATCGTGAACCTGGATCCCCAGATCCCCCAGTTCAGAACGATGCTCTCCCGTCTGTTGCCGCTTCGATGCGGGCTGGAGCTGCACTTCGCCAGTCAATGGATCGCCGCAGCCGCTCGTCTGCCCGGCCGGGTGGTCACCTCGCCGATCGATCTCAACCGGTTCCATCCCATCGGCCACAGCGCTGTTCCCCAGGCTGGCCGGCCCTTTCACGTCGGCCGCCTCAGTCGCGATGCCTATGGCAAGCACCACCCTGGCGATCCGGCGCTCTACAACCAGCTGCTGGAGCGTGGCTGTCGGGTCACGGTGATGGGCGGCACCGTGCTGTCCGATCCGGTCGGGCCGGCCGCTGCTGCCGTTGCCGCGTCGCCGGGATCCCAGGCCGGTTCCGCCCGGATCCAGCTGCTGCCGGCGGGCCATCAGGATGCCGCAGCCTTTCTGCGCGATCTCGACTGTTTTGTCTACCGCACCCATCCCGGCTGGCGGGAGCCCTCCGGGCGGGTCATTCATGAAGCCATGGCCACGGGATTGCCGGTGGTGGCTCACCGGAGCGGCGGATATTCCGATGTCATCCAACACGCCCGCAATGGCTTTCTGTTCGACAGCGACACGGAGGCCCTGCACTGGATCGAGCAGCTGCGCCTGAATGCGGACCTGCGCGGCGACATCGGCCTGGAAGCCCGCCGCAGCATGGAGCGCATGCATGGACCCGAGGCCCGCGAGCGTCTGGCTGAGCTGTACCTCAACGGGGCAGCGCATCCGACCCACCGGCTCCATCTCCAATGAGCGCCGGGCGGACTTCGCGCAGCGCCGCCGCCTCTCGCTGCCGACTCAGTCCTGGCTGGGGCGCTTCTCGCCGACCGCCGCAGCGCTGGAGCCGGGGGCGGCCGTGAACACCGCGATCTCTCCGAGGCTCTTGACCGGCTGAAGCCCCAGGCTGCGCAGCGCGATGTCCGGGCAGTCGTCCACCAGGGCCGCGGTGGCCTCATCCAGGCAGAGCGGCACCGCCAGCGGCCTGGTCAGCCCCTCCAGCCGGCTGGCCCGGTTGACGGTGTCGCCGATCACGGTGAACTCCAGCCGCTGCGGACTGCCGATCTGGCCGGCCAGCACCGTGCCGCTGGCCAGGCCGACACCGTTGGCCAGCGGCACGAACAGCTCCGGCTCGATCCGGTCGCGCCACTCGTCGTTGAACCGCCGCAGCCGTTCGGCCATCGCCAGGGCACAGCGCACGGCCGTCTGGGCCTCGAGCGCGGGTCCCCGCCCCACCGGCGACCCGAACACCGCCATCACGGCGTCGCCGATGAACTTGTCGACGGTGCCGCCATGGGCGCTGATCACCTCCACCATCGCCCCCAGATAACTGTTGAGCTGACGCACGTGCAGCTCGCTGTGGCCGTCGGCGCTGCGGCGCTGCGTCAGTTGGGTGAAGCCCTGCAGATCGCAGAACAGCACCGTCGCCTCCAGGTTGCGGCCGCGCAGGATGCCCCTGGCGGATTCCGGGTCGGCCAGGATCTCGGCCACGACGCTGGGGGCCACGTAGCGCTCGAAGGTGTGGCGCAGCCGTTGCCGCTCCCGCCCCTCCAGCAGGTAGGCATGACCGCTGTAGAGCAGCCCGAGCAGCAGCAGCGAGCTGGCAGGGGCCAGCAGCGGGATCCAGCGGTGGGCCAGCTGCAGGGCCAGCAGCGCCGCCACCAGCTGCAGCAGCAGCAGCCCGCCGACGACCCCGAGCCGCCAGGGCAGCGGCCGCCGCCACAGCGCCAGCGCCGCCGCCAGCAGCGGCACCGCCATCGCCAGCAGCGCCCGGGCCGGGGCAGCGGCCGGCCAGGTGCTCAAGCCATCGCCCTGCAGGGAGTTGGCCGTGGCGGTGGCCAGCAGCTCCAGCCCCGGCAGCGGTCCGAAGGCGGTGTTCAGCCGGTCCCCCTGCAGCGGACCCACCACCACCAGCGCTCCCCTGAGGGCCGGGCGCAGCGGGTGGCTGGACCAGCGTTCCGGATCGAGCACCTCCCAGGCCGGCAGCCGCAGGAAGCTGCCTTCAGGCCCGTAGACGTTCACGCCCGCATGCGCGTCGTCCTGGCGGGAGCGCAGGCCGGCCAGGCGCAGCAGGGTCGTCGACAGTGCCGCGGGTGCCTGCACTCCCTGGCTGCGCAGCAGGGCGCCGCTGTAGGCCTCCGGGTGGGGCAGTGAGCGGCCGGGCGTCGGCGGCAGGCTGTTGGTCAGACCCACCGCGGCAGAGCCCCCCAGCGCCTGCAGGAACGGCTCCGGCTCCACCAGGGTGAGGCCGCCGGCCCCGCGGCTGTCCTCGGGTTCGAGCATCTCCGCCGCCAGTGCCACGCGGCCGCGGTCGCGGCGCAGCAGAGCGGCCATGGCGGCGTCATCGGCCGGCCCTTCGGCGCTCTCCCCCTCGAACACCACGTTGATCGCCACCGCGTCGGCACCGGCCTCCAGCAGGCGCCTGCTGATCAGGCCGTAGGCGGCGCGGGGCCAGGGCAGGGTGTCGAGGCCTCGGGCCCAGGTTGGGATCACGGCCCCGGGCCCCCCGTCATGGAACCAGCTGGCCTGCTGCAGGCTGGCGTCGTCCACAGGCACCATCACCACCCGCCGGGGCGGCTGGCGTGGGCCACGCCAGAGCAGCATCTGGTTCTCGAGGTTCTGGTTCCACAGCTGCCAGCGCGGCCCCGGCCAGCCAGCGCTCACACCGGCCCAGAGGGCGGCTGCCAGCGACAGCAGCAGCAGGCCCCTGCCGTGGTGCAGGCGGGCAGCCATTCAGGCGGAGGCGGTGGACATCGGATCAGAACAGACCGAAGCGGGGCAGGGAGGGCAGCACCGGCGTGGAGGGCAGGGGCGGGCCTGCCGGCAGGGCCGGCAGCGTCACCCCGGGCACCGCCGAGCGGATGTGGCTCTCCAGCGAGGCCAGGCCTGGCAGCTGGCTGCGGTAGCCCAAGAACAGCGGACCGTTGAGGATGGTCGTGTAGTCAGCGGCCGACAGGCGCAGCAGGGCGATCACCACCCCCAGGGGTGACAGCCGCAGCCGGTTGCCGGCCTCGACGGTGGTGGCGGTGCCGCTGGGTTGTCCGTCCCTGAGCGGCTCCACATCCACCGACCCCTCCAGCACCGAGATCTCGGAGCTGCCGTCCTCCTGCACGTCGACCACGTAGTTGGTGCCGCGCACGCTCAGCCGTGCCGAACGGGTGCAGCCGTTCTGCCGGCCGGACACCAGGATCTGGCCTTTCTCCAGCAGGAAGCAGTTGCTGCCGAGTCGCAGCAGCGAGAAGCGGTTGAGCCGGCCGGCGGCGCCGCTGCTGAACGCCAGCTGACCGCGGCTGTCGCGGGTGCTGACCACCTCCGGGGCGGAGGCGCGGGCCTTGACCCGGACGCGCTTCTGATCGATGTAGATCTGGTCGCCGTCGAGGATCTCGACGACGGTGGCCCGCTCGGCGGCCTGCACCGGCGGCGTCAGCGGCAGTGCCACCCCGGCCAGCAGCAGTCCGGCGGCGAGCGTGGTGATGGAAGCCTGCGCCATGGCGCCTCCTGGCAGCCCGTCCATTGTGGGCGAGCGGGGCCGTTCCGGTCTGTCCGCTGCGGCCGGCCAACCGGCGCGCGACCCGTCATGATCGCCGCCACTGCGCGCTGGTTCCCGTGATCTCCAGCCCGGCCACCCAGGCCTCCCGCGCCCGGATGCGTCTGGTGTCCGTCAGCTGGGCCCTGGCGGCGGCCGGCGCGGCGGCACTGACGGGACTGCTGCTGCCCCCCTGGCAGGCCGCGGCGGCCCTGGAGCCGGCCCTGCGCTCCGCCGGCTGCGGCTTCTTCTACGGGCTGCTGGCCTTCCATCTGCAGCGGGTCGATCCCGATGACAGCCACCTGCAGGCCGGGCTCGTGGGTGCGGTCTGCGCCCTGCGCAGCCTCGGCAGCGCCTCGATGGCGACCCCCCTGACCCGGCTGCTGGAGTCGCCCCTGCAGCCGGACACCCTGGCGCCTCGCCTGCTCTCGGCGATGATGGGGCAGATCGGCGCCTGGCTGCCCCTGTGGTTGCCGCTGATTGTCAGCGCCCTGCTGCTGCTCGGAATCCAGCGGTGGCTGCCCTCCCGGGCGTGATTCCGGACCCGCCGGCTCCGCCGCAAGCCAGCGGCCCCTGTCTCCAGCCAGCGGCCCTTCTTCCCACCCTGCGGCAAGCACGCCGCCAGGCCCTCCCCAGCATCCATGAGCCTGCTGCATGCAACCTGGCTGTTCCCCCCCGAAGGATCCGGGGGGCGCCTGTTGCTGTGGGCCGACACCTGGCGCGCGGTCGACCCTGTGCGTCCCGGCGGCGGTGTGGCGTCGCCGCATCCGTTCAGCCTCTGCGAGGACGATCTGGCCGTCTGGCTGGATGACCATGGCCTCTGGTCGGAGGCGTTGCGGCCGGCCCGGGCGTCGCTGACCCTGCCCAGTCGCAGCCAGGCCGCCCGAGGTGGCCGCGGCACCGCGGGCGCCTGGAGCGGTCTTCCCCTGCAGGCCGGAGAGCCCGTTCCCCGGCAGACCGAGTGGTGGCCCTGGCTGGTGGATGGCCTGGCGCTGGAGCCCGGGGCGGCGGCCGAATGGCTGAGTGCTCTGCCGCTCTCCGGCGACCATCCCGGCCTGGCGGAGGATCTGCGCTGGTGGACCCATCTGCAGCGCTGGGCCTTGAGCCTGATCGCCCGCGGCCGCTGGCTGCCCCTGGTGGAGGAGGGCCGCGCCCGCTGGATCCCCCTGATCAACCGCGAGGCTGACCGGCGCCGCCTTGAGGAGCTGGCCAGCCGCCTGCCGCAGGTGGCCTGCTGCGCCCTGGCGGTGGCGCCCTATGGCGAGGCTCCGCTCACCTGTCGCCGCCCCGGCAGCGGCCGGCTGCGGGTCGCCAGCCTGCTGGAGGCGCTGCTCGATGGCCAGCTGCGCGCCGCCTTCCGTCCCGCTGCTGCCGCCGACCTCGATCCGCTGCTGGCGGCCTGGCAACAGGGCCTGGCCCCCGGCAACGGTCGCCTGGAGCTCGACGAGGAGGACCTGGAGCGACTGGAGATCGCCACCCACCACTGGCGTGAGGCGGTGGCGGGCCGCGTGGCCCCGGCCCGCGCCTGCCTGGAGCTGTTCACGCCGCCGGGCGATGAGGAGCTGTGGGAGCTGCGCTTTGCGCTGCAGGCCGAGGCGGACCCCAGCCTGCGCGTGCCGGCCGGGGTGGTGTGGGCGCGCGGCGATGCGCCGCTGCAGCTGGGAGAAGTGGAGGTGCAGCAGCCGGGCGAGCTGTTGCTGGAGGGTCTGGGCCGTGCCCTGCAGGTGTTCGAACCGCTGGGGCGCGGCCTCGATGCTGCCGCCCCCGAGGTGATGCAGATCACCCCTGCCGAGGCCTTTGTGCTGGTGCGCACCGCCGCCGCCCAGCTGCGCGATGTGGGCGTCGGTGTGATCCTGCCCGCGAGCCTCAGCGGCGGTCTGGCCAGCCGCCTGGGCCTGGCGATCAAGGCGGATCTGCCGCCTCGTTCGCGCGGCTTCAGCCTCGGCGAGAGCCTCGACTGGAGCTACGAGCTGATGATCGGCGGCGTCACGCTGACCTTCAAGGAACTGGAGCGCCTGCAGGCCAAGCGCAGCCCGCTGGTGCAGCACAAGGGCGTCTGGGTGGAGCTGCGGCCCAACGACCTCAAGAACGCCGAGCGTTTCAGTCTCGCGTCGCCCACCCTCAGCCTCGATGAGGCTCTGCGGCTCACCGCCAGCGACAACGAGACGCTGATGCGGCTGCCGGTGCATCGCTTCGATCCCGGCCCGAAGCTGCGGGCTGTGCTGGAGCAGTACCACCAGCAGAAGGCTCCCGATCCGCTGCCGGCTCCCGAGGGCTTCGCCGGCCAGCTGCGTCCCTATCAGGAGCGAGGCCTCGGCTGGCTGGCCTTCCTGCATCGCTTCGATCAGGGCGCCT
>CAYNGR010000162.1:0-6728 GCA_964396755.1 uncultured Cyanobium sp. | reverse complement strand
AGGTGAGCAGGCTGCTCTGGAACCAGCCGCGGTGCTGATCGCTGCCCTCGAGATAGAGATCGGCTGGATACTGCAACGGAGCCGCGTCGCCAGTGCCCGGCTCGCCCAGGCCGCCCAGCACGCCGGCCCAGGACGAGCCCGAGTCGAACCAGACATCCATGGTGTCGGTGCCCTTGCGCCACAGGTGCGCCTCAGCGGCATCGGAGGGGGGCAGCAGCTCGGATTCGTCCTTCTCCCACCAGATATCGGAGCCGTGCGCAGCGATCAGGCCCTGAATGTGAGCGAGGCTGGCCTCATTGAGCAGCACCTCACCAGTCTCGCGGTGATAGAAGACCGGGATCGGCACCCCCCAGGTGCGCTGACGCGAGATGCACCAGTCACCCCGGTCGCGCACCATCGCCTCGATGCGGTTGCGGCCGCTCTCCGGCAGCCACTGCACCTGCTCGATGGCCTCGAGCGCCTGCTGGCGGAAGCCCTCCACCGAGGCGAACCACTGCTCGGTGGCGCGGAAGATCGTCGGCTTCTTGGTGCGCCAGTCGTAGGGGTAGCGGTGGGCGTAGCTCTCCTGGGCCAGTAGCGCGCCGGCATCGCGCAGCGCCGTGATGATCACCGTGTTGGCGTCCTTGAGCACGTTGAGCCCGGCGAACGGCCCGGCCTCATCGGTGAGGTTGCCCGCCTCATCAACCGGGCAGAGCACCGGCAGGCCGTATTTGCGGCCGGTGTTGAAGTCATCGACACCATGGCCGGGGGCGGTGTGCACCAGGCCCGTGCCGGATTCCGTGGTGATGTAGTCGCCGCCGAGCACCACCGGACTGGTGCGCTCCAGCAGCGGATGGCGATAGCTGAGGCCCTCCAGATCGGCGCCCTTGAGCGTCAGCAGCGGTTGCAGCGAGCGCTCCAGCCGGGCCTGCAGCGTCTCGACCAGATCGCGCGCCACCACCAGGAAGCGCGGCGAACTGTCGGGGCTGCTGCCGTCGCGGCAGACGCAGTAGTCGAGCTCGCCGTTCACCGACACCGCCAGGTTGGCCGGCAGGGTCCAGGGGGTGGTGGTCCAGATCGCCACGAACAGCTGCTCACGCCGGCCGCCGGTGTTGGCAGCGTCGATGCCGGCCTGCTCCAGCCGGGCCGCCAGGGCCTCAGGCAGCTCCACCACGGGGAAGGCCACGTAGACGCTGGGAGAGGTGTGGCCGTCGGGGTACTCGAGCTCGGCCTCGGCCAGGGCCGTGCGCGAGCTGGGGCTCCAGTGCACGGGCTTGAGGCCGCGGTAGATGTGACCGGCCAGGACCATCTTTCCGAACACCCCGATCTGGGCCGCCTCGTAGTCCTTGTTGAGCGTGAGGTAGGGCTGGTCCCAGTCGGCCCAGATGCCCCAGCGGCGGAAGCCCTGGCGCTGCCCCTGCATCTGCTCGAGCGCATAGGCGTGGGCGCGGCGGCGCAGCTCCAGGGGCGTCAGCGAGCGGCGCTCGTCCTGGCTGAGGCCCTGCAGCACCTTCAGCTCGATCGGCAGGCCGTGGCAATCCCAGCCCGGCACGAAGCGGGCCCGCCGGCCCTGCATCAGGGCGTGCTTGTTGATGATGTCCTTGAGGATCTTGTTGAGCGCGTGCCCCACGTGCAGGGCGCCGTTGGCATAGGGCGGCCCGTCGTGCAGGGTGAACGGCTCGCCAGGCTGCCCATCGGGGGCCAGATTCTCGCGACTGAGGCGCTCGTAGAGCTTGTGTTCGGCCCAGAAGGCCTGCAGCTCAGGCTCCCGCTCACGGGCATTGGCCCGCATCGCGAACGGGGTCTGCAGCAAGTTGAGCGTGTGCTTGTAGGCCGAGCCGCCACCGGCCTTGCCTGCGGCGGATCCGGAAGCGGAACGTTCTGAGGCGGTTCTGGCGGTCACGGCGCCTCGCAGGGCTGGAGCCTGGGATTATCCCGCTTCGCCCCCTGAGCGCTCTCGGCAGCGCGATGGCGGCCCCCCCCCGCGCAAGTGGCGGGCAACCCGAGCACCTGCGGCTTGGCTGCCGGGCCTGCGCCCGCGGCGGAACGCTCAGGCCTGCGGCGGCTGGGAGCGCTCCCCATCCGCGGCGGGGGCCTCCGGTCGGCTGTCATCCGGCTGGAGCGCCTCGGCCAGCAGGGCATCCACCCCGTGGAAATCAGCGACGATCCGCACAGCGGGGTCGGCAGTGGCGGCAACGGCGTCCTGTGGGGGGGTCGGGTCCGCCTCCCCGGCCGGGTTCCGCTCCCGGGAGGACAGGGCTTCAGCCGCAGAACCCCGGCTGTCGGCCTGGTCTGGCTGCTCAGCGGCAGGCCTGGGCTCGCTGACGACGGCGGGTGCGGCGGAGGCGGACGTCGCCACGGACGCCGGCGACGTGGACAGCGCATCCGGCTGGGGCGAGCCGGCGGGTTGCGCCTCCCCTTCGGACTGGCCGCTGCCGGCGGCGGCGACCGGGGCCGGGGATCCGCTGGCGGCGGCAGGTTCCGAGGTTTCGGCGCGCACCCAGCGCTTGCCATGGGAGCGGCCCTGACGCCGCTCCGCCAGCCAGGCGGAACCGGCCGCCGTCACGGCGAAGGTGGACTGCAGCAGGCTGGCGGCGGCGGCGGCGAGCTGATTGAGGCTGCGGCTCCAGCGGTCCGCCGACCGCAGGGCCAGCCGTTCCTCATCGCTGAGGGCGCGCCAGCGCGCCTGAGCCACTTCGCTGCCCAGCCGGCCCACCAGCAGGCCGCCGCAGAGAACCGCCAGCATCGGCGCGCCGGTGAGCCGCTCGGCACTGGTGACCAGCACCAGCCCCAGCAGCAGCACCACCGCCCCCCAGGCCGAGTCGCGCGGCCGGCTCAGTTCGGTGACCACCAGTGGCAGCACGAGCAGGGACAGTCCCAGCAGCAGGGCCAGGAATCCCTCGAGGGTGGCGAGCATGGGTCGGCCAGATCAGCCCCCATTCTGCGGAGCACCGCCCCGGTCCAACCGCGTCATCACGCCTAGAGTTGCGGGGCGCAGCCGGCGGGAGATCCCACGGCTCCATGCCCATCTGGCGGAATCGGTAGACGCGCTGGGTTTAGGTTCCAGTGGCTGCGGCTGTGGGGGTTCAAGTCCCCCGATGGGCATCGATCACGCGGCCGCCGCCTCCTGAGCGGCGAGGCCACGACAGCGCCTCCGGTCAGCGCGAACGGGCTTCAGGCCATCTGCTCGCCGCAGCGCTCCAGGCCTGGGCGGAGCGTTCGGGCAGGGACGTCGAGCAGTGACATCAGCGCTCGCAGGTGCCGGCTTCGTAGTCTGTTCGCTCCAATGGAGCTCCGGCTGGCCTGGCGGGTGATGACGACAGCGCAGGTTCTCTCTCCCGTGGCGGCCGCCTCCCGCCCTTCCGCTTCGATTCAGAGTGTTCCGCGCGAATATCTGGATCCGCCGGACCCGATCAATCCCACCGTCGGCCTGTTTGTCGGTGGTTACCTGCTGGCGGGGCTGAGCATCTGGGGCTGGTTCGTGGGGCAGTGGCCGCTGCCGCTGCTGCTGATTCTCGGCTTCCTGGCGCTGCATCTGGAGGGCACCGTCATTCATGACGCGTGCCACAACGCCGCGCATCCCAACCGCTTCTGGAACGCGTTCATGGGTCATGGCGCGGCGATGCTGCTGGGCTTCAGCTTTCCGGTGTTCACGCGGGTGCATCTGCAGCACCACGCGCATGTGAATGATCCCAAGAATGACCCGGATCACATCGTCAGCACGTTCGGCCCGCTGTGGCTGATCGCACCCCGCTTTTTCTATCACGAGGTCTTCTTCTTCAAGCGCCGTCTCTGGCGGCGCTATGAGCTGCTGGAGTGGGGCATCGCCCGCGGCATCTTCATCGCCATCGTGCTGGCGGCGGTCAAGTTCGAGTTCCTTCCTTTCATCTTCAACTGCTGGTTCGCCCCAGCCCTGATGGTGGGCGTCACCCTCGGACTGTTCTTCGACTATCTGCCGCACCGCCCGTTCCAGTCACGCAACCGCTGGCACAACTCGCGCGTTTACCCCGGCCGTCTGATGAACTGGCTGATCATGGGGCAGAACTACCACCTGATCCATCATCTCTGGCCCTCGATTCCCTGGTTCGAGTACAAGCCCACCTACGAGGCGACCCGCCACATCCTCGATGCCAAGGGTTCGCCCCAACGCCTGGGCATGTTCGAGAGCCGCGGCGATCTGCTCAATTTCCTCTACGACCTCGTCCTGGGGGTGCGCAGCCACAAGCGGCGCCGCAGTCGCCTGCGCCCGCTGGCGGGGCTGATGCCCACACGCCACGCCCGCCGTCGCGTGCTTGAAATGCTGCATCGCACCGCCGTCTCCCCGCCGGCCCGCTGAAGCGGGGTCATGCGGCCCATGCCATGCCGCAACCTCCGGCGGAATCCGGAAGATTGGCCGCTGAAATGCCCTCGCCACGAGCTGAGGCACGAACCCGATGCCACGGCCATTTCGTGCCCAGCAGGCATGGCTCATCGCTGAACGACACGCGCTGACGGTTCAGCGAAACAGCAGGAAAGCCCCCCTCGCGTCAGAGATTCAGCAGAGCGAGCCTGACTCTTTTGGAGATCGCATTGCCGCGATCCAGTGCCTGTGCCAGTCCCCTGGCCAGAGGCAGGATCAGTCGCCGAGGATCTTCGGCACCCGGAAGAAATCGCCCTCGCGCTGAGGTGCAAGATCGAGCAGCTGCTCGCGAACCTCGGTGGGCTCCACCCGGTCCTCACGGGTGACGTTGACCACCTCGACAGCGCGTGTGGTGGGCGGCACACCTTCGGTGTCGACCTGCTGCAGGTGGCCCACGTAGTCGAGGATGCGCTCGAGCTGGCCGGTGTAGGTGGCGATTCGCTCCTCCGGCAGATCAAGACGCGCCAGCTGGGCCACCTTGCGCACGTCCTCAGGGGTGATGCGGGCCATCGGGTTCTGCTTGCACTGGGCCCGACACTACGGCGTGAGCGCCGGGCCCTGGCGATGGGATCCGTCCAGCCGGGCTGGGGGCGCGGCCTCAGTCGGCCAGAAAGCGTTCCAGATCGGCCGCCAGAGCGGTGGCGGCCAGATCGAGGAAACGCTGGCCATGATCGGCCTGAGCCAGGTAGGGATCGGAGCCCATGCGGCCATCGGGGTGGCGGCGGCGGAAATCCTCCGGTCCGTGGATCGGCCCGGCAGGGGCGGGATCGGGCAGGGGCCGCTGCTTGCTCTGCAGGGTCGGCTCGAGATGCAGGGTCAGGGCGATCTCACTGGGGGTGGCGTGATGGCCTTCGCGATCGCCGTAGAGACTGCGCGCCTCCTGCATCACCGCTCCGGCGGTGAACCAGTTGGCCAGCTGACAGCGCAGACGGTCGGCGACGGGCAGGCCACGGGCCGCCACCGTGCCGTGGGCCTGGGCGAAGGCGGCGCGGGCGGTGGCGATGTTGCCGCCATGGCCATTGATCACGAAGATCCGCTCGAAGCCGTGGCGCGCCAGTGACAGCACCACGTCATGCAGCACCGCGAGCAGGGTGGCGGGCTGGAGGCTGACGGTGCCGGCGAAGCCGAGGTGGTGTTCCGCCATGCCGAAGTTCTGGGCGGGGGTCACCAGCACACCGGTGCGGCGCCCCACCTCCAGGGCCACGGCCTCAGCGGTGAGGGCATCGGTGCCGATGGCGCCGGTGGGGCCGTGCTGCTCGGTGGAGCCCAGCGGCACGATCACGCCGCGGCAGCGCTCCAGGTAGGTCTCCACTTCCGGCCAGCTGCGCAACTGCAGCCGGATCGCCGCTGGATCGGGCACCGGGCCGGGCAGCAGGGCCGCGGGACGGTCGGGTGAGGGCATTTCGGTGATCGCGGACACGGCTGCGTCTGGGATTCTGCGTAGGATCGACCCTATTCGCGGCGTTCCGATGCTGCAGCGCAAGCTTGATCGCTTTCTCCAGGAGCAGCGTCCTGTCTGGATCTACCTGCGGGACCAGCAGTGCTGGATTGAGGACGCCCTGATCGTGGAGATCCTCGGCGATCTGGTGACCCTGCGGCACGAGGACGACGACGACGAGGAGCGCTCCAGCTGGGAGCTGAGCGTGCGGCTCGAATCGATCGGTGCCGTCAGCACCCGACTGGCCACGGTCAACCGCAGCGCCAGCAGCGACGACATCACCACCACCGGCGACTGCCCGGAGGCCGAGCGGCTCAGCAGCCCCTGAAGCAGTTAAACGGCGCAATGCTGCTCGCCTCCCGAGCCGTGCTGCACTTCACCGGCGCACTTTGGTGAACGTCTTGCAGAGCGGAGCATCCAAGCCTGCGGCAGGGGACCTCAGACCGTGATCCGGTGACGCCAGGGCGCCTGCCCCAGTCCCACGGGCCACATTCGCCGAAGGGCCGAGCGATGGGGCTGAGGGGATGACTGCAGGCGCGACGCTCCAGCAGCGGCCCAATCCTGTGGTGGACAGGATGGAACCATCCATCCCCGACTGACGCTCCCTGGGTGGGACGGCGGCGGCCCTGGGCTGTCGGGTGGTGGCGCGGCTCGGCGGCCAACCGCAACCGCGGGCAGGGCTGCTGATGCCGGCGATAGCACGCGGCAAGCCGGCCGGAGGCGATGGGTTACAGCGGACAGATGGAGGCGCTTCCCCGGATGGGCGCAGGCGCCCTGCCGCAACGGCGGCCTGCAGCGGCAGGGCCCGGACCCGCCAGCCAGGAGCCCCCCTCAGTGGGCGGTGCCGTTGCCGTCGTAGTCGTCGCTGTCGTAGTAGCCGCCCTTGGTGCCGAAGAACAGGGTGGCCAGCAC
>CAYNGR010000161.1:5297-6739 GCA_964396755.1 uncultured Cyanobium sp. | reverse complement strand
CCGCACCTACCAGGAGCGGCTGGAAACGCTGCAGCGGGTGCGCCGGGCCGGCATCACCATGTGCTGCGGGGGCATCATCGGCATGGGTGAGAGCCTGCGCGACCGAGCCTCACTGCTTCAGGTGCTCGCCTCGCTCGATCCCCACCCCGAGAGCGTGCCGATCAACGCCCTGGTGGCGGTGGAAGGCACGCCGCTGCAGGAGCAGCCTCCGGTGGATCCGCTGGAACTGGTGCGCATGGTCGCCACCGCCCGCATCCTGATGCCCCACAGCCGCGTGCGCCTCAGCGCCGGGCGGGAAGGCATGAACCGCGAAGCCCAGATCCTCTGCCTGCTGGCGGGGGCCGACTCGATCTTCTACGGCGACACCCTGCTCACCACGGGCAACCCAGATGTGGCGGCCGACCGGGAGCTGCTGGCGGCAGCGGGGGTGAATCCCTGGCTCGAGAGTGGCCCTGCCCAGGGCTGCGGCGCCTGAGCCGGCGGACGATGCCGACGCCTTCGCAGCCGCCGGCGGGGCCCCTGCCCCGCAGCAGCTCGACCGGACAGCCGGCGCCAGCCGCAGCGGCCCACCCACTGCCGGGCCCGGACTCGCCAGGCGACGTTGCAGCTGGAGCAGCCGGAGCAGCCGCTGCCGGGTCCGTTGAGGTGGCGGCGTTCTACCGCTTCTGCGCCATGGAGCAGCTACCGGCCCTGCGCCGCGAGCTGCTGGAGCTGGCGCAGCCCCTGCAGGTGCTCGGCACGATCCTGCTGGCGAGCGAGGGGGTGAACGGCACGATCAGCGGACCGTCGGCCGGCGTGCGGGCGGTGCTGCAGCGGCTGCGCCGCTGCCCGGGACTGGAGCCGCTGGAGGCGAAGCTCAGCCGGGCGCCGCAGCAGGCCTTCCACCGCCTCAAGGTGCGGCTCAAACGCGAGATCGTCAGCATGGGCTGCCCCTCGGTGAAGCCCGCCGAGCAGGTGGGCACCTATGTGCCGCCGCAGCAGTGGGATCGCCTGATCAACGATCCCGACACGCTGGTGATCGACACCCGCAACGCCTACGAGGTGGCGATCGGCACATTCGCCGGGGCGATCGATCCCGGCACCGCCAGCTTCCGCGAGTTCCCGGACTGGGTGGAGCGCGAGCTGCGGCCGCTGGTGGCCGACCGCCAGCCGAAGGCGATCGCGATGTTCTGCACCGGCGGCATCCGCTGCGAGAAGGCCAGCGCCTATCTGCTGCAGCAGGGCTTCAGCGACGTGCATCATCTGCAGGGCGGCATCCTGCGCTACCTCCAGGAGATTCCGGAATCGGCCAGCAGCTGGCGGGGCGAATGCTTCGTGTTCGACCAGCGGGTGGCGCTAAACCACCGGCTCGAACCGGGCAGCCACCGGCTCTGCCATGCCTGCGGCCTGCCGCTGGCACCGGCCGATCTGACCCACCCCGCCTACCGCGAAGGGGTGAGCTG
>CAYNGR010000161.1:0-5197 GCA_964396755.1 uncultured Cyanobium sp. | reverse complement strand
CATGAGCAGCCCTGCGCCTGGGACGACCGCGCCGGAGGCGGCTGCATCGGCACGCAGCGGCGGCGGCGGGCTGATCACGCCCAATGCCGCGACCAGGGAGGGGGCCGGCGGTTCGGCGCTCCAGGTCCCTGCCCCGGCGATCCTCTACAGCTTCCGCCGCTGCCCCTACGCCATCCGTGCCCGGCTGGGCCTGGCGGCGGCGGGCCTGCGGCCAGGCCGCGAGCTGGCCTTGCGTGAGGTGTCCCTTCAGAGCAAACCGCCGGAACTGCTGGCGGCTTCCGCCAAGGGCACGGTGCCGGTGCTCGTCCTGCCGACCGGTGGGCCTGGAGCAGGCGGGGCAGAGGCGACGGGGGCCGAGGCAACCCTGGCCTCGTCAGACCCTGCCGGCGCCGATCAGGGCCTGGAGCCGGGCGGGAGCGGCGGCGGCGCCGGCTGCAGGGTGCTGTCGGAAAGCCTGGCGATCCTGCGCTGGGCGCTGGAGCAGCGCGACGACCAGGGCTGGCTGACGGGCTGGAGCGCCGTGGCGCAATCCGAGATGGCCGCTCTGATCGCCGAGAACGATGGAGCGTTCAAACGGCATCTCGATCGCTTCAAGTACGCCGGCCGCTATGGCTCCGAGGGCCTGGAGCAACAGCAGGAGCATCGAGAGCAGGGCCTGGCGATCCTGCGCGCCTGGAACCGCAGGCTGCATGCCGGCGGCTGGCTGCTGGGCTCGCGAGCCTGCCTGGCCGACATGGCGTTGCTGCCGTTCGTGCGCCAGTTCCGGCTGGCCGATGCGGACGGTTTCGATGCCGAGCCCGGACTGGAGGCTGTGCAGTCCTGGCTGCGGCGCTTCCTCGACTCCGACGCGCTGCGCGCCGTGATGCAGGAGCCCTGGGCGCCCCGCTCCCCATGGCGCTCGCCGGGCTGGCTGTATCACCTGGCCCTGAGCGAGGAGTGGCAAGGCGCCCGCGCCGAAGGCGTCTATGACCGCTCCAGCCGAGGACTGTCGCTGCAGCAGGTGGGCTTCATCCATGCCAGCCATGTCCATCAGATCGCCGGCACCTACCGGCGCTTCTACGCCGATCTGCCGGCCGGGGCGGTGCGGCTGCTGACGATCGATCCGGCCCGCCTGGCGGCAGTCGGCGTGGCGGTGGTAGCCGAGCCGGCGCCGGAAAGCGGCGAGCTGTTCCCCCATCTCTACGGCGCCCTGCCCACGGAGGCGGTGCTGCGCGACGAGGCCTATCCAGCATGAACGAACCGGATCTGCTGGAGCTGGAGGCGGAGGCGCGGCGGCGCGGGCTGCTGTTGCGGCTGCAGGTGGCGCGGCCGCTGGGGCTGCTCTGGAGCCTGCGCATCGCTGTGGCGCAGCCCCGGGAGCAAGGGCGGCTGGTGCTGCTGGGCGATCTCAGGGGCTGGGCGCTGCCCACGGCCGATGGCCTGCGGGTCGACACGCTGCAGGTGGCCGGCCGCGAGCAGGGCGAGGCGGACCTGGGGGTGGGGCCACTGATCACGGCCGCCTGCTTCGCCTGGGCCCTGGAGGCCACCCCCTGCCGCTCGGCCAGCTTCCTGGCGATCCGCGACAGCCAGCGGCAGCACCGGCGCCTGGTGCGCTATTTCGAGCGGCTCGGCTTCCAGCCGGTGCGCGAGCTGGGATCCGCCGCCTGGGATCTGCCGGCGCGGCTGATCTGGGGCGGCTCCGGCCTGCTGATGCGCGGCGACTGCCGTGAGGTGCTGCGGCGCAGCGCCCGGCGGCTGGGGCTGCCGTCCTGAGCGGCAGATGAATGGCACCAGGCTGTGGCGACGCAAGGATGCGGGCGCCCCTCGGGCCCGAGGTCGGCGGGATCCGTCCCGTTGCGCTGCTTCAGCTGCTGCACCGATGCGCTGCCCGTCCACCCCAACCGATGACGGCCCGCACCTCCGACCGGGGCCTGCTGCAGCTGCTGGGAAGCCGGGGAGGCCCAGGCCTGGGCAAGCAGCTGCAGCGCAAGCGCCGCTTCAGCCAGGGGCTGGCCCTGCAGCGCAGCCTCAGCGGCGACAGCGAGCTGGCCTGCACCACCGAAACGGATTGGCTCAGCCAGCAGATCGCAGGCGGCGCCATCGTGCAGCCTTCCCCCGAGGCCGGTCCGTGCTGATCACCCTGGCGAGCGCAGCGCCCCCGATCCTGGTGTTGGGCGCCTGGTCCGCCCTGTCCCTTGCCCTGGCGGCCGACCTCGGCCTGGCGATCCTGCTGGGCGGACTGGTGCGTGTGTTCAGCCGGGCGCCGCAGCTGCGGCCCCAGGCCGCCGCCGTGGAAGACACCTCACTGACGGTGGTGATCCCGGCCTACAACGAAGCCCTCAACATCGAAGCCTGCCTGGCCAGCGTGCTGACCAGCGCCGCGCCCTGCCCCGGCTGGCGGGTGCTGGTGGTGGACGATCGCTCCAGCGATGCCACCGCGGCGCTGGCCGCCGCCACGGCGGAACGCCATGGCGCCGGGCCGGAGCGCTTCGGCCTGCTGGACGCCGGCCCACGCCCCGACGGGGAGCGCTGGGTGGGCAAGAACTGGGCCTGCAGCCGCGCCATCGAGCAGGTGAGCAGCGAGTGGGTGCTGTTCATCGATGCCGACGTACGGCTGCGGCCCGCCACCCTGCAACGGGCCCTGGGCCAGGCCGTTGCCGAAGGCGCCGATCTGTTCAGCCTGGCGCCGCGGCTGAGCTGCGGCTGCCTGAGCGAGTGGATGGTGCAGCCGATCATGACCAGCCTGCTGGGGCTGGGCTTCCCGATCGAGGCCGCCAACGATCCGCAGGATCCCACCGCCTTCGCGGCCGGGCCGTTCATGCTGTTCCGGCGCAGCGCCTACGAGGCGATCGGCGGCCACCGGGCCATGGCCGGCGAGGTGGTGGAGGACTTGGCCCTGGCGCGGCGGATCAAGGGTGCAGGGCTGCGCCTGCGCTATCTGCTCGGCCTCGATGGGCTGGATCTGCGCATGTACCAGGACTTCGCCGCGCTGTGGGAGGGCTGGAGCAAGAACTGGTTCTCCGGCCTGGACCGCAGCATCGCCAAGGCCCTGGGGGCCTCGGGCGTGGTGCTGCTGCTGTTCAGCGGCCCCTGGCTGCTGGCGGGGACGGCTCTGAGTGGCCTGATCGGACAGACGCTCTCGGCGCCGGGGACGCTGGACGGCGGCCAGCCGTTCAGCCTCGAGCCACCATCGGTGCCTGCCGCTCTGGCCGGGGCATGGCCGCACGATCCAGGCGGCTGGCTGGCGGCGGTCACCGCTCTGGACATGACACCGCTGTTGCTGCTGACCCTGGCGGCGGCCCTGCTGGGCATCGGCCTGCAGCTGGCCCTGCGCCTGTGGACCCGTCGGCGCTTCCAGGTGCCGCTGACGCTGTGGTGGCTGATGGGGGCCGGCGGGCTGGTGGTGGCGGCGCTGGGACCCACCTCGGTGTGGCGCAGCCTCACCGGTCGCGGCTGGACCTGGAAGGGGCGTTCACTGGCGGGCTGAGGCCGCGGGCAGCCCCTGCCGCTTTCCATCCGTTGGCGACGGAGGGCTATCGGCGCGGCAGGCCGATCCCCCAGGGTGGAGACACCCGCAGGAGCATCCATGGCCGACACCCCCTATCTGGTTGCCCTGGCGCTGGTGGAGATCGGCGGCAAACGGGCCCTGCCCCTGGGCGGCCAGTCGTGGCCGGCGGCGGCCAACGCTGAGGATCCCGGTGAGCTGGGCCGCACCCTGGCCCTGGAGCTGCTGCTGCGCCTGTGGCAGCGGAGCGATGAAGCGGGGCTGCAACGGGCGGCGGCCGACACCAGCCTGCTGCTGCTCGAGATGCCGCTGGAGACGATGAGCGAACAGCTGCCGAAACTCAAGGCGGCCTGGCTGTCCGGCGGCAGCACAGACAGCCTCCAGGCCGATCTGCGCGCCCTGGCGGGCCAGGCCTGGCAGGTGAGCTTCGCCAAGTACGACGGCGTGCAAATCACGCCCTGGCGCTGAGGCCCCACCAACGCAGCCGACGGACCATGGCCACGGCCCCGGGACCGGCCGGGCCACGGCTCACGCCATCAGCTGAGCGCTCAGGGGTTGCAGAACGGGCACTGCCCCGGATCAGCCTGGCGCAGACCATCGCGCCGCGGCAGCTCCTGACGGTAATCACAACGCACGCAGCCGTGCACCTCGGCGCGGATCAGCTCGGTGGGCTCACCGCACCAGCCACAAGGCAGGCCCGGCAGCGCGTCGATCCGGCCCCAGCCGGGGGTCTGGCAGCGCGGGCAGGGGGTGGCGAGGCGACGCACCAACCGGAAGCTGAGCCGGCGGATGCTGGCCATGCGGGTGGGGTTGCAGTGGGCCCGCATGTCGGTTTCCAGCTGCAGCTCGTCCGGCGGCGCCTCGGCCGTGGCGGCATCGATGGCGGCCAGCAGCGAAGCGATGTCGCGCAGGCCCTTGTGAAGACGGGCGCCGTCGCCGGCAGCGGCGATCGGACGCAGGATCAGGGCGTGATGCGGAAAGCCCACCGCCTGCAGCCAGCGCTCCAGCTCAGGACCAGGACCACCGGCCTGGAGATCCCCGGGCCGCAGCCTGCGCTGGGCGAAGTTGGTGCGATGGGCCTGCAGCTGCTCGCTGACCGTCAGGCCCCGCTCACGATCGAGGAAGACCATCAGCTCGAGGCCGATGGGCAGCAGCGGCACGGCCGGATGGGGCCCGAAGCTGCCCTCACTGGCGATCGCCAGTGAGGCATCGCAGGCGGCCAGAGCCAGCTCAGCCTTGGCGATGCAGGCCTCGAGGGCCGTGCCACGGCGCGCCACCGTGCCGCAGAAGCTGCCCAGCTGGTCGGTGTCGAGCTGCGGCAGGTGCAGCAGCTCGGCGCCGAGGCCGTGGCGCAGGGCAGAGCCGATCACCCGTTGCTTGCCATGGCGGGTGGCCAGGGCCACCCGTTGACCGGCGTAGGGACTGGAGCAGGTCAACGGACCAGATGCAGCTGAGCGATCAACGGGAGTGGGGGACTGGCGCGGCGACCGGCGGGAGGGCCCAGCGGAAGAGCTAGGTCGCCTCTGCCCCAGCCACCTCGGGCTCGGACGGAATCACCAGCCGCAGCAGGATCGGTGCCAGGAAGGTGGTGCCGATCACCATCAGCAGGATGGCGGCCTCCAGGGCCGGGGTGAGGATGCCGGCCTGGCGGCCGAGACCCAGGAAGATCAGGCCCACCTCGCCGCGGGGCATCATCCCCAGACCCACCACCAG
>CAYNGR010000160.1:0-6863 GCA_964396755.1 uncultured Cyanobium sp. | reverse complement strand
GTTGCCGCCGGCCAAGACGTTGCCGCCGGCCAGGACGTTGCCGCCGGCCACGTCCCTGGCACTGTCCCGCTGCCCGAGCGGGCAGGGGCCGGGGCGGATACCGGGTGGTGGACGGCCTGCTCTCGCCGGCCCGGGCAGCGCCACGGCCCGGGGCCCATGGCCTGCGCGTCAGCCAGGAGCCCCCTCCGAGCCGCCCGTCCTGGCGGGCACGGGGCTGGGCCGATCAGGTCGGACCAGTGGCGCAGACGCCTCGGAGCCTGCAAGTGCCAGCCCCGAGGCGAGCCTGTCGCCGTGCTGTCCGCTGACAAGGCCGTGGCTCAGGCCCTGCCCCCAGCCAGCCGCTGGGCCGCCTGCCGCCTTCCCCCCAGAACTGGCTGAGGCGCCTGGCCACCGCCATCCGGGCAGCCCCCCCCCCCGCTCCTCTTCCCACTCCGCACCGCTTCTCCGCTGATGACCTCCGCGTCCCTGACTCCGAGCTTCTCCCTGGCCCCGCTGCCCGATCCCGCCCAGCTGCAGGTGAGCAACGGCGCTCATTTCGATGTGGTGATCATCGGCAGCGGCGCCGGCGGCGGCACCCTGGCGCGCCATCTGGTCAGCCACAGCGACCTGAAGGTGCTGGTGATCGAACGGGGCGACTGGTTACCCCAGGAACGGGAGAACTGGGATGCCGAGGAGGTGATGCAGAAGGGTCGCTACGTGTCGAAGGACCCGTGGCTCGACAAGCACGGCAAACCCTTCCAACCGGGCAGCCATTACTTCGTCGGCGGCGCCACCAAGATGTATGGCGCCGCCCACTTCCGGCTGCGCCAGCGGGACTTCGAGGAGCTGGCCCACTTCGACGGCATCTCGCCGGCCTGGCCGCTGCGCTACAGCGACTTCGAGCCCTGGTATCAGCAGGCCGAGGAGATGTACCACGTGCACGGCCTGCGCGGTGAGGATCCCACCGAGCCGCCCTGCAGCAGTCCCTACCCGCACCCTCCGATCAGCCACGAGCCGCGCATCCAGAAGCTGGTGGACGACCTGCGCGTCGCCGGCCTGCATCCCTTCCATGCCCCCAGCGGCGTGATGCTCGATGAGAGCAACATGCCGTTCAGCCGCTGCCGACGCTGCAACCGCTGCGATGGCTTCCCCTGTCTGGTGCACGCCAAGAGCGACGCCGAAGTGCTGGGGATCCGGCCCGCCCTGGGCTCCCGCCAGCTGACGCTGCTCACCCGCGCCCTGGTGCAGCGGCTGATCACCGACGAGAGCGGCCGCAACGTGACCGGGGTCGAGCTGGAGCGCGATGGCGAAGCGATGAAGGTGAGCGGCGACATCGTTGTGGTCAGCTGCGGGGCCGCCAACAGCGCCCGGCTGCTGCTGCTCTCCGCCAACGACCGGCATCCCAACGGCCTGGCCAACGGCTCCGATCAGGTGGGACGCAACTACATGTTCCACAACAGCAAGGCGATGGTGGCGCTGGCGCATGAGCCGAACGAGACCGTGTTCCAGAAGACGATCTCGATCAACGACTGGTATTTCGGAGATGCCGACTTCGACTACCCGATGGGCAACATCCAGATGACCGGCAAGACAGACGGCGCGATCATGAAGGGCTACGCGCCCCTGGAAACCTTCATGATGCCAGGCTGGAGCATGGACAAGATCGCCCAGCACGCGCTTGATTTCTGGATCTCCAGCGAGGATCTTCCCGATCCCAACAATCGCGTCACGGTCACCGGCAGTGGCCAGATCAAGCTGGATTACACGGTCAACAATGCCACCGCCTCCCAACGCCTGGTGAGCCGGCTCGAGGGCATGCTCGATCGCCTCTACTTGCGCAACCACCTGGTGGAGCGGCAGTTCTACATCGCCAACAGCATGGGCATCGCCGCCGTCGGCCACCAGGCTGGCACCTGCCGTTTCGGCAGCGACCCGGCCACGTCGGTGCTGGATCTCAACTGCAAGGCCCACGAACTCGACAATCTCTATGTCGTCGACACCAGCTTCATGCCCAGCATCGGCGCGGTGAATCCTTCGCTGACGGCGATCGCCAATGCCCTGCGCGTTGGCACGCATCTGATCGAGCGCCTGCGGGGCTGATCCTGCCCGGCTGGAGCCTGCCAAGTGGGCTCCCGACGGCACGGCCGTGAGGGACCGCCGGCCCACCACGCCAGGCGTGGACCGGTGCAGCCCAGCGGCGCCAATGCGCCCGCCGCGATGCTGAGCACGGCCCTGCGCTGGGTCTGTCCCGTGCCGCCTTCTCCACCGAGGCATGCGCCCCGGCCGATGGCGGGGGCCGGCTGACGCCGGCGCAGCGCGAGGCAGCAGGATCGACACCAGCCAGGCCGGCTTGGATGCTGCGAGATGCCGCCGCGGTCCCGGAGGCGGCACCCTGAGCAGCGGCTGCCGGGGTGCCGCCCGCAGAGCGCAGACCGCAGACCGCAGACCGCAGACCGCACAGCGGAGCTGAGCCGGCTCTGGGGGGATGCGCCAGGTGGCATCGCGAGCCTGGCCCTCGGCCCCGCTCAGCTGAGCTGGGTACGGCCCGGCGGCGCCGAGCCCAGCTCCGCCAGGGCGTGGTAGATCGGTTTGTCAAGCAGCAGCCGGCTGCAGTAAGCGCCGATCACGGCCGCCAGCAGCACGCCCGGCAGCAGCTGCTGATCGCCCGCCAGACGCAGAGCGAAGGCGACGCTCATCACCGGCAGCTGGGTGGCTCCCGCCAGCGCCGCCGCCATGCCCAGAGCCAGACCCAGCGCCCCCAGATGCAGCAGCTGGCCGGCGCCCTGACCCAGCACGGCACCGATCGCGAAAGCCGGATCGATCAGGCCGCCGGGCACCCCCGCCCCCAGAGCCAGACAAGGGCCGATCAGGCGGACCAGCAGCAGCAACGGCGTGGCTTGATCGCCGTCGGGAGCAGCGATCAGCAGACTCATCAGCGTCTCGCCGTCACCGCCGCTGGCGCCACCGCTCAGCAGGGCCAGAGCCGCCAGCAGCCCCCCCAGGAGCAGCCCCGTTCGCAGCGGCCGGCGGCGGGCCAGGGGCGCGATCCGGCGGGTGCTCTCCAGCAGCAACCGGCCGAACAGGGCGCCGCTCAGGCCGGCGACGACCCCGACAGGCAGGGCCCAGAGCAGCTGCAGCGGCTCGATCGGCTGCACACGCAGCAGACCCAGCGCGAACTCGGGCTGACCGACCAGGTTGCTGAAGCCCGCAGCGACGGCACAGACCAGCAGGCCCGGCCAGATCAGCCCTGCCGTGAAGCGGCTGGTGAGCTCCTCAGCCAGGAAGATCACCCCCATCAGGGGCGTGTTGAAGCCGCCGGCCAGTCCAGCCGCCGCCGCCACCGCCAGGCCGTCGCCGGGGCTCAGGGCCTGCAGCAGCCGCGGCCAGCGTCGCTGCAGGGCGTGGGCCACCGCCGCGCCCACCTGCACCACCGGGCCCTCACGGCCGAGGGGGAACAACGCCAGCGTGGCGATCGACCAGAGCACCAGCCGGCGCAGCGTGGGGCGGGGAGCCAGCAGCGAGGCGGCCTCCTGCGGGCGCTCGAGGCTGGCCATGGTCTGGGGAATGCCGGAGCCGGCACCGTCGCTCCAGAGGCGCGCCTGCAGCAGCAGCAGCAGCGGCATCGCCAGCAGAGGCGACAGGGCCAGCGGCAGCGTCAACACATCCCAGCGGCCACCCCAGGCGGGCAGCCGCCGCAGCAGCAGATCCTGCGCCCGGTCGAGCAGATTCAGCGGCCAGCAGGCCAAGCCCACCGCCAGCCCCAGCAGCAACAACGGCAGCAGCCGCGCCAGGCCGCGGCGCAGGGGAGCAGTGGACGGCATTGCGGCGGCAGCCTCCTGGGGTCGGGGCATCATCGGTCGTGGGTCTTGTCGAGGAGAGCCCGCCCGGGTGCCCTGGGCAGAGGCTCAGGCGGACGGCGACGTCGGGCCTGAGGCCAGCAGCGCCGACAGGCCCGCCACCGCAATCGCCACGTCCACCTCCGGGGTCATGCCTGAGATGCCGATCGCCCCGATGCAGTAGCCCTCATGCAGCAGCGGCAGCCCACCGGCCATCGCGGCGGCCGGCTGGCCAAGCAGGCCCGACAGCTGCATCAGAGCCGGCCGGGGGCCGTTGATCGTCGCCTCCAGATCGCCTGTGGCCTTGCCATTGAGCGCCGCCATGCGGGCCTTGGCCACCGCCACTTCGGCACTGGCGGGGCTGGCCCCGTCGCGGCGCTCGAGCAGCAGCAGCTGGCCGCCTGCATCGACGACCGCCACCGTGACGGCGGCGCTGCGGCGGTCGGCCTCCACCTGGGCCGCCGCCGCCAGACGCCTGGCATCAGTCAGCTCGAGCAGCAACACGTAACGCATGATCCAGCTCAGCCCCAGACGATCTGCATCAGCCAGAGGTGCCCCTCCAGCTCCACCCCGGCGGCGGCCGCCGCCAGCTCCTCCTCGCTGAGGCGCAGGGTGGCCTCGGCCTGGTGGCGCACCAGATCGACGCCGCTGAACATGAAGCCCATCGATGCCCCCAACGCGGCAATGGCGTCGAGGTTGGCACAGGCGGCCAGGCGCTGCAGCAGGGCGGGATCGCCCTTGGCCTGCTTCAGGAAGGTTTCGAGCTGGGGATTGGCCATGGGGGGGGACGGAAGGAAAGACGGGGGCGGCGCAAGGGCGGCGGCTCTCAGCTCAGGGGAGGTTGGCGCCGCGGGTGCCTGTGAACAGGGCGTACAGCGCCGTGGAGGCGCACAGAAACAGGCGGCTGCCGTAGCGGTCGCCGAAGCAGAGATTCGAGACCCGCTGCGGCACCAGCACCTTGCCCAGCAACGTGCCATCGGGGGCGAGGCAGTGGACGCCATCGGCTGCGCCGCACCAGAGGTTGCCGTGTTCATCGACGCGGAAGCCATCGGCCCAGCCGGGGCTGATGCGATGGAACTCCTCGCCGCCACTGAGGCTGCGGCCGTCCTCGCTGACGACGAAGCGGCGGATGCACTGGCGCGGTTCCGCCACGCCAGGGGCGCCGGATTCGGCCACGTAGAGCAACCGCTCATCGGGTGAGAAGGCCAAGCCGTTGGGACCATCGAAATCCGTGGCCACCGCCTCCGCCACGCCGGTGTCGGGATCGAGGCGATAGAGCGCCGGCGGCTGCTCCGAGTCCTGCCGGCCACCCTCATAGTCGTTAAGCAGGCCGTAGAGGGGATCGCTGAACCAGATCGAGCCGTCGCGTTTCACCACCACGTCGTTGGGGGAGTTGAGCCGACGGCCGCGCGCCTGGCTTACCAGGGTGGTGACGCTGCCGTCGTGCTCGAGGCGGCTGAGGCAGCGGCTGCGGTGATGGCAGCTGATCAGCCGACCCTGCCGGTCGCGGGTCTGACCGTTGGCGAAGTCCGAGCTCGGACGGAACAGCGTGACGCCGTGCTGCTCGCTCCAGCGCAGGGTGCGGTTGCCCGGGATGTCGTTGAACAGCAGGCAGGCGTGGTCGCCGAACCAGACCGGCCCCTCTAGCCAGCGGAAGCCCTCCGCCAGCAACTCCAGCTCGGCGTTGAACAGCACCAGCGCCTCAAAGCGCGGATCATGAACCTCCAGGCAGGCGGGAAGGGGAGCCATGGCGCCTCAGGAGAAGGCGCCGGGACGGGCGCCGCTCCAGGCGTCGTCATTGCGCTGGATGATCAGCTGCAGGCAGGGCTCATCGCCCACCTGGGCGGAGAGATGGCCAATGCGGCCGTCCGCGCCCGCCAGGCAGCCCTGATCACCCCCGAAGGAGAATTCGCCGGGGCCGAACACCTGGCGCTGGCCGTCCATGCTCTCGACGCTCCAGCTGCCGCGCAGCACGAAGATCCACTTGGGCACGTGATTCATGTGCCAGCTGGCGGTCCAGCCGACCGGCAGTTCGGTGAGGAAGCTGTTGCCGTCCTTGATCAGATCAAGACTCCACTGGGGGGAATCGCCGGGGCCGAGAACCCCCATCAGCAAGTCCGGCAGCTGGCAGAGGGTCTGACGGCTGACGCCGTCGTCATCGGTCCACAGATGCCAGTAGGAGAGGCGCTCCGGCGCCTGCGGGGAGTCGGCGGGCAGGGTGGGATCGGACATGGCGCATACGGCGGAGGGGAGCGGAACGAAGCGCGGCGGGGACGGAGCATCGCCGGGACGCTGAAGCGGGCAGGGCTCGCTCGGGAGCCGGCGATGCCGCTGGCGGAGCGGTCCTGCGCAGCGGCGGCCAGACAAGCGGGCAACAGCCCTGCCAGTGCAGGCGCCCTCAGGGTTGATCCTTGACGGCGATGCCGGAGATCTCCAGCTGAATGCCGAGCACCAGGGCCGACACCTCCACCACGGCGCGGGATGGATAGTTGGCAGGATCGGTGAAGAACTCCTGCCACACCGCATCCACCGTATCGAGCGTGTTGATGTCGGTGAGATAGATCACCGCGCTCACCACATCGCGGGCCGTGCAACCGGCCGACTCGAGCACCGCCATGAAATTGTGCAGCGTCTGCCGCGCCTCCAGCGTGATATCTCCATCCCCCACCTTCTCGCCGCTGCCGGGATCGACAGGCAGCTGGCCGGTGATGAACACCAGCTGGCCGACCTGAAAGCCCTGGCTATAGGAAGCAACCGGTTTTGGGAAGTGCTCACTGTGCAGCCCGCGGCGCGGCGTGGTGCTGAACACGGTCGGCAGGGAGGTGGTCACGACGCGAACGCGGATCGTTTGTCACCGTAAAGAGATTCCCGGATTTGTCATCGCAGCGCTGACTTGCGCCTGCCGTCCTCTCCGCGGCAGCGCGGCGTGCAGAGCAGCGGCACCGCCCCGCCAGCAGCGACTGGGAGCCCCTCGACCAGCGCCGCGCCATCCACCGCAGAGCGGCAACTCACCAGAGATGGCCATCCCACTGCAAACAGCCATCCCAC
>CAYNGR010000159.1:0-7022 GCA_964396755.1 uncultured Cyanobium sp. | reverse complement strand
TCCTGGAAGGCGTGCTCACCAGCCTGCGCACGTTCCTATTCGCCGAAACCACCAATCGCATCGATATGCGCCTGGGAGCCGAGGTGATCGATCACCTGCTGCGCCTTCCTCTCAACTACTTTGACCGCAGGCCTGTCGGAGACTTGGCCTCGCGAGTTGCGGAACTTGAGAAGATCCGTAATTTCCTTACGGGCCAGGGTCTGACGACGATTCTTGATGCCGTCTTTTCGGTGGTGTACATCGTCGTGATGGCGATTTACAGCGGGCTGCTGACCCTCGTGGCCCTGGCGGTTGTCCCCGTGCAGGTCGGTCTGACCGTTCTGGGTTCCCCACTGTTCCGCCGGCAGCTGCGCCAGGGCGCCGAGGCCAACGCCCAGACCCAGTCGCACCTTGTTGAGGTGCTGACCGGCATCCAGACCGTCAAAGCGCAGAACGTTGAGATGGTTAGCCGATGGAAGTGGCAGGACCTCTATGCCCGCTACATCACCCGCAGTTTCGAGCGTACGATCACCGGCACCACCCTGTCCCAAACCAGTCAAGTGCTGCAGAAGATCTCGCAGCTAATGGTTCTCTGGGTCGGTGCATCAATGGTGCTAAACGGCGAACTCACTCTGGGCCAGCTGATCGCTTTCCGCATCATCAGTGGCTATGTCACGCAGCCGCTTCTGCGTCTTTCCAGCATCTGGCAAAATATTCAAGAGGTGAAGGTGTCAATGGAGCGTCTCGCCGACGTCGTTGACACCCCTGTGGAATCCACCGAGCAGGACCAGCAGAAGATCCCACTCCCTCAGATCAGTGGCCATGTCAAGTTCGATGAGGTCACATTTGCCTTCACTCCCGGAGCCAAGCCGGTGCTCAACAAGGTGAGCTGTGACTTCCCTGCAGGCAGCTTTATCGGCATCGTCGGCCAAAGCGGCAGCGGCAAGAGCACCATGATGAAACTGTTGCCACGTCTTTACAGCCCGCAGAGCGGCAAAATTCTTGTAGATGAGTACGACATCGATAAGGTTGAGTTGTATTCCCTGCGCCGCCAGATCGGGATCGTCCCGCAGGATCCGCTGCTCTTCTCAGGCACTGTTGCTGAGAACATTGCCCTAACTGACCCGGAATCAACCAGTGAGGCCATCGTTGAGGCTGCTCGCCAGGCTGATGCCCATGACTTCATCATGCAGCTACCTGCCGGCTACAGCACGCCGGTCGGAGAGCGGGGTGCCAGCCTCAGCGGCGGCCAGCGGCAACGCATCGCCATCGCCCGAACTCTGCTTAGCAGGCCACGTCTGCTGATCTTGGACGAAGCCACCTCTGCCCTCGATTACGAGACCGAAAAGCGCGTTTGCGACAACCTCATGGGAGCCAGGTTGGGCTGCACGGTCTTCTTCATCACCCACCGACTCAATACGGTGCGGGGAGCCGACCGGATCCTGCTCATGCATGACGGCGTCATCGCCGAAATGGGTTGCCATGATGAACTCATGGATTTGCGTGGCCGTTACTACGCCCTTTATCGCCAGCAGGAGGCCTCACGATGAAACCATTGGTTACCAGTCCGGCGCGCTTGCTGAGAAGAGCCCAAACCGCTCTGGAACAGGGCGTTAGCAATGCCAGCCATGAGGGCATCCATCTGCGTCAGTCTCCGTTCTGGGGACGGTCGATCACCTGGGCCCTGATGGCGACCGCTGCCTTCGGCTTCGGCTGGCTGGCTCTAGCAAAAACGGATCAGATCGTCACGGCACCGGGCAAGCTTGAGCCTGCGGGGCAAGTTAAGGACATTCAGATGCCAGTGGGAGGTGTGGCCAAGACGATCCTGGTCAAGGACGGCCAGAGCGTCCGGGCCGGCCAGATCCTGATGCAGCTTGACACCGAAGCGACCCTTGATCGACGCCGTACCTTGGAAAAGTCGATCCTGTTGAAGCAGAACCAGTTGGCGCTCAAGGAGCAGGAGATGGCACGCTATCTACAGCTCAATCAGACCGAGCAGAGCGTGCTTACCAGAAATATCGCGCTCAACGAGGAGATCATGCGGCGATTCGATGATCTCTCCAAGGAAGGTGCAGCAGCTGAGCTGCAGATGCTGCAGCAACGCAATAAGGTCGAGGAGATCCGCGGCCAGCTTAAACAGACTCAGGTCGATCAGCGTCGCCAAATGGCGATCCTCGAGCAGTCAGTCGAGGAGTTGCGGAGTCAGCTTGCTCAGCTGCGAAACCAGCTCACCGAACTGAACGTCAATATCCGCTATCAGGCGATCAAGTCCCCTGTTGACGGCGTGGTGTTCGAACTCAAGCCCAAAGCGGCCGGATTCGTTGCCCAGACGAGTGAACCTGTGATGAAGATCGTGCCCCGCGATCGATTGGTCGCCCGGGTGCAGATTCCGAGTGAAAGTATCGGCTTCGTTAAGGCTGGTCAGAAGACCGAATTGAGCATTGACTCATTCCCAGCGAGCGATTTTGGTGCCATCGATGGTACGGTCAAGAGGATCGGCTCCGATGCACTGCCTCCTGACGAAAAGAATCAGCTTTATCGTTTCCCCGCCGAAATTAGCCTTGCTACTCAGTTTCTGAGTCTCAAGGATGGCACGAAGCTGCCCCTTCAGGCTGGAATGTCGTTACGCGCAAATATCAAGTTGCGCAAGGTTACCTACCTACAATTGCTGCTCGGCAGCTTCCAAGACAAGGCCTCCTCTCTCAAGAGAACCTGACATTCTGTGCTCAAACTAGTTAATCACTTCTTGCCAGACTATGTGCCTGTAGCATTCCTTTGGTCGGACACTTTAAGGATTGCAAGAACCATCACCCAAATCCAGTATGGCCTTTCTCTCATTCCTTCATTTGAAGGAAATCGTCACAGCCGTTGTAGCTTGATCACAAGAATCGTTGTATGCTTCGCTGTGAATCCTAGGCAAAATGAGCTCTTTGCAGTTTTCACGAGAAACTGACAAGCATTAAAAGTGTGCTCACCCCCGAAATTCCCCATCGTGAAGCGATGGCAAATGATCATGCGTGATGCCTGTAGCTTCGACAACACGGGCTTGGAGTCAGCACGGGCAATCGCGAGACTTGTCCCATCCGAAACCAGCGCTCAACCAGCCGAAAGCATCATCACTCTGCTCCCTGTGATGGTAGAACAAGGCCGTGTCGCCTTCAATCTGACTCTCATGCTGCTGGCTTTTGAGGTCTACCACTGCTCCGGCACAATAGGAGAGCTGCTGCTTGCCAGCCATCATTCACCAGGCTGCTGCATCCGATGGCTCCAGTCCTTGGATCACCAGGGCATTGCGTGAAGGCATCTCGGCTCTTTGTCAGACAGTGCAGGCGCAACCTTGTTCTGGGCCGCTCATGCCAAAATGCGATTGGTGCCCGCGTTTACCGCACCAGTCCTCAACCTGAAGCTGAGCGAAAATAGTTGCCCTTCGCGTTCCCTCATGACGACCACGCTCTGATGGTCAGGTCAACCTAACGATCATGCATCGCCTTCGCCGTTCAGGCCGCATACTGCGCGACACCTCATTCCGCTGGATCTATCCACGCGTTCCAGGGTTGCACGATCTTTTGTTCTTCAAGTTTCGTCGACTTCTGGCCTCCGGGCGGCAATTGGTACACTCTGGGATTCTTGGATTCGGTAAGAACCTGCTTTTTGACACCAGTGATGGAATCTATTCGCCCCTGGTTAGCGTTATTGTTCCCTGCTATAACCATGCTCCCTATCTGGAAGCAAGACTTGCAAGCATTGCTAACCAGACCTATCGCCAGTTCGAGGTTATCCTGCTTGATGATGCATCCACAGACGACAGCGCAGCCATTCTGAGGCGCTTCGCAGCGCTGTACCCAGATAACACCCGTCTCGTGGTCAACCGCCACAATTCCGGATCACCCTTTCGGCAGTGGCGGCGGGGGATGGAGCTTGCAACCGGTGACTTGATCTGGATTGCCGAGTCAGACGACTTCTGCGACGCAGAGTTTTTAGCGGCGCTGGTGCCTTGCTTCCGCAACAGAGCTGTAATGCTTGCCTTTGCTAACACCCGCTTCTGCGATCAGAGCGGTCAGCATCAAGTGTGGTCGATGCAGGATTACCTGCCTGAATGGAATCCAGCCCTCTGGCGTCGTCCCTTCACACAGGCCAGTCAGACCCTTGTGGAGCAGCTGTGGAGTCGGCGTAATCTGATCCCCAATGTCAGCGGCTGCATCTTCCGTGCCCCTAAAAACTCACCATTATTTGACGATCCTTCATGGTCATCGATGCAGGCCTGTGGTGACTGGATCTTTTATCTTAGCTTGGCGCGTGGAGGACTTGTAAGCTATAGTCCAAGCTCTGTAAATAGCTATCGGCAGCACAGCGCCAACAATTCGGTCAACCTGCAGCTCGAGGAACAGTATTTAGCAGAACACGTTAATGTGGCTGAGTGGGTCCTTAACCATTACAGGCTCAGCGGCGGGGCCTGTCGCAAGCTGCAACAGGAACTGCGTCAACGTTGGCAAGAGCGCCAACACCAGGCCATCCCGATTCCACTCGAGGAGACCATTGGTAAGCTTCAACCCGTACTGGCTGGGCAGCATCGCAAACCGAATCTGCTGATTGTCACCTATTCTCTCGTCCCCGGTGGAGGCGAGGTGTTTCCCCTCCGCCTCGCCAACAGTCTGCACGCCGAAGGCTATGCCGTCACGGTGCTTGATTGCGCTCAGCTGCCAGCGCAGCCTGGTATAGCCAGCATGCTGCTCCCCGAGGTGCCTCTAATCACCCTGCGCTCCCTGGAGCAGCTGGGAAGTCTGATCCGGGACCTTGGGATTGAACTGGTTCACAGCCATCACGCGTGGGTGGACACCATGGTGAGCGAGCTGCTGCGAACCTTCCCCGAAGTCCTTCACATCATCACTTCCCATGGCATGTATGACGAGATGCCACCCAGCGAATGGCATCGGATCGGAGCGATTCTCCGGCCTGGCTTGGCTTCCGCGGCCTATGTGGCTGAAAAAAATCGTGCACCACTGCTATCCATGGGGCTGGATCCAGTTCGGCTGGTGGCGATCCCCAATGCTGTTCCAGACCAGCCCTACCAGTCAATCTCGCGCCGGCAGTTAGGGATCAACGATGATGCCTTTGTCATCACCCTGGTGAGCCGCGCCATACCCGAAAAAGGGTGGGCTGTAGCCATTGAGGCCGTCGGACTCGCCCGCCAGCGTTGCGGACGTGACATCCAGCTGCTGTTGGTCGGCGACGGACCGGCTGCAGCAGGGCTGCGTCAACAGCATCAGCACAAGAGTTATGTTCATTTCTTAGGCCTTCGGCCTGAGAGCCGGGCCTACTTCGCCACGGCAGACCTCGGCCTGTTGCCCACATCCTTTGTGTGCGAGAGCCAGCCGCTAACGCTGATCGAGTGCCTGCAGGCAGGACGCCCCTATCTGGCCAGTGCGATCGGTGAAATACCGACGATGCTGACAAGCCCGGAGGGAGCGGCTGGCACGACAATTCCTCTCCGCGATGGCAGGGCGGATGCTGGCTCTTTTGCCGAAGCGATTGAGCGCTACGTGCATGATCCTGAGTTGTTGGCAGTACAGCGTTCTCATTGTGCCGCAGCTGCCGCCAAGTTCAGCTGGCGCGGTATGGTACAGGCCTACATGGATCTCTATAGCCGTGCCCTTCGATAGTTGCCCGGTTGAACGCTCACCAGAGAGAGAGTCCCCACTTACGGAAATAGCGCCAGGCACTGACCATGTTCACCAGCATTAAACGCCAACTTCGATAATTGCCACGACCCCAGCCGTGCATTATCGCAGCCAGCGGCAGGTGCACGCAGCGACCCTGCTGCGCCAGGCTCCGGGTGAGATCTGCGTCCTCTAAATATAGGAAATAACGCTCATCAAAGCAGCCCACCTTCAGGAAGTCTTCAGTTCGCAAAAGCATGCAGCAGCCGCTCAGATAGGGAACATCGAAGATTCGATCGGGATCTTGATCAGCCATCACATACCAGCGGTCATAGCGTTTGAGCCAGCCTGGCTTGAGACTTTCCGGTAGGAAGCGGCGGCTGCACAGGCCGAGGACGGTTGGATTCTGCTTACAAAGTTGTTGCGGCCGGCCGGCCCGATCAAGGATCTGCGGCACCGCCAGACTCACATCCTGATGGCGCTGCAGCCAGCTCAGCAGAGTCTCGAAGCTACCTTCCGCCCAGGTCAGATCGGTGTTAAGCACCCCGATGTGAGGTGGTAGGCGACCGATCTGTTCCAACAAACGGTTGACCGCCCTGCCGTAGCCAGGGTTGTCGCTGTTGGTGAGGAAGGCATCAGCGGCAGTCGCCAACTCCTCCACCGGCTCCCCCGGGCGGTGGTCGTTGACCACCACCGCATAGCCGACGTGCGGGGCCAGGGCAGCCAGGCAGTCGCGCAACTGCTCGACCTCACCGGCTGAGGGGTGATAGGCCACGATTAATAGCAGCAGCTCACGGGCAGACGGAGTGGGGTCGCCAGCGCCGGGTGAGGGATCCGGCCGCTGCCTGGATTCAGGCGGCGAAGGTTTCGGCACGGAAGGACCTGGATGTTGGGAGAGCCTAGGTGTTCTGTCTCACCAGGCCATTCAGCGACCGGCAACCGTTGGAGCCATTGTTGGGGGCTGAGGCCGCCATGGGCCATGTGGCAACGATTGGGGTTCCCCCGATTTCGTGGACACCGATCAGGAGTTCACAGTTGGGAGGGTAGGGCAAGCGAGGGCCCGCTGTTCGTAGTCGATCGGACTGAGGTAGCCGTTGGTGGAGTGGCGGCGCTCGCGGTTGTAGTACCCCTCGATTCAGAAGGCTAGGTCGCGCTGCAGGTGCTGGGGTGCGATCAGGTCTTGCCGCTTGTCATCGAGGTCCAACTCCAGCTTGAGTGTGGAGAAGAAACTCTCCACCACCGCGTTGTCCCAGCAGCAGCCCTTGCTTGGCGGACATGCTGCAGACGATCTCGTGCTTTCCCAGCAGATCCCGGTAGTCGGTGGCCCGGTACTGGTGTCAAGCGACACTGAAAACTGAGCCACTTCCGACACCGAAAACTGAGCCA
>CAYNGR010000158.1:0-7027 GCA_964396755.1 uncultured Cyanobium sp. | reverse complement strand
TCCGATCCGGTGGAAGCGAACCCCTCCGACCCGAAGCGCAGCCAGGCCACCACTGTCACCCGGGATCTGCTGGCAGGCGCCACCAGCCGCACCGTCTACGACCTGGATCGGTTCTGGATAACCCAAGCCGCCAATCCTGGGGATCCATCCCAGTGGCAACCCGCCGTGGCGGCCACCATCGCCCGCGAAACCCACGTGAGTGATCTGGCGGCGGGTCAGCAGAGCCGGCTGCAGGTGAGCTTCAGCTATTCCGATGGCTTCGGCCGTGAGATTCAGAAGAAGATCCAGGCCGAACCGGGCCGGTTGGATCCGCAGGACAACAGCTCAGCGCAGCTCAACCCCCGCTGGGTCGGCAGCGGCTGGACGGTGTTCAACAACAAGGGCAAACCGGTTCGGCAGTACGAGCCCTTCTTCTCGGCCACGCAGGGCTTCGAGTTCGGGGTGATCCAGGGCGTCAGCCCGGTGCTCTTCTACGACCCGGCCGATCGGGTGGTGGCCACGCTGCATCCGAACCACACCTGGGAGAAGGTGGTGTTCGACCCCTGGCAGCAGACCAGCTGGGATGTCAATGACACCGTGGCCCGCTTCGACCTGACGAGCCGTAAGGCGAGCGTACTCGATCCCAGCGCGGATCCGGATGTGGGCGGCTTCTTCCAGAAGCTGGCGAGCGAAAGCCATACACCCAGCTGGTATGAGCTGCGCACCGATCCCGCCAAGGCACTCGTGCAGTGGCCTGATGTGGATGCCCAGGGCAACCCACTACCAGACAACGCCAGCCGCCGCGCCTCTGAAAAGACTGCCGCTGAACGTGCAGCCGCCCATGCCAATACCCCAACCATGGCCCATTTCGATGCCCTGGGCCGGCCGTTTCTGACCGTGGCGCACAACCGTGTGGTCTGCAAGGACCATGTTCTGGACGGCAAACCTGACGAAGAGGTCTGCACCCGCGTCGAGCTCGACATCGAAGGCAATCAGCGCTCCGTGCGCGATGCCATCACCCATACCGAAGCGCGAGACGCTTCCGGCAACCCGGTCGTGGTCGATGATCCACTTGGCCGGATTGTGATGCGCTACGCCTACGACATGCTGGGCAACCGCATCCACCAGCTCAGCATGGAAGCGGGTGGGCGCTGGATGCTCAATGACGTGGCCGGAAAGCCGATCCGCGCCTGGGACAGCCGCGGGCACAACTTCACAACGACGTACGACGCGCTGCGCCGCCCGGTCGAACAAACGGTGCGGGGTACTTTCAGCGACGCCGATCCGCTCAAGCCCAACTCCGACCCGCGCACGCTGAACCGAGACATCCTGGTCGACAAGATCGAATACGGCGAGCCGCCGCTGAATGCAGCGCCGGCCCAGGAAACCGAGGCGCAGCGTCTCAACCTGCGCACCCGCATCTATCGGCACTCCGATTCCGCCGGCATCGCCACCAACGCACGGCTCGACGCCGGCGGCAACCCGAGCGAGGCCTACGACTTCAAGGGCAACCTGCTGCGCAGCACGCGCCAGCTGGTCTCCCGCTACAAGGAGATTCCCGACTGGGGCGCCAATCCCCAGCCCCAACTCGATGCCGAAACCTTTGAGGGCGGCACGCGCTACGACGCCCTCAACCGCCCGATCCAGTCCATCGCCCCGCACAGCAATCTGGCCCGGCCCGGCCATCCCAACAGGATCAACGTCATCCAGCCGGTGTTCAACGAGGCCAACCTGCTGGAACGGGTGGATGTGTGGCTGGAGCAGACCGCCGAGCCTGATGGACTGATCGATCCGGCAATCGAGCCAGGCTCGCCAGTAGGCGTGGCCGACATCGACTACGACGCCAAGGGCCAACGCCAATGGATCGCCTACAAGAACGGCGCCAGCACGATCTACCGCTATGAGCCGCTCACCTTCCGGCTCACCCAGTTGCTAACCCAGCGGAAACCAGCGGACTTTCCCGGCGACGACCCGCAGCCCGCGGACCCTGCTTGGCCCGGCAAGCAGGTGCAGAACCTGCATTACACCTACGACCCCGCCGGCAACATCACCCACATCCAGGACGATGCACAACAGTCGATCTATTGCAAGAACAAGCGCGTTGAGCCGAGCAACGATTACGTCTACGACGCCCTCTATCGGCTGATCCAGGCCAACGGGCGCGAGCACCTGGGCCAAGGCGGCGCGCCCATCCCGCAATCCTTCAATGATGACGGCCGTGTGGGCATTCTCAGCGCCGATGCAGCAGGACGCTTCGCCCCCCAGGACGGCAACGCCATGGGCACCTACACCGAGCGCTATGTGTATGACGCCGTCGGCAACTTCCTGCAGATGCAGCACCGCGGCAGCGACCCGGCGCATCCGGGCTGGACCCGCGCATACACCTACGCAGAAGCCAGCCTCACGGAGCCGGGCAAGCCAAGCAACCGGTTGACCAGCACGCAGGTGGGCAATGGATCTGCGGCCGCACCCGAAACCTATCTGCACGACTCCCACGGAAACATGCTGCGCATGCCCCACCTGGGCGGCGGCGGAACCGAACCGAACATGCACTGGGACTACAAGGACCAGTTGCGCCAGGTCGACAAGGGCGGCGGTGGCGCGGCCTTCTATGTCTACGACGCCTCAGGCCAGCGCGTTCGCAAGGTGTGGGAGAAGAACAATGGCAACCTCATTGAAGAACGTATTTACCTCGACGGCTTCGAAATATTCCGCAAGCACAGCGGACCTATCGGCGCAAACACCGCCACGCTGGAGCGCGAGACGCTGCACGTGATGGACGTCAAGCAGCGCATTGCCCTGGTGGAGACGCGCACGCTCGATGCCGCGGGCACTGACCAGGCTCCCCGGCAACTGATCCGCTATCAGTTCGGCAATCACCTTGGCTCAGCCAGCATTGAGTTGGATGAGCAAGCGCAGATCATTTCTTACGAGGAATATGCGCCATACGGCAGTTCGACCTATCAGGCTGTGCGCAGCCAGACGGAGACGGCAAAGCGGTATCGGTATACGGGGAAGGAAAGAGATGAAGAGAGTGGACTAAGTTACCATGGGGCGAGGTACTACGCGGCGTGGCTAGGGAGGTGGACAAAATGCGACCCATTAGATATTCAAGATGGAGTTAATCAATATCTGTACGTAAGCGGTCGACCGACGAGTCTTGTTGATAGCGTGGGAACGAATGGCGGACCTTCGCCACTTGGCAATAGCGTCGATGATGTAATCGACTTTGAAGCACGTCAGGCAGCATTTGAAGCAGGAAAGGCTTTGGAAACTGGGATTGATCCCAAGACCAAGCAGTCGGTTTTTGCTACACGAGGTGGGGAGAGACTTCCCCCACCGACAGGTGCGCAGCTCGAAAAGCTTGCTGAGAATTCGGACGCGGCCAAGGAACTAAGACTGAAATATTCAGGTAGACAGGGCGGCCTTGCCGGAAGCAATCTTCAACAAAATATTGCGGAACGCTCTCGGGCTGCATTCGATCAGTCCAAGGATATTGCTCACTTTGGCGACACGAGTGGCAGGCTTGTGCCTGAAGTAACGCTCGAGGCAGGCTTAATCACCAAGGTAGATACGGCGCCAGGTGGGCAGCCACAGGGCGCTCGCACAGCAGACATCGCGGTAACTAAGGAGCCTGTTGCCCCTAGTGAATGGAAGCCATCCCTCGAGGGCAGGAATGCGACAGATACTCTCACGGAAACCCGTGATCTGAAGGTTAGCAATAGCTACGTTGGAGATAAGCCCGGGTTTCTAGATCAGTCAGGTGGTGTACCAGTATCAGAATCCAGGCCATGGGGTAAGCTCAAAGCCAAGGCTGCTGCTGCTGTTGAGGCAGTGGCTTCAAACAAAACCGTTGAGAAAATCGCGAATAGCAAGGCACTGAAAGTTATAGTCGTCGTTGCACCGTTTCTTACCAGTGGAGTTGCGAAAGCAGCGCCTGTGGTAGGCATTGGATTTGGAGCGGCGGACGTCGCGAGCGAAGTAAAAGCCGGCGAAGGGCGGCGCGCCACTCTGGCGGCAATCGGCATGTCGGAGATTCCGATAGTTAGCCAAGTCGCAGATATCGGATTGGCAGTTGAGGATGCTGGATGGGCTGCAAAAGAAGTCCTTGATCCAGATAACAAAGCCGAACAGTGGTACTACAATCATTTCTTGAAATGATCTCTGAATGCAATCTTTAACCCATGTGCATAAGTACCCTGCTGGGCCATAAGGCAATCCGGAACATATTATCAGTAGGAATTGCGGCAGGTAGCAGGCTCTAATAAGCGAACAATAGCGCAGAAGGAGCATGTACTTTGCCCCCAGAAACTCTTCATCGGCTTGATAGACTTCTTCTCCATCCTGCTGCGAGGCGCTCTGCTCACCTAGCTGCTGATGGGCGAGGTGGGTCCGGCCGTGCGGGGGGATCGCTACGCCAAGCTCGCCGGTGCGCAAGCCTGGGCCGCCTTCCTATTCGCGAGCTATCTCTTTGACCAACTGCCTCCTGGAAACCTCAATCTACGATCGGCCCCTTACGGGCCTATGATTCTTTGATTCATGCGGGAGTAGGTTCAATGACAGATAGTCGAGCGCTGCTGCAAGCAACGGCGCTGAAGGGCGATGCGGATTATCTCGCCCCAGATGGGTCTGAGATCCGACTCCTGCCTGAGATGACGGGTGGAGGCTTATGCCATTGCACCCTTCCTGCAGGCAAAACCTCATCACCAGTAGCGCATCCCAACGTTGAAGAAATATGGTATGTAATGAGCGGAGAAGGAGAAGTTTGGCGCAAGAGTGCCTCGGAAGAACTGATTGTTCCTGTGCGCGCTGGTTCCAGCCTGACGATTCCTCCACATACCTCATTTCAGTTTCGTAACACCGGCGATACTTCCCTGTGCATCCTCATCGCAACCATGCCGCCATGGCCCGGTCCCCAGGAAGCCATGAATGTTTTGGGTCCTTGGCCAGTCAATGACGATTAATGATCAATCAAACTACATCGGCCACAGACTCATGCAGCCAGGCACAATTAGATAGTCTAACGGTCCATGACGCTGAATGCAGAGGACTCTTAATCTAGAGTTCATCCGCCGACTGAACGGTTTCAACCACAATTCATGTGGCTGACATCGCTCGCTATGCCGCGATTGCCGGGTCCACCTACCTGTTCGCGGGCCATCTCGAAGGCTCCATAGCCATCCTGCTCTGTTCCAAATTGGTTAATCTCACGCCTAGGCCCGTTGAGGCCCATGATCTGAGATCAGTGATCAGCAAACCCCTTTCAAATCTGGTCCGATGGTTGTTTTATCGCAGATGTCAGACGCTATTGGGTTGATGCACAGTCCAATCATGAACAAAAGCCGGCGTGCAACCCAGCCATTCAAATGCTGACCGTCTGACCTGTTGCAGCTAGAACTGAAGTGGGCAAGTCAGTGGCTTGCATCGATCCTTTCCGATCTCCAGACTGAATTCATGGAAGCCTCGCTGATTGAGCGGAATCGAGCTGAACTAGCAGCCTCCTACCCCGGCAGCCTGATCAAGGTGGCCCCCGACCAGCGGGAAATGGTGGCCGAACTCAACGGCGAACGCGCCATCGCCATCATCGAACGCAGCCAGCCCCATTTTCATGCCGAGATCACCGAAACCTACCGGGTTCTGCGTGGCACCTTGCTGGTGGCGCGCGCCGGCATGGGTTTCGTGCTCAAGGTTGGAGACAGCATCACGATCACCCCTGGCTAGATTCATCACGCCCAGGCTCTGGGTGATCCCGCCTGGATTGAGGTGCTATGTGATCCGGCCTGGTGTGCCGACGACCATTTTGTGCTGTCCTGACAGCTGTTGCCCGCGATGACTCCCCACCGGCTTTACTACTACCCCTACGCCTCCTTCACCAACCAGCAACTGCCCTTGCTCAAGGTGGCGGCCGTCTGGTTCGACGAACTGGTGATCCTCGATCCCATCGGCGCCAGCCTCCACAGCATTGGTCTGGATCCGGGCGTCAGCCAGGCAGTTCAGCTGCTGCGACAGGAGGGGATTCTGCGGGTCGTCGACCCGGCCACCGTGCTGCAGACCTATGAATGCCCGATGGCAGCCGCGATCCGCGCTGATCTGGCCGATCCCGCCTTCCTGCAGCTCTGCCAGGCTCATTCCGAGGCCACAGGCCACCAGCGCTGGACTCTGTCTCTGGCCAAGGTGCCGCAGGATCTGCAGGCTGATCAGGCCCTGCGCCACCTGCTTGGCGATTTCGCCCGTTCCGTTGCCGGGGAGTCGAGCCGTTACGTGGAGGCGGCCGGTGCCAATCCAGCCGATGTGATTGCCTTCGCTGAAACTGGCCAGGCCTACGACGAAATCCGCCCCGGTCCTGATGGGCCCGTCGAATACCGCTACGCCGATCTACCCCTGGCCCTGGGCGAGGCGGTGATGGTGAACCATGCCCTGTTCGCCGGGCTGCTGCAGGCCGGTGCCACTCCCATCAGCGACGATCCCTTCCACAGTCAGGCGCTCGCCCTCAAACTGGCGCGGGCCCTCCAGGATCCTGCTGTGCAGCAGGCCCAGGCCATCCACGCCCGCCAGCAGAAACTCGATCAGTTGGCGGCCACCGCGCTCCTTGATGCCCAGCTCAACCTGCCGGTGCTCGATCCATCCCTCTCCCTCGAGCAGATCCTCGATTATCGCCGCCACCACAACGACGACCTGCAACAAGGCAGGCAGCACCTCGCCGCGATGGCCAGGCGGATTCGCCAGGAACCCTGGTCCGCCGACTTCGCCGCCGAACTCGAACATCAGACCATCCCCGACCTGATGGATGAGCTGAATGAATCAGCCCGCACACGCGACAGCTGGCTTCAGAGCAAGCGCGGCCGCCTGGCCCTCAGCGCCGCAGGCATCGGCGTCGGTGCTGCATCAGCCGTGTTGGCCGTGTTCAGCACCCCGCTCACCCCGATCGCCCTGGCCACCGCCGGCCTCGGCCTGGTCTCCGGCACCGTGATCCCAGGCGCCGAATGGCTGCTCGACTGGCGCGACGGCCGCTCGGGTGCTGAGGCCAATGGGCTGCACTACCTGCTGC
>CAYNGR010000157.1:0-7051 GCA_964396755.1 uncultured Cyanobium sp. | reverse complement strand
CACCTGCATTGCGGACCCCCTCAAACCCCGAGGTTCCGAACCATGACCCGTCTCCTCTATCGCGGCGTCAGCTACGACAACAGCCGCCACGAGCAACCCCCCGTCGCCCCGGTCGATCACGTCTACCGCGGCCACCACTTCCATGCCCCGCTGCGCCATCAGGCAGCCCCCGTCGATCCGGCGCTGGAGCTCCACTACCGCGGCCACGTCTACCACCATCACACCGCCGCTCAGGGGCAGGCTCTGGTCTGATCCCCAGGCGCCGCCCTGCCGGCCTGACGCCAGCCGGCAACCGTCCCACCCGTCATTGACGGGTGGTTTTTTTGTGTCGGATTGCGCCGCAGTGGCGATCAGGCCGACATCAAGGCCAGAGCCGCGCCGTGAGCCCGGCTCTGGCCATGGCCGCTGCCGACGGCGGAGGCAGTCCGGCCGCCGCGGGCAGTACGTCTTTCCCCTTGTGCTGGTGGCGCCGGCGTCGAGGACGGCTGCCGCCGATCATGCGGTTCTGCAGTTGGCCACTAGCATCCGGCCAACGGTCTGCCGCCATGAGCTCCTCGCCGGCCCCCCTGCTCTGGCGGCTGTATGCGTGTCTGCCCGTGGGGCTGGTGGCCCTGCTCAGTCTCATCTGGGCTGCCCATCCTGGCGTGCCGGTGCTGGTGCGCGGCATGGGGGTGCTGACGCCGCCGGAAACCCGGCGGGGGGTCTACGCCAGAGGCCCCGGTGAGGTGCAGGCGCTGCTGGTCTCGGTCGGTGATCCGGTGCAGGCGGGGCAGCGGTTGATCAGCCTCGATCGGGTCGGCCAGAGCGCTTCCGGACCGGCCGGCACCGCCCTGCCCGCCACACCCCAGACCACCAGCGCCAGGCTCACGGCCCTCGCCAGGCAGCAGCGGCTGCTGGTCGAGCAGGCCCAGGCCCTGGCTGACCAGCGCTCGGCGCTGCAGCTGCGCCGCAGCCAGATCGAGACCACCAACGTGCCGGTGCGCCAGCAGCTCACGGCCCTCGAGCAGCTGCGCGACGAGAGGGTGATCGCCCGGTTCAGCCCGCTGTGGGTTTCGGCGCAGGATCTCTGGCTGCGCAACCGGGCCGACATCGCCTCCATCGACGCCGGCCTGGCGGAGCTGCGCACCCGCCGGGCGTCCCTCGCCGCTCAGGGTGCCGAGCTGCAGGCTCAGCGGGCCGCGCTCGACAGCGACACCCTCAGTCAGAGCGTGTTCAGCCCGGCGGCCGGCCGGGTGCTGGACCTGGCGGTGCAGCCCGGCCAGCCGGTGACGCCCGGCCAGAAGCTGGGCAGCATCGCTGTCCCGGCCGGCAGCCGGGAGCGTCAGGCGGTGGTGCTGTTCACCGCCGCTGACGCCAGCCGTCTGGCGGTGGGCGACGAGGTGAAGCTCAATCCCCAGTTGCTCAGCCGCGACAGCTTCGGCGGCAGCGAGCAGCGCTACGGCCTGGTGCCGGGCCGGATCGTGCGCCTCTCCACCGGCAGCGTCGAGCTGGCGGATGTGGCCGCTCAGCTGGGCAGCCAGGAGGAGGCCCTCAACCTGATGGCCTCCGCCCGCGAGCGCTCCTACGGCGAGGGCGGCGACCTCACCTCCCAGCTGCCGGGCCGCAGTGGTGCACCACTGGTGCTGGCGGTCGTCAGCCTCGATCAGGCCGACACCCCCTCCGGCCTGGCCTGGAGCGGCGGCCGGGGGCCGGAGCAGTCCCTGCCGCAGCGCACCCCCGTGGAGGTGGAGTCGGAGGTGGAGCTGCGCTCGGTGCTCAGCTATCTGGCACCCTTCTGGCGCTGGCTCATGGGGGCAAGGGCGTGACGCAGAGCCATTCGGGTCGGAGCCGGCGTTCCCTGCCGCTCGCCCGGCTGCTGCATCCCTGGCGGCAGCCCTGGCCGTGGTTGAGCCTGCTGCTGCTGGGCTTGTGCAGCCGCAGCGAACCGCCGCGGCTGTGGTTCTGGCTGGCGCTGCTGCTGATCAGCCTGCTGGTGGGGCTGCTGCAGAGCCTGGCGCGTCGGCCGTGAGCGCAGCCGCGGGTCGCAGCGTCCGCCTGGTGCTGGCCGTGGCCCTGGCCAGCAGCCTGACCTGGGCGATCTGCGGCAGCATCGGCCTGCAGCCTGCCACCCCCTACGGAGTGGCGATCGCGGCGCTGTTCATCCGGCCCGGCTTCGATCGCTGGCCGCGGCCGGTGTTCCTGCTGCTGCCGCTGCTGCTGATCGTGGGACTCTCCCTGGGAACCACCCTCAAGCCGCTGCTCGATGCCCCCGAGGTGTGGCAGTTCGCGGTGGTCACGGCGATCGCCCAGCTGCTCGGCCAGGCGCTGCCCGACCGGCTGATGCGGGTTCGCTCCCTGCTGGCGGTGCTGGCGGTGCTGCCGCTGATGAGCAGCAACGCCACCTGGCTGACGGCCTGGCAGCAGCTGCTGGCGGTGCTGGTGGGGATGGGCGTCGCCAGCCTGATCCAGGCGGGCCTGCGGCTGCCCCAGGATCTGCTGCCCGGCCCGGACGATGGCGAAGCCCTGAAGGCGCAGGCGGCTGCTCAGCCAGAGCCGACCGACCGAGCACAGGACCCGGCCCCGCTCCAGGCCACCGCCCGGTCAACGGCGACAGAGGAGCGGGGAGAGCTGCGGCCCCGCAGCCTGGCCCAGCGCTTCGCCGATCCCTTCTTCTGGCGCAAGCTGGTGGTCTCGACCCTCGCCCTGAGCATCGGCATGGGGGTCGGGGCGGTCACGCCCAAGTACCTCTATTTCGGCGTGGTGCTGCTGCTCAATGACAGCCTCGGCGCCACGCTCGAGCGGGTGCGCGACCGCATGGTGGGGGTGAGCCTGGGGGTGCTGATGCCGCTGCTGGTGTTCAACACCCAGCCGATCAACGCCGTGTCGGTGGCGCTGGTGATGGGCGGCACCACGGCATTGATGGCGGGGCTGAGGCTGTTGCCCCACCTGAGTTCCGCTCTGATCTCGAGCGCCGTCACCTTCGTGGGCTACGGAGCGCTGACCCAGTGGTACGTGCCGCACCGCTGGCTCGACTATCTGCTCGGCTGCGCTCTGGCGTTGCTGGTGTGTCTGCTGGTGCGCCCCTTCTCCGCCCTGAAGCGTTTCCGGCAGCTGGCGCAGGCTGGCGGTGGCATGACCGTGGAGCTACGCCAGCTGCTGCCCAGCGCCCTCGAGGAGGCCAGGCTGCTGGGGCAGGAGCGCCTGTTCCGCGAGCGGCTGGAACGGCTGGAGCGCCGCGACGCCCCTGAGCCTGGCCGCTGAGCCGGATGGTGGTTGAGGCCTCGCACCTGAAGCCGGCATCGCTGCCGCAGGGCCGCGCCCGGGGAGCGGCAGGGGCGGGATGGCAGGGCTCAGCTCAGCTGGGCGGTTCGATGCCCAGATCCTGAAAGCGGCGATAGAGGGCCAGGCGCAGATCGGAGGCCACCGAGCCCGCCAGCAGCGGGTCGGGGATTGAATAGAGGAGGGTGTATTCGTAGCGTTCCGGCCCGAAGTTGAGCAGGCGTGCGACCGGCGGCGGTGCGCTGAGCACCGAGTGGTGCTCCCGGGCGACGGCGATCAGCAGCTCCTGAACCTGATCCGGCGACCACTGCCGCGACACGGCCAGCGGCAGGTTGCAGCGGCGTGTGCGATCGCTGCGGGTGTAGGTGGTGGTGGCGGTGGTGAAGAAGTCCTGGTTGGGTACCACCAGCTCGGCGTTGTCGTGCTTGCGCCACAGGATCGTGGCGCGTGGCCCCAGCCGGCGCACCTCGCACACCTCGCCGCCGTGCATCAGCACCTCGCCGGGGCGCACCGACCCCTCGATCAGCAGCCACAGGCCACTGATGATGTTGGAGAACACCTCCTTGATGCCGAAACCCAGGCCCACGGACAGGCCGCCGGCCACCGCCAGCACGCCCGTCTGGTTGACGCCGAGGCTGGCCAGGGCCCACACCACCCCGAGCGCGAACAGCAGATAGCGCATGATCTGCTCGACGGCGCGGCGGCTGCCCTCGCTCATGCTCAGCCCGCGCTTGAGCAGCTGGCTGAGCCACTGGGCGGGCAGCTCCAGGCCCACCAGCAGCAGGTACAGCACCAGCAGCACCTTGCACAGCTGCCCCAGCGTGATCGCGCTGCCGAACCACACCCCCAGGGGCGCCATGGCCATGTCCTGCAGGCTGCCCAGGGCATCGAGCAGGCGCAGGGCCACGTACAGCAGGAACAACGGCCGGATCAGCCGGCTGACCAGCAGCGAGCTGGCCTCGGCGGTGAGCAGCCGGGAGAGCAGCTGAGCCTCGAGCAGTCGCAACGCCAGCCACAGCAGGCTGACCTCAATGCCGAGCAGCACCAGTCCGTAGCGCTGGCCCGCCAGGGCCAGCAGCAGGGCGATCAGCAGCTCCCCGAACAGCAGCAGCAGGGCGAAGGGCAGGCGCCAGAGAAGACGCAGTGATGGCAGGGGCGGCAGGCGCCGCAGCTGCCACAGCGTCGCGGCCACCACCGCCAGGGCGAGGAGCTGCAACAGCACGCTCGGGCGGTCGAGGAAGGCCAGCCAGCCGAGGATCTCCGGAACGAGGGTCTGCATCGCGTCAGCGGCCGCTGTCTGGCTGGGGTCTCAGGCGCAGCACCGCCCTGGCGCCCTGTTCCGGTGTGATCACGCCCACCATCACATCCATCAGCAGCGCCTCCAGCCTGGGCTGCAGGCGCTGCACCCGCTCGATCCGGAACGGCTGGGACACCAGCGGTGAGGACTGCTCGAACTGGCGTTTGGCTGCGGCCAGGGCCGCCAGCCGGCCGGAGCTCGCCACCGGAATCGGCACGAAGCGATTAGCGGGCAGGATCGTGCGGCTGCTCAACATCAGCTGCCGCTGGATCAGCGGATCGAGGCTGAGGGCCGCCAGCTGCAGCGCCAGCCGGCGTTGCTGCGGCGCCGAATTGCGTCCCAGGGCCCACACCCGTGTGGTGGAGAACGGGCTGGCCTGCCCGCCGGGCCCCCGGGGCAGCGGCGCCACGCCCAGATGCCGACCCATCGTGCGATCCAGCCTCACCAGGGTGGGACTGAAGCAGGGGACCCAGGCCAGCTGACCCGATTCCAGGCCCAGCGTCAGCTCGCGGGTGCTGCCGTCGATCTCGACGCGGCTCTGCAGGGCGGCCTGACGCAGCCAGCGCAGCCAGATTTCCAGTGACTGGAGCTCCTGGGCACTGGAGATGGAGGCGGGTTCGGGGCGGCCCAGGATGATCGGGTTCATCACCTCCCTGGCGCCGAGCGAGCCGACGGTCCACCACACACCGATCGCATCCACCGACAGGCCGATGGCATGGCCCGAGGCGGCGACCGCCATCAGCTCCGAGAGGGTCTGCGGAGACTGCGGCAGGCGGCGGCGGTCGTAGCAGGCCAGGGTGAACTCGGTGAAGATCGGCAGGCCGGCCAGACCCTGGGAGGTTCTCACCCGGCTGAGTTCGGCGGGGAGCACCAGCTGTTCGAGCCCCTGGACCGACGCCTCGCCCTCGGGCAGCGGATCGACCAGCCCCTGGGCGAGCAGCGACACGGCCTGAGGGGCGCGCAACAGCAGCAGGTCTGGTGCCAGCCCCCGGCTGGTGCTCGCCCGCAGAGTCGGGGTGAGGAGGCTCTGGCGCTGCAGGGAGATCTCGATGGCGACGTCGGGCTGCAGGCGCCGGAAGGCCCGCAGCAGCGGCTCGATCGCCCTGCCGTCGCGGATGTAGTCGCCGCCCATCCACTCCAGCTGATCGGTGGGGACCACCACCACATGCAGGGTCGGGCGGGGGGCGAGCCGCTGGCCGACGCAGCCCTGCAATGGCAGCAGCAGGGCTGCGGCTGTGGCGATGGCACCGCGCCGCAGCAGTCCGCGGCAGCCAGCCGGACCTTGGGCGCGGCGGCCGTGTGCCGTGGCGGGGAGCGGCGCCTCGGGTGGTCGCCGAGGCGCGAGGCGATGGGAGCGAATCTGCGGCAGCCGGCTGCTGGCACCCATTGTGGTCGGGTCGGCGAGCCCCTGAGCCGCCCTGATCGCCCCCTCGGCGGCTCCGCTCAGCCCGGTTGCGACAGCTCGTCTGGAAGGCCCTGTTTCAGGCGGGTCTCTCGGCTAAGTTTCGCGATCGCCCTTGCCTCCGCCCCTCCATGACCGACACCGCTCCCCTGCTGCTGCGTGCCGCCCGCGGGGAGCAGGTGGAGCGTCCGCCGGTGTGGATGATGCGCCAGGCCGGTCGCTACATGAAGGTCTACCGCGACCTGCGCGACCGCCATCCCGGCTTCCGCGAGCGCTCGGAGAATCCAGATCTCTCCTATGAGATCTCGATGCAGCCGTTTCACGCCTTCAAGCCCGATGGCGTGATCCTCTTCTCCGACATCCTCACGCCGCTGCCCGGGATGGGCATCGACTTCGACATCATCGAGAGCAAGGGGCCGATCATCCAGGATCCGATCCGCAACCTGGCCCAGGTGGAGGCGCTGCGCCCGCTGCAGCCGGCCGAGACCATGCCGTTCGTCGGTGAGGTGCTGACCCGTCTGCGCCAGTCGGTGGGCGATGAGGCCGCGGTGCTCGGCTTCGTCGGCGCCCCCTGGACCCTGGCTGCCTATGTGGTGGAGGGCAAGAGCAGCAAGAACTACGCGGTGATCAAGGCGATGGCCTTCCGGGAGCCGGAGCTGCTGCATCGTCTGCTCGATCACTTCGCCGAGTCGATCGCCGCCTATCTGCGCTACCAGATCGATTCCGGCGCCCAGGTGGTGCAAATGTTCGATTCCTGGGCCGGCCAGCTCAGCCCGATCGACTACGACACCTTCGCCGCTCCGTATCAGAAGAAGGTGGTGGATCTGGTCAAGCAGACCCATCCCGACACCCCGTTCATCCTCTACATCTCCGGCAGCGCCGGGGTGATCGAGCGCATGGCCCGCACCGGCGTCGACATCGTGTCGCTGGACTGGACCGTGGACATGGCTGAGGGCCTGGCCCGTCTGCCCGGCCATGTGGGCGTGCAGGGCAACGTCGATCCCGGCCTGCTGTTCGGCAGCCAGGAGGCGATCCGTGCGCGCATCGACGACACCGTGCGCAAGGCCCGCGGCCGCAAGCACATCCTCAACCTG
>CAYNGR010000156.1:0-7139 GCA_964396755.1 uncultured Cyanobium sp. | reverse complement strand
AGGACCCTCCCGGCCGCAGGCTGCGGTTGATCAGGACGGGGCCCGCCTCCGTGTTCAGACATCCGAGCCCTGCAGGAGTGGCTCCAGCAGAATGTCCTTGTCGTCATGCTCCGCGTGCAGTTGAAGGGCGTTGCCCAGTTCCGCTGCATCAGCAGCGGCAAACACCCCGACGCTGCCGACCATCGAGCGGATGGGTCTGCAGATCCAGGCTGGCGGTTGATCGACTGCGGCACTTGCCTGGGTCACAGCCTCCACGGGCAGTTCCTGGAAGGCTGGTGTCGGCACTCCCGCGAACAACGGTTTCTGCCTGAGCCTGGCTCGGCTGAGTCAGAGAGGGCTGGTGGAAGGGGAGGCATGGTGGTGCTGCCAGGCCTCGCCGAGCACGGCTGGCGCACCCACCGTGGCATCACAACGGGGCAGCACGGAATCGAATCGCAGGCCTCTGAGCGCGTTGAGCACCGCGCCTGCCTCCGCGGGATTCACCTCCAGCATCATCCAGGCTCTGGCACGAAGCCTGGGTGCGATCTGTTCTGCGCAGATCACGGCTCGCCAGCCCAGAGCCTCGAGGTGCTCCAGGCATGGCCCATGGCCAACGGGAATCAGTTCGCTGATGCCCAGCAGCAATGCAGACGCTGCCGTCAATGGCCTGCCATCCTGGGACGGGGAATCGATCACGACACACTCTGCTCCGGGGTCTGTCTGCCCTCTGCGTAGCGGAGCACCAGCGGCAGCACCTCCTGCAGCCGATCGGCCGGCGACTCCAGGATCGGCGCGCCGTGACGACGGGAGCCCCCCGCATGCCCGCTGCATCGTGTCCCCCTCAGAGGCAACAGGATCTGAGCGTTGGCATGGAGTTTGCTCTCGGCGACGGCCTGCGCAAGGCCCGCCAGCGTGGCGCCTGAGGCCTCACAGACGCGCAGGTTCAGGCAGCGGAGCAGCAGTCGCTGCGCCAGTGCGATCTGTCCGATGGGCACGGCCTTGACCGGGCCGTTTCTCCTGAGCAGCGCCTGCGGCTGCCGACGGCCTGGACATCGACATCCGGCACCCGTCCGCGTTGGCGTCCGGCCCTCAGTCAGGAGAGCGCCAGGTCCTGCCGCCGCTCCACCAGCAGGGCCGCAAGTCGGTAGCGGTTGCCGATCTCCAGAGCTGCGAGGGCGGGGTCGCGGGCGCTGGCGATCACGGGCAGCGCTCCCATCAGTGTGTTGGAGCGGCTGAGCGTCCCGATCGCCTCGAATGTCCTGAGGCTGCCGCTCATCAGCGTGGCGCCATGGTCCGCTGCAATGCCTGAGACCCGCAGCTGCAGCTCAGGCAGGCTGAGCTCTTCGCTCAGCTCGGCCCTGCTCAGTCGAGCGACCGCGGCGTCATGGTCAGGGCAGACGGGCTGCACGCACAATCAATCCGACCAGTCGGCCAGGCGCTTCGCCCGGCCTGGACGTGTCGGCAGGATCCGTGGCCTGGCGACCAGCAAGCCGATTGGACCGCAGCGGTCGCAGTGCAGCTGCTCCTGCTTCGGATCGGCTGGTGGGCGGAGGCGGCGCAGTTGCTGTAGTGCAGCCGCCAACGGTCATGCAGCGACACGACGCTGATCGATCCATCGGCTGACGGCCCGTTTCGCCCACTGAACGACCAGGCCCTGTGGCCTCTCGAGCTGCAGGTCAACTTGGCAGGCGACCCGGTGGCTGCGGCGAATCGTTCCGGGCCGTCTCCGACCGAAAAAAAAAGACCCGGCCGTCATCGGCCGGGTCCTTGGGATGCAGTCAGGGCGTCTGTTGTCAGCCCACGCTCCAGACGCCACCGGCGATCTTCACCAGGGGAGCGACCAGGGCCGTGCTGCACAGGAACCAGGCGAAGGCGGCGCCACCGCAGCCGCCCAGCCAGAAGCCGCTGGCGAACTCGGCCCAGCCAGCCTTGGTGAACAGATCGGCGGGGGGATTGTCGATCGTGGCGTCAGCGGGCTGGACGTTGGGGCCGTTGCCGGCGGTGCCGTAGATCGACAGGCAGACCGTCAGGATCGACACCAGGCCGATGGTGGCCAGCAGACCTGCGGTGCTGGCGAATTCGGTGTTGCGCAGCGGGCCGGTGATGGCGAACGGGCCATACAGGAAGAAGCCGTGGGCCATGCCCACCTCGAGACCGCGCCGGTTGGGCGACAGCGAGGGGCGATAGGCCGGCAGAGCGTTGAGGAACGCCCGGGTGAAGTAGCTGCTGTTGACGGGAGTGGCCAGGTTGCCGACGCAGGGATCGGCCACGGGGGTCACGGTCATCGGAGGTGAGGTGAGCGGGAGGGCGCTGGAGGGAGGCACAGGCGTGAAGCCAGGGCCCGGAACTTGACGGGTTCAGGGCGCCTGGATCCAGGGCCCTGCGGGGACACCGCCCGGATCAGTCGCGGGCTTCGATCACGTTGAACAGCAGGGCCATCGCCACGGCGGGGCCCAGGATTCCCACCAGGGGAATGAACACAGACGGCATCCAGGCGGCCGCGAAATCTCCAGTCATGGCGAGGGCATGGTCAACCGCCGGTACTGTACGGAGAGCTCCCGAATGGGTTTCGCCGGTCCGACGGGGGCGACATAAAAGTTCAGCCCCTTCTGCGCAGCCACTGCGATGAATGCCTCCATCCCCGCGGTCCTGCTGCTGGTCCTGCTCAGCAGCGCCTGGCTGCTGGGGCGGCGCCGGGCGCGTCCCTTCCTGCGCAGCACCGACACCAGCGAGGTGGTCGCCCTCAACCGCAGCCAGATCGAGCGACTGCAGCCGCCTGCCCCATCCCGGCGAGCCGGTGAACCGTCCTCTGTCGCGCCCCATTCCTCTGCATCTCAGCTGCCTGCCGCGACGGCGCCCGATGGGCCGGCCGGCGGTGCTTCAGAGTTCCCGCCCACCGGTCCGCGTCGCCAGCGTCTGACTCAGCTGAGGACCTCGCTGGTCGGTCGCCGCGAGCAGCGCCTGAAGGCCGTGACCCTGGCCAGCCAGTTGCCGCGTCGCGAGGGGCTGCCGCTGCTGCGGCTGGCGCTGCGCGATCCCGATCCGTTGGTGATGGCCGCCGCCGCTGCCGCCATGGAGCGCTTCCGCGGACGCTCTGCCGCCCCTCCGCTTCCTGCCAGCCAGGCACAGGCCTGGCGGCGCCGTCCTCAGCCGTTCAACGCAGCGACGCCGTCACCCCGCAGCGTGCTGCGCACCCGGTAGATCGGCCGTCCCTGGCTTTCGTGGTAGGTGCGCATCTGCAGTTCCGCCAGCAGGCCGAAGCCGAATAGCTGCACGCCGCTGAGGATCGCCAGCACGGCTAGCAGCAGCAGCGGACGGTTGCCGATGTCCACGCCCAGCATGAGTTTTTCGCCTACCAGCCACAGGGCCATCAGCAGGCCGGCGCCGAGGCTCACCAGGCCTGCGAAGCCGAACACATGCATCGGCCGGGTGAGGAAGCGTTTCATGAACCACACGGTCAGCAGATCCATCAGCACTCGAAAGGTGCGATCGATGCCGTATTTGCTCTGGCCGTAGCGGCGCGGGTGGTGGTTCACCCGGACTTCACCGATCCGTGCTCCTTCGATGAAGGCCAGGGCCGGCAGGAAGCGATGCAGTTCGCCGTACAGATTCATGTCGGCCACCACCTCGCGGCGGTAGGCCTTGAGTGAACAGCCGTAATCGTGCAGCCGCACCCCCGTGACCCGGGCGATCAGACGGTTGGCCAGCAGTGAGGGCAGCAGGCGGCTGACGCGGTTGTCCTGGCGCTGGTGCCGCCAGCCGCTGACCAGATCCAGCTGGTCGCGCTCGAGTTGATCAAGCAACAGCGGGATGTCGGCCGGATCGTTCTGCAGGTCGCCATCGAGGGTGACGATCAGCTCGCCGCGGCTGGCATCGAAACCGGCGGCCATGGCCGCGGTCTGGCCGTAGTTGCGGCGCAGCAGCACCGCCACCAGCTCCGGGACCCGCTCCACGTGGTCGCGCAGCACGGCGGCGGTGCCGTCCCGAGAGCCATCGTCCACCAGCACGATCTCGAAGCTGCGCCCCAGCGGCCGCAGCGCCGTCAGCAGTTGTTCGATCAGGTGCGGCAGGCTTCCTTCTTCGTTGTAGAGAGGCACCACGACCGAGAGGCTGGGGGGGGACTCGGCCGCCATTGACGGATGCAGCAGGGATCTTCCGAACTTAGGGGGGCAGCGGACGGGGCCTTCAGCCGGGCAGGGGACTGCCGTCGTGGCTGTGCATGACCCGGCCGGCACCCCTCAGTTCAGCCCGGTAGTGACAGGCCACCGGGTCCTGGTTGCGGGGATTGAGGTTGTCGATGCCGATGCCGTTGCGGCCGTGTTCCCGTCCTGAACTGTGCAGATAGTGGCCATCGCCCAGGTGCAGCCCGACATGGGTGCAGCGGCGCGGACTGCCGAAGAAGATCAGATCGCCGGGCAGCAGCAGGCCCGTCTGGCCTGGCTGCACGGCCACCGGCCGGCAGAAGCGCTCCTGCAGATAGGCGTCTCTGGGCAGCCAGATGCCGGCACTGGCGAACGCGGACTGCACCAGACCAGAGCAGTCGAAGTCCGGGCCGAGCGTGCCGCCCCACAGATAACGGTTGGGCCGGGCCATCGCCTCCCTGGCGAAGCCGAGCACCTGCGGCAGCCGCGACGTGATGGCGGCGCGATCCCAGGCCCGGACTTGGGGCGGCAGCGCCGGCTCGCCGTGGCGGAGCAGTTCCCCGGGTTCCAGCCAGCAGGGATAGCCGTCTTCCGCAAGGCGGACCCGCAGCCGTGCCGCGGGCAGACCGGTGCCGGACTGCGATGTGTCGAGAACCTGGAGGCAGCGGCCGCGCCGCACCTGGGTGGCGAAGCCGCTCCCGCCCGGACGGCTGTAGGCATCGAGATCGCTCAGCAGTCGCCAGGTGCTGCCCAGCACCACCTCGCCCACCGCCGTGCGGACAGCTGCGACGCCGCCCGCAGCTGTCGCAGCAGCCGTGCTGCCGTCCGCCATCGCGCTGCCTAATGTCACCATTCAGCCTGCCTGGGTTCATGGCGTTCTACAGCCCGGATGCCTCGATGGACCAGAGGCTTGGCGCCCTGGTGGAGCGACTCGCCGGCGAGCGGGGTGAGACGTTGCCCGAGGATCTGTCGATCACCTGGCTGCGCTACGGCCAGTCGTTGTTGGAGCAGCGGCGGCCAGGCCAGGACCTGGCCGATGTCGGCTCTGACTCCGCCGCGCTGGTCCGTGGTGCCGCCTGGCAGGGGGCACGGCTGCGGGATCCAGGCGATCTGGTGCAGCTGGTCTACCTGATCGCCAGCGAGCGCTGGTTGCAGCGGGGCCTGCTCGAGGAGGAGCCGGAGCTGCGCCGCGCTCAGGCGGCGATGATCCAGCAGGGCAGCCACGACGCCACCTCCTATGTGGTGGACCGGCTCAGCGGCACCACCAGCGGCCCGGCCCTGGCCGAGAGCCTCTCTCAGACCTGGCTTGCCCAGCGGCAACTGGTCGATGCCTGGCTGACGTCGCTGGCCTGGCCCGAGCTGGAGGGCTGCCGGGCCGCTCACAAGACCTGGCAGGACGGTCCCTACGGCCGCGAGCGACTGTTCCTCGGCGAGGCCCAGGAGAACGGCAATCGCTTCTGCAGCGATGGCCTGGCGCGTCTGCTGGAGGCCGTGCTGGCGGGCAGCCTGATCTCGCCGCCCGCCTGTCAGCGCATGCGCCAGCTGCTGGCAGGTGCTGTGGATCTCGATTCTCCACAGCCACCGCCGAGCCTGGCCTCTCTCCTCCCTCAGGGACTTCCCGCCTCACTGCGCGTCTGGGGAAAGGGAGGCCGCAGTTCCAGAAGCATCCATCTGACCCTGTATGCCGAACTGGCGAGCCAGGAGCCAACGTTGCTGGTCTTGCTGGGTGATCGTGTGGATGCCTCGGCTGTGGCGACGCTCCTCAAGGCGTTGCTGCCTGGGTGAGAGGCCCGGACGTACTCCCATCCTGATCAGATCCTCGTTCGCGTCCCGTCCAAGGTGCCGTCTTTAGGCGGGATGCGAGGTCACAACGCTGAGATGCTCGCGGCTTGGATTCCAGCAGTCGGGCGCTGATGCTGGCACCTGGATTTCCGAATTGCCCATTGCCTTGGAAGGGCTCGGCGGTGGGCTTCTCCTCAGAGTGAGAATGGACAGAACCGGTCTCTACGCAATGTCGTGTTGATCATGGTGTTTATTCAATGAGCTAGTCTTCATGGTCAGTGTTGAGTAGCTTTGAGGGTCCGGGCGAAGTCGTGCGTTCGATGTCGCAGCCAAGATTGCTTAACCAGCCTCGTAACGCCGGCAGTGACCGATGGGTTTCAGCTGATAACAAGGCCGAAAAACGACGCTGGCTTTGCCATGCCTTTCATTCTGTCGTTAGGCTGCGTCATGATTTACAGAGTGTATCTGCAGCCGCCGTGAGATCACTGCGATGCCGTTCCTCTCATCCACTCTCGGATCAGGGCTGTTCTCGATCGACTGATCCTACCCCTAGTGGCTTTGCCACGCCTCGGGGTTTCCGCCTGGGGCAATGGCCTGAGACCCGTCTGGCATCGTGGACTCTTCTGCAGCTATCGCTGCGCTGGCTCGGCCTCACCCCTGTTTGCTGCCTGAAATGACCTCAACGCTTTAGATTGTTGCCGGTGCTTCCTGTTCGGGGAAGACTACCCTGCTGCATGCTTGGCAGGCTGGTCGGTTCGATCTTTTTGGGGAAGAAAAGGATGCCGGTGGGTCACTTCTGGTCGTTGCGAAGGAAGGGATTCCCATTGTCCCAAACTACAAGTTTGCGGAGTGGGCAAGATCGGGCAGGCAACTGCCAAGAGTGCGGTTCTGCATGTTGATCTCTCCAACTTCTTTAAAAGCGAGTTTCGGCGGGGTGGGTCTCAATTCTGGAATGATCGATTTAGGAGATTTTATGCTTCGAATCTGGTCGTCGGCCCTGGCCCGATTCGGGGGTTTTGGGAAGAGTGGTTTTCCTGCTGTAAGGATACGCATTGCGATTTCTCGATTTTTTCGCGTCTTCTGGTTAGTACGATTTGGTGCAGGCGTAGCGTTGCCTCCCAAAGAAAACTGGTGCGTGACCGGATCAAGATGCAGCCTGATGATGAAAAGTCACAGCGCAGAAATTATGTCTTTTCAAGGCTTTATGTGCCGACTCCAGAGGCCAAGCAGAATTAT
>CAYNGR010000155.1:5559-7207 GCA_964396755.1 uncultured Cyanobium sp. | reverse complement strand
GATCGGCGGCTCCGCCGACCTCACCCACTCCAACCTCACCGACATCAAGGGTGAGGCGAGCTTCCAGAAGGGCGGAGAAGCCAACCGCTACCTGCACTTCGGTGTGCGCGAGCACGCCATGGCGGCGATCATGAATGGCATCGCCTATCACGGCAGCGGCCTGATCCCCTACGGCGGCACCTTCGCCGTATTCGCCGGCTACATGGTGGGCGCCATGCGCCTGTCGGCCCTGAGCGAGCTGGGCTCCATCTATGTGCTGACCCACGACTCGATCGGCCTCGGCGAAGACGGCCCCACCCACCAGCCGATCGAGACCCTGGCCAGCCTGCGTGCGATCCCCAACATGCTGGTGATCCGCCCCGGCGACGGCAACGAGACGATGGGCGCCTACAAGGTGGCCGTCACCAACCGCAAGCGCCCGACCGTGCTGATCCTCAGCCGTCAGGCGATGGCCAACCAGGACAACTCCTCCGCCGCTGCCGTGGCCAAGGGTGGCTACATCCTCGAGGATTCCAACGGCACCCCTGATCTGATCCTGATCGGCACCGGCACCGAACTGGAGCTGTGCACCAAGGCCGCAGCCCAGCTGCGCAGCGAAGGCAAGAACGTGCGCGTGGTCTCGATGCCTTGCGTGGAGCTGTTCGAGGAGCAGGACGCTGCCTATCGCGAGAGCGTGCTGCCGGCCGCTTGCCGCAAGCGCGTGGTGGTGGAAGCCTCCAGCAGCTTCGGCTGGCACAAGTTCACCGGTTTCGAAGGCGCCACCGTCTCGATCGACCGCTTCGGTGCATCGGCCCCCGGCCCGCTGTGCTTAGAGAAGTTCGGCTTCACCGTCGACAACGTGGTCGCCACCGCGAAGTCGCTGGGCTGATCCTCAGCCTGTCGCGGCTGACAACCCCGCCCCAAAAGGCCTGCAGCCCCTGGACGGCCGAAGCCGCCAGGGGCTTTTCTGTGGTCAGGCATGACCGGCGCATGCATGGACGGCAGCCATATCGGCCTGTCGCCAAGTGCAGGAACGATGAACACTGCCAACACGACCCCAAGGAGAACGAACGGCAGGCGACAGCGGTACTCGACGATCGATCACCAAGCCCAGCCCAGGGTTCAGCCATGGGCAGGAAAGCCGGCAGGCTCAGCTCAATGGTTGCCAGGAACGCAGACACCGGCCGTACAGAGAGGGCAATCCGTCAACACTCAGGAGCGAAGGCAGCCACGCGGCAGCAGGCTGAGCAGCCACAAGCGGGCTGTCACAAACGCAGGCAAGACTCGGGAGAACAACAAGCAGCCCACCCAAAAGACATTCCAGCTCGAAGAGCACTGCCTCTCATTTGTCCTGAGCGAAGGATGGCTGATGTCAGCGGCACACGATCAGATTCCATCCATCGGCGCGGGCCAGGACTAGAGCTGAGCGAAGAGGCAAACAAAGATCTGAGCAGGCTTGGAAGCCATGCACGCCCCCATCAACCCATCGTAGTTGGCAGAGTCGCCGGAGTCACGACCTACAATATCCGGGGGCATACCCAACCACAGCCAATCATGCGCGCGATGATCAGCTGATGAGCCCTGAGACAAGCTCAGAGCTGCTCAGCAGCAGGTCGATCGATGACAGCATCTGTCAGGGATAGACGACCATCGACGACTGATTCAACGC
>CAYNGR010000155.1:0-5459 GCA_964396755.1 uncultured Cyanobium sp. | reverse complement strand
CGATCGATGACAGCATCTGTCAGGGATAGACGACCATCGACGACTGATTCAACGCGATAAACAGACAGCCCCCCGTACGGCGGTAGAACTGTTGCGGCGTCTGCGTTGAGCACCATCCTCATCCAGCCGAGACGAAACCTGGTCGGTTAGAACTGAATCGCGAGGATGCCGAAGCAATCCACGAAACAGCAAAGCAGGTCATTCTGACGTGCCCCCCTTGCCGATTCAGGCTTTATGAGGATGGGTGGTTGTGGTCATGCGGCAGCTCCCTGTTGAGCTGCCTGAGGGTCTCGTACTCCCAGCGCCAGCGATCGGCCGGGATCTGTGCCTCTGGAGCTGTGGCGAACAGTTTGCCGACATCTTCGGACCGCTCTCACCGCTCAGGACCGAGAGCAGCCAGTCGGCGTGACAACCGAGGCGGTATCGATGGGTGGGGCTCAGCGGCACAGGCGGGCCAGGGCATTGCGGTGGTATGGCAGCGCCACCAGGGCTGATGGCCGGCCGATGATGCCCTGGGCCCCGCAAGGCTGCCCGCCCCGATCCCGGCCTGCCCCGGCTCAGAGCGTCTCAGCTGATGCTGCAGGTCCTGCCAGAAGGCGGCGGGAGGTGGATCAAGCTGCCACCAGTAACCATCACGCCGCTGCGACAGCCTCTGCAGGGTGCCTGGAGCGGGAAGGAGGTCGCCCATCCGGCGCAGTCTGTGAGACGCCTTAGCCTGAACGAGATGGAAGGCTGATCGTCTCGCCCTTGGGGTGCGCAGGCCCGAATGTGCCTGCCGTCGTGGCGGCCAGCGCTGCTCGGAACGCTCGGAAAAGGGGTGTGCCCTGGTGAAACTGGGTGGTGGACGCTGACGCGGGTGTCGTCTTGCTCAGGCCGGCTGCTGTGGGACAGCCAGGGGGTGGCCCGCTCTACCCTGCTGACCCTGGGGGCGAACTCCAAGCTCCGTTGGTCGCGTCCAGCGGTCTGTGAGGCATCCGTTGCCCGCAGGGTCTGCCACCCCTGGATCGCCTCCGCAGGAGCGGTGCCAGCCAGGGCTTCGGCATGATCAAGGTCTCTGATCCAGCGCCGAATGGCGCTGCCCCCCATGCAGAACGGCGCGTCATCGAAGGGATCGGCCGCAGCCTCGCCCCGCATCGGATCGATCCACCGCGTCACGGGTGAAACCGACGTGCGGGTGACCCTCGGCCTCGATGGCAGCGGGGCCTGCACGGTGAGCACCGGCGTGCCGTTCCTTGACCACATGCTCCACCAGATCAGCAGCCACGGCCTGATCGACCTGCAGATTCAGGCCAAGGGCGACACCCACATCGACGACCACCACACCAATGAGGACGTCGGCATCGCCTTCGGCCAGGCCCTGGCCCAGGCCCTGGGCGAGCGGCGTGGCATCCATCGCTTCGGCGATTTCATCGCGCCCCTCGATGAGGCGCTGGTGCAGGTGGCCCTCGACTGCAACGGCCGGCCCCATCTGGAGCTGTGGCCTGGTGATCCCGGCCCAGAAGATCGGTACGTACGACACGGAGCTGGTCAAGGAGTTCTTCGTGGCGGTGGCCAACAACGCCGGCCTCACCCTGCACATCCGCATGCTGGATGGCGCCAACTCGCACCACATCGTCGAGGCCTGCTTCAAGGCCTTCGCCCGTGCCCTGCGCATGGCCACCGAGCTGGATCCCCGTCGAGCCGGATCGGTGCCCAGCAGCAAGGGCGTGCTCGAGCGGGCGGGGGCGACCGGCTGAGGCGCGAACAGCATCACTGTGAAGCCGCAAGTCTGAAGCCGCCACTGTGAAGCCGGGCCGGCTCTGCTGCCCCGCAGCGTCGATGGTCTCGGCGGCGGGGCGCGGCGGCTGCAGGCGGAATCGCCATGATCCGTGGCTCCGGGAACGGCACCCGCGCGTCCCTACCTGTGGCGCCGCCTGAGTCGGCCGCCCCAGCGGCGGCTGTCGCCCAGCGGGTCCTGAGGGCATGCCGATCCGTGCCCGCTGCTGCCTGACGGCTGTCAGGCGCGGATCAGTGCTGCCAAGCCACGGCCCCGCCCGGGAGCCGCGGTCGTGATCGGCGCTGTCTGGGTGATGCGGCGTTCGTTGGCAGCCCCAGGGCGTGCGGCTAAACCGGGCACGGATGGATGCTGCAGTCGCGATGACCCTGCTGTCCCTCGGATCCAGTGGCCCCGCGGTGGTGTCGCTGCAGAACCAGCTGATCACGCTCGGCTTTCTCGCAGGAGACGCCGACGGTGATTTCGGCCCCGCCACCGACCTGGCAGTGCGGGATGTGCAGCGGCGACTGCTGCTGCTGCCTGATGGAGTGGTGGGCCCGCGCAGCCAGGCCGCGCTGGCGGAGGCCCTCTCCCGTCAGCCGCCTTCGCCCACCAGCGTCTACCGGCGGCTCGCCCGGCAGGCGCAGGCGGATGCCGCTCAGGGCCGGGCCAGCCTGAGCAAGCTGCCGATCCTCGATCGCGGCATCGCCAGCTCCCCTTTGCGCGCGGGCATTCCCAGCTATGCCGATCGGCTCGCGACCAGCGAGCCGGCCTCCCGGCTGGTGCCCTATCCCGCGGGGGCCGGCAGCTTTGCGGCCTACCCCGCCAATGGGGTGGTGCCGCCGATCGTCAGCGGCAGTGCCGGTCGTGGTGGGCTGGAATTTCTCAGCGAGGAGGTGGCCCAGGCCTGCGTCTGCGTCGGCAGCTTCGCGGCCGACAGGCCGCTGCGGGTCCGCTGGTACGGGCGTCGGGCGCTCAGCGACAACGCGCAGTTCTGGAGCGCTACCAAGTTCATCGCACCGCTGCTGGTGGTCAGCCAGGCGAACCGCCGCAGCCCCGGCACCCCGATCGCCTCCACCCGGGTGGTATCGCTGGACCGTTCCCGCGCGGAGGCCTTTGAGGTGCTGTTCCGCGACATGGTCAGCTATGCGCCCAGAGCCGGCGAAGCGGACGGAGGCGGCTCCAACCGCATCGCCTACCTGTTCAAACAGCTGATCAACAGCGGCGAGCCGGATGTGCAGACCTGGCTCCGCACGCTCAGCGGCAATGGCCAGGCGTTGATGCTGGGCTGGCATGGCAACTGGGAGCCTCGCGCCACCCCTCCCGACCCCAGCTTCTTCAACCCCTACCGCCAGGGCGCCGAGCTGCAGGCAGCCGACGGCACCCGGCTCGTGGGGCACCGGCTGATGCCCCGCACCCGCAATCTGGTCTGTGCCTACGACCTGGTGCGCCTGATCACGATGCTGGGCTGGCACCACCGGCTCGATCAGAGCAGCCGCCTGCCCGCCGCCCAGTGGCGCAGCCTGGCCACCCTGGTGGAGGGGCTCGGACACGACACGGCCCGCTACATCGACGTGGCGCTGGAGCGCCTGGGTCTGCTCGGATCGATCGCCGATCCGGTGGTGATCTCGAAGATGGGCTACGGCGCCGAAACCGGCGATGACGGCATCGATGCCCTCTGCTACGTCGCCTTCGCCAGCTTCCGTGACATCCGCTTCAGCCCAGCCCGCCAGCGCTGCCTCGCCCTGGCGCTGCGCATCCCCACTGCAGGGGATCTGACCACCGCTCTGCGGCACGATGCGCGCATGGCTGCGGAGGTCACCGAGATCCTGCGACGGGTCTTTGCCGAGGAGCTGAGCTGAGCGGTGTAGCTGACCTCGCAGCGCAGGCCTTTGGCAGCAGCCCTGGCTACAGCGGCCGACCATTCAGCGGCACGGCTGAGGTCTCCGAGGTCGCTCCCGGACGTGTCGGGTCGTCTCAAGGGCCAGGTCTGAGAGCTGTCGCTGATGCATGGCCACGCGGGCCCGGCTGGTGAGCGTTCGGCTGGCATGGCTGATCAGCCGCTTCTCGCGCTTGATTTGTTCGGTGCCTCCATGCCGTTCTGCATGGTCATCTTGTGAGGTTTCCACTTTGGTGCAGGTGTGCAGTCTCAGGCACTGGCGCTATAGCTTGGTTGCACAGAGTCATGATCGTCATGAGTGGCTTGTCCAATGGATCCAGCGGTGCCGCGGTGCTGGCGCTGCAGAACCAGTTGATCAGCCTCGGATTTCTGGCTGGCTCCGCAGACGGTGACTTCGGCCCGGTGACGGAGCTTGCGGTGCGTGATGCCCAGCGTCGGTTGCTGCTGTTGCCCGATGGTGTGGTGGGTTCACTCACCAGTGCTGCTCTGGCAGCCGCGATGGCCCGCCAGCCACCATCACCCACCAGTGTTTACCGCGGGTTGGTGAGGCAGGCCCGCGACCTGGCAGCCCAGGGGCTGGCCAGCCAGGCCAAGTTGCCCATCCTTGACAAGGGCGTGAACAGCTCTCCGTTCCGCAACGACCTGCCGCTTTATGCCGATCGCCTGGCCACCAGTCTGCCTGCTGCCCAGCTGGTGCCCTATCCCGATGGGTCTGGCACGTTCATGCCCTACCCACCCCTTGGGGTGGTGCCGCCGATCCTCAGCGGCAGCGCTGGCCGCGGTGGGCTGGAATTTCTCAGTGGTGAGGTGTCGCAGGCCTGTCTATGTGTGGGCAGTTTCGCGGCTGATCGTCCCCTGAGGGTGCGCTGGTATGGGCGCAAGGCTCTCGGCGACAACGTGCAGTTCTGGAGCTCAAGCAAGATCGTGGCGGCGATGCAGCTGGTCTGCCAGGCCAATCGCCGCAGTCCCGGTACGCCGATCGCGTCCACGCGCGTGCGCGCCGGCGATGGTTCAGTATCGCGCTCATTCGCGTCCCTGTTCAGGGACATGGTGAGCTATGCGAAAGGAGTCCCCGAGTCGAATGCAATTGCCTATATGTTCAAGCAACTGCTCAACAGTGGCGAGCCCGATGTGCAGAGTTGGTTGCGCAGCCTGAGTGGCAATTCCCAGCTCAGTCTGCTAGGCCCCTATGGCGAAAGGCCGCTGTTTGGTCAGGCTGTGCTCACGGGCCCCTCGGGTGTTCTGGTTGGTCATCGATCCATTCCTCAGACTCGCAATCTCCTCAGTGCCTATGACATGGTGCGTATCATCACGATGCTGGGTTGGCATCATCAGCTCAATCAGGACAGTCGACTTCCAGGGGCTCAGTGGAACAGTCTTGCCGCGCTGGTCGAGGGCCTTGGCCATGACACGGCCCGCTATCTTGACGTCGCTTTGGAACGGCTTGGCTTGGTTCATTCCGTGGCCAATCCGGTAGTTTTGTCCAAGCTTGGATACGGTGATTATTCAAGGGAACATCCCGATGCACCAGCTTTTGCCTACGTAGCGTTTGGCAGTTTTCGAGATCTGCGAACCAGTCCGGCTCGACAGCGGAGTTTCGCCCTGGCCCTGCGCCTTCCCACGGCCCCGGGCCATGATCTCGCCCTCCGTCATGATGCCCGCATGGCCTCAGAGGTGACTGAGATCGTGCGACGGGTATTTGCCGAGGAGCTGGGCTGATCCGGTCGTCGAATCGCTGAGATGTGTAGTCCCAGCAGGTTGTTCAGCTCACAAGGGGGTGAGAAGTCGTCATGGTCCGGGTGTTAC
>CAYNGR010000154.1:0-7305 GCA_964396755.1 uncultured Cyanobium sp. | reverse complement strand
TGATCAGATCCTTGTGGCGGGCGCGGTCCATCACCACGATCACCAGCTCATCGGCAGGAAGGCCGAGGCACTCGCTGAGGATCTTGATGTTCTCGGTGGCCGACTTGCGGATGTCCACCTTGCCCTTGGCGGCCGGGGGAGCGGCCAGCTTCTTCATGTAGAAGTCGGGGGCGTTGAACAGACCACCGCGATCGGAGGCGGCGAGAACAGCCATCGAACCGCGCTGGCTGTTGGCGCAGAGGTTGGTGCCTTCGCAGGGATCCACGGCGAAATCAACGCCGGGGCCGACACCGCTGCCGACTTCCTCACCGATGTAGAGCATCGGAGCTTCGTCACGCTCGCCCTCACCGATGACGATGCGGCCCTGCATCGGGATGGTGCCCATGCGCTCACGCATGGCCTCCACGGCGGCGGCGTCGGCTTCGTTCTTGAGGCCCATGCCGGTCAGCCGGGCGGAGGCGATGGCGGCCTGTTCGACGACCTCGAGAATTTCCTGGATGAGGGAGCGGTCCACGGCAGTCCGGCGGGGGATGGGGGAGAAAGCTTCCGGCGGAGGTTCCTGACACGCCCCGGGACAGGCCCTCGAGGGCTGCGGGCACCAGCAACAGCAGGCCCTCTCGGGCTGGAAGCCGGGCAATCGTATCAGCGCGGGGAAGGCGGCTCCTTACAATCCAGGCCCCCTGCGTCCCGGCGGCCGACCATGAGCACCAAACCCCTGGTGGTGTCCCCCTCCATCCTGTCCGCCGATTTCTCGCGGCTGGGCGATGACGTCCGTGCCGTTGACCAGGCCGGTGCCGACTGGATCCACGTTGACGTGATGGACGGACGCTTCGTCCCCAACATCACCATCGGACCGCTGATCGTCGAGGCCCTGCGCCCGGTGACGAGCAAGCCCCTCGACGTGCACCTGATGATCGTCGAGCCCGAGAAGTACGTGCCCGAATTCGCCAAGGCCGGCGCCGACATCATCTCGGTGCAGGTCGAGGCCTGCCCGCACCTGCACCGCAACCTCGCCCAGATCAAGGAGCTGGGCAAGCAGGCCGGCGCCGTGCTCAACCCCAGCACTCCGATCGACACCCTCGAGTATTGCCTCGAGCTCTGCGACCTGGTGCTGATCATGAGCGTCAACCCCGGCTTCGGCGGTCAGAGCTTCATTGAGAACCAGGTTCAGAAGATCCGCGATCTGCGCCGCATGTGCGACGAGAAGGGACTTGATCCCTGGATCGAGGTGGATGGCGGCATCAAGCCCGCCAACGCCTGGCAGGTGATTGAAGCCGGCGCCAATGCCATCGTCAGCGGCTCGGGTGTGTTCGGAGCCGCCGATTACGCCGAGGCGATCCAGGGCATCCGCACCAGCCGTCGCCCCGAGCCCGCGCTGGTCTGATCCCTGCCCTGGTTTCCATCCCCATCCCCATCCCCATCGTCCCCTTGAGGGGCGGTGTGGTTTTTGTTGGCTGCGGGCCAGCTGCCCATGGACCCCTTCCAGCCCTGGCTCCCAGCCTGCGCAGACAGGCCTGGCGGCGGCGCAGTCGGTCAGTGGGTCGCCGCCGCCTGATGGCGGGGCGGCTTGCCCCGCTGCTTCGCTCTCCTGCCTGGTTTCACTGCACGGCTTTCAAAGCCGCAACGGTCGACCGCAGCCTGATGGGCCTACCGTCGCGCCTGCAGTCCTTCGTCGGGCGGAGAGGCCTCAGGCGCCTGGCCGCAGCCCCAACCCTGCTCAAGAGCGGCGTGCATGGAGCCCTGATCGGGAATCGATGCTGCGCGCCAGTGGCCTGATCAGGGCCCTGTGGCGGGGCTCGGTGCCGCTTGGCTCCGGTCGCGGGGAGCCTGAGTCCTCGCAGCGCTGCAGGGTTGCGCCGGGCCCTGATTCAGGATTTCTGCAACAGCTGCAGGCAGGCGGAACGCTGGCTGAGCAGCAGCACCAGCTGATCACCCGCCCCCACCAGTCCCGTCTGGCGGCGCAGCTGCTCGGCCTGGACCAGGGCGACGCCACAGGTCTCCACCAGCAGCAGCGGCAGGGTGGCGGGCGTGCCGTGCATGGCCTGCAGATCGAGCGCCTGGCGCACGGCACGGCTGCTGCGATCCAGCCCCAGCCGCTCCACCAGCTCGGGCCAGAGATGGTTCACCGGTGTGAAGCGGGCCAGATCAAGGCTGGGATCGGTCATGGCGCAGCCGGAAAGGAGTCGAAGCGGCGGCTCTCAGGTTGGTGGCAGCTCCGCCAGGGCCGCTTCGATCATGGCCGCGGTCACCGCGATCGTCTCGAGCGGGTCGGCGTTGTCGAGAAAGGCCTCGAACGACGCGAAGCGGTTCAGGCAGGGCTGCGCACCGGGAACGGCGCACGCCGTGCTCCAGTCGCCGTCCTCAGGCGCGACGGCGGCGTAGGCCTGCAGGGCTTCCTGGGGGTCGCCGCCATCGCCGATGCCTTCGCCGTGCCAGATCACCTCGAAGAACTGCATGGCTCAGCAAGCACTGGTTTCAGGATGCCACGTTGGGTCGGCTTGGCTGCTTCGAGCAGATGCGGTTGCATCAACCAGCCTCTTCGCCAGGCCGCTGCACCATCAAGGTTGCGCTCAGCTGTCGAAGAACCAGCCATAGCTGTGCAGGCCGATCCCCAGCAGGTTGACGCCGATGTAGCAGACGACGATCACCACCAGACCGGCGGCAGCCACGATGGCGGGGCGGCGGCCCTGCCAGCCACGGATCAGGCGGGTGTGCAGGTAGGCGGCATAGACGAGCCAGCAGATCAGTGCCCAGGTCTCCTTGGGATCCCAGCTCCACCAGCTGCCCCAGGCTTCGTTCGCCCAGACCGCACCGCTGACCAGGCCGACCGAGAGCAGCAGGAAGCCGACGGTGATCGTGCGGTAGCTGAGGCTGTCGAGCTGCTCGCTGATGCGGAAGGTGGTGCTGCTCAGGGACATGGTGCCGGGCCCCTCAGAGGCCATGGCTGCCTGCCGGTAGCCACCGCTGCCGATCGAACTGCTGCGCAGCTCAAGGGCCTCCTTGCGGTCAGTGAACAGCACCGCCAGGCTCAGCAGCGACCCCACCAGCAGCGCCGCATAGCTGAGCATGATCACGCTGACATGCATCACGAGCCAGCTGGAGCGCAGCGCCGGCACCAGCGGCGAGGCCTGCTGCAGCTGATCGGGAAGGGCGAAGCTGGCGAAGGCGACGCAGCCCAGGGCCATCGGCGTGGCGGCCGCCGGCACCAGAGGGCTGGGCCAGGTCCGTTCCACCAACAGCTGGGTGATCGTGCAGCCCCAGGCCAGGAAGCACAGCGATTCGTAGAGGTTGCTGATCGGGAAGTGACCGGAGTCCCACCAGCGCAGCACCAGCTGGGCCGTGAGCACCAGATTCGCCGTCGCCACCAGCAGGCGCACCCAGGGGCTGTTGGTGCCGCCGCTGAGGGACCAGAAGGAGAGGGGGAGCACCAGCAGCAGCAGGCCGAAGGCCAGCAGGCCCAAGGCCACAACCGAATCGTTCACGCGCAGTTCGTCTGACCGGCACAGTCTGCCGCCCGGCCTGCTGGGCTGCGGGGGACCGGGTTGCAGCCCGTCACTGACTGGCGCGTCGCAGCAGCCAGGTGCCGGCGGCAAGGCCCAGGATCACCGGCAGCCAGGCCGCCGGGATCGGAGCGAGGGTGCCGTTGATGCCGAGCGAGCTGAAGATGAACGACATCAGGTAATAGCCGAAGATCAGCAGCACGCTGATGCCGAAGCCCTGGCTGCGGCTGGTGCGGCTGTGGGGGCGAACCCCCAGGCTGCTGCCGATCAGGCCGAACACCAGGCAGATCCCAGGGAAGGCGAACTTCTCCTGGATGCGCACCCGCAGGCGGCGGGCCTCCTTGCTGTTGTTGGCCTCGCGCAGCAGACGCTCGGCCCGGCGCGCCTGTCCCACGGTCATCAGCGAGGCATCGGTGGGCAGCTTGGCCACCTCCTGTGGATCGCGGCCGAGGGGATAGAGGTAGCGGTCGAACTGGGCTGAGGTGGTGGTGCCGGAGCGTTCGTCGGTGTTGACGATGCGGCCATCGCGGAACTCCCACATCCCCTTGTCGTCGTTCCACTCACCCGTTTCGGCCATCAGCATCTGGCGCTGGCCGAGGCGAGAGAAGTCGATCAGGGTCACGTCCTGCATCTCGCCGCGCCGGTACTTGCGTGCATAGAAGATGTGGGTGAGCTGGCGGGTCGATTCGCCGTCCTCAAGCTTGATCCGTCCGAAGCGCGAATAGAGGACGTTGTCGCCCTTGTCGCTGGAGATGGCGCGTCCCAGGGCTCGCTCCAGCGTGTTCGTGGCCGCCAGATTCGCCCTCGGCACGATCAGGTCGTTGAACACGAAGGTGAGCACACTCATCACCACCGCCAACAGCAGGGCTGGCACCACCATCCGGCGGGTGCTCACTCCGACGCTGCGCAGCGCCGTGAGCTCAGAGCTGCCCGACAGCCGGCTGTAGGCGAGCAGGGTGGCCATCAGCGTGGCCATCGGGAAGGCGAGCACCAGGAAGCCGGGCAGCCGCAGCAGCAGCACCAGCATGGCGGTCACCAAGGGCAGGCCCGACTCCGCGACCCGACGCACCAGCTCGAACACCACGCCCACCGACAGCGAGACGGCCGTGAAGGCGGCGATGCCGAACAGCAGCGGTCCCATCAGTTCGCCAGTGAGCCAGCGATCCAGGAGGGGGACGCGGCGCAGCCAGGGACGTAGCGGCTGGATCAGGGTCTGCAGGCGCTGGCTGAAGGGGCGGCTGTTGTCGCGCAGGCGTTTCTGCCAGCTGCTGCGCCGTCGCGCCGGCTGCAGCTGGCGCGTCGCCGCGGGATCCGCGGTTGGCTCGGGCTCCGGAGGGTCGTTCGCCTCGGCTTCGATCGCCTCGCCGCCCCAGTAGCCCGGGCTGGCCAGCAGGGCAAAGCTCTCCCCGAGGTAGTGGCGCCGCACCAGCGGGTTGGCGGCAACGTCGGCAGAGCTGCCGGAGGCCAGGATCGATCCCTCGGTGAGGATGTAGGCCCGGTCGATCGTCGCCAGCGTCTCGCGGACGTTGTGGTCGGTGATCAGCACACCCATGCCGCGCTGGCGCAGGGCGTGGATCAGATCCTGGAGGTCGGCCACCGCCAGCGGGTCGACGCCGGCGAACGGTTCATCGAGCAGCAGGTAGCGGGGGCCCTCGGCGCCGACGGCCAGGGCGCGGGCCACCTCGCAGCGCCGCCGCTCGCCGCCTGAGAGCTGGTAGCCCAGTCGGTGTTGGAAGGCGCCAAGGTGAAAATCCTCGATCAGCGTCTCGAGGCGTTCCCGCCGCAGTTCGGTGGGGGTGCCGCTCTCGGCCAGCACCAGGCGCAGGTTGTCGCGCACCGACAGCTGCCGGAAGACGCTCGCCTCCTGGGGCAGGTAGCCGATGCCGCGGCGGGCGCGCACCGGCATCGGCAGGTCGGCCACCGACTCGCCCTCCAGGAGCACGTCTCCTTCATCGGGGCGCAACAGACCGGTGACGAGATGAAACGTCGTCGTCTTGCCGGCGCCGTTGGGGCCCAGCAGACCCACCACTTCACCGGGATTGAGCTCCAGGCTGACGTTGGCGACCAGCAGGCGGCCCCCCAGGGTGATGGCCACCCGATCCAGGGCCAGGCTCATGGCAGCAGGGCTGGTGCGGGGGCGCCTGGAGCGGCAGCACCGGCAGGAGCAGCAGGCTGCAGGCGCAGGCGGCTGTAGACCTGCTTGCCGCTTCTGGGTTCAGCCTGCAGCCGTTCGCTGTCCAGGCGGTAAACCAGGCGCTCGGCGCGGATGCGCTGACCGTCCTGGTCAATCACATCGACATCGCCACTGAGCACCAGCCGGCCCTCTTTGGAGTAGTACTGCGCCTGGCGCGAGGTGGCCACCATGCGTCGGTCGGGGTAGGTGATGCGCACGTTGCCTGTGGCGGTCACCACGCCGGTGCGGTTGTCGGCCTGCTGGCTGTCCGACTCAATCGTGACCATGCCGGAATCGGGACCTGGAGTTGCAGAGACTGGGGTCGCGGCCGGGGTGGCAGCGACGGCAGCGGGAGCGCTGGCGCCGGCTGCCGGAGCCGGCCGTGGCGCTGGGAGAGCCAGCGCTGCTGGAAGGGCTCCGAGGGAGAGGAGGCCGAGGAGCGGCCAGGCGCTGCGCATGCGTAAAAAGGCCTGTGACGGAAGCGATCTGCCAGGGCTGATCTTGGCCGGCACGGATGAAGTGCCTCAATTTACCGGTGGGTGCTGCGGCGACGGCACCAGCTGAGGAGCTGGCAGGGCGTCGGTGGGCTGTTCGTTCTGAAGCGCCTCCAGCCAGAGGCGCAGGGTGCGCCTCAGTGGCACCAGCTCAAGACCGAGTTCATGATCACCGCAGCGCTCGAGCCTGCCGAGTCCCTCTCCCATCAGCACGGTGGCTCCGCGCAGGTTGCCGCGGTCCAAGTGCAGCTGGGCGACAGCCGCCTGAAGCAGTCCCTGCAACACGGGCCTGCTGGGGCCCTGGGTCTCATGCCAGAGCTCCTCGAAGCCGTCGTGGCAGGCGTACCACTCACCGCGGTTGAACAGGTCGATGGCGTCTGCGAGGCGGGGGTCCGCCAGCAGTCGTTGCTCCTCGCTGTCGCCGCCCAGTGGTGGGCCGGGCGGCGTGGGCAGGGGGCTCAACGTTTGGCCGTTTTCTTCGCCGGCAGCTTGCGCAGACGGATCGACTCAGGAGTCACCTCAAGCATCTCGTCAGGTCCGATGTACTCGAGCGCCCGTTCCAGAGTCATCTGCAGGGGAGCCTGCAGCGTGTCGAGCACCTCGGCACCGGCCGAACGGATGTTGGTGACCTGCTTGGCCTTGCAGACATTGAGCTCGAGATCGGGCGGACGATTGTGCTCGCCGACGATCATGCCCTTGTAGACCTTGGTGCCCGGGGTGATGAAGAACTGACCGCGATCTTCAGCCCCCTTCAGCGCATAGAACGTGGCTGTGCCCTCCTCGAAGGCGACCAGCACGCCATTGCGGCGGGCATCCATGTCGCCCTGCATGGGCCGGTAATCGAGGAACGAGTGGCTCATGATCCCCTCGCCGCGGGTGGCTCGGATGAACTCGCCACGGAAACCGATCAGACCTCGGGAAGGAACCACGAACTCGAGCTGGGTACGGCCGTCGTTGGTGTTCTCCATGTTCTGCATCTCGCCCTTGCGGACGCCGAGCTTTTCGATGCAGGCGCCGACGGCCTCTTCGGGCACGTCCATCACCAGGGTTTCGTAGGGCTCGCTCGGGGTGCCATCGATGGTGCGGAAGATCACCTGGGGCTGGCTCACCTGGAACTCATAGCCCTCACGGCGCATGG
>CAYNGR010000153.1:0-7378 GCA_964396755.1 uncultured Cyanobium sp. | reverse complement strand
CCAAGGCCCTGATCGCCCTCAAGCGCCACGGCATCGAGGGCATCAACGTGGCCGGTGGCATCGATGCCTGGAGCAAGGAGGTGGATGCCTCCGTGCCTCAGTACTGACCACGGACCTGCTGCGGCCGGGGAGAGCCCGGCCGGCCGTTCTCCCCGACCTCGTGAGGCTCTCATGCAGCCGCTGCCCCTGGCGATGACGCCTCCCGCCGAGGCTGAGCGGCTGCGGCGCCAGGAGGGGCGCTACGTGGTGCTGCTGCTGGCCGTGCTGCTGCCGATGCTGCTGCTGCCGCTGACGGCCGGCGTTCGCAACGGCGGCCTGACCGTGCTGGCGCTGCTGTTCACGCTGCTGATCCTGCAGTCGCTGCACACCCTGCCGCGCCAGCGGGCCGGCCGCGGCGCCCGCTTCGGCCGGGCCGCCCACCTGCTGCTGGGGCTGCTCAGCCTGGTGCTGATCTGGATTCCGCCGCTGACGGGCAGCCTGCGGCCGCCGTCATTGAAGCTGTCGCTGCTGACGTCGCTGTCGCTGTTCTTCCTGGTCACGTCGGTGCGGCTGGTGCAGCGGCTGGCCCGCGCCCCGCGGGTGAATGCCCGGGTGATGGCGGGGTCGTCGGCGGGCTATCTGCTGCTCGGCATCACCGGCGGCGTGCTGGCCACGGCCACCGAGGAGTTCATGCCCGGCAGCTTCCGGCTGGATGCGGTGGTTGATCACGAGCTGCTGCTCGATCGCCTCACCTACTTCAGTTTCGTCACCATCGCCGGGTTGGGTCCTGGCGACATCGTGGCCGGCAACGCGATCGGGGAGCGCTTCGTGATCCTGTTGAGCGTCAGCAGCACCCTCTACGTGGCGCTGCTGGTGGCCATGCTGCTGGGGCGCTTCATCGCCTCCCAGGAGGTGCAGTATCTCGAGCAGGATTTCCGCCTCGAGGCTCAGCAGCGGCCTGGCCAACCACAGGGCGAGCAGGCTGAGGACGGCCCGGTGAGCTGAAGCCCGCTCAGTAGTCGACGCCGCGCTTGAGGTCGACGCCGCGCTCGGCGTAGTGCTTGTGGCAGACCATCTCGGAGTGCACCGAGGCCAGGTCGAAATAGGCGGGCCGTGATTTGCAGCGGCCGGTGATGATCACTTCGGTTTCGGCCGGTTTGCGCAGCAGTGTCTGCACGATCGGCTCCACCGGCAGCAGCTCCAGATCCACGGTGGGATTGAGCTCATCGAGGATCACCGTCTTGTACAGGCCGCTGGCGATGGCGGCGCGGGCGATCTCCCAGGCCCGCTCCGCCTCCACGTAGTCGATCGGCTGCTGCTGGCCCCGCCAGACGATGGCATCGCGGCCGGAGCGCAGGTGATCGACCAAGTGGGGATAGCTCTCGCGCAGGGCGGCGATGGCGGCATCCTCCGTGTAGCCCTGGCCGCCCTTGAGCCACTGCAGGATCAGCACCCGGTGGCTCTTGTCCTGGCTGATGCCGCGACCGATCGCCTGCAGCGCCTTGCCGAGGGCGCTGGTGCTCTTGCCCTTGCCCTCGCCGGTGTAGATCTCGATGCCGTCGAGCCCGCGGCTGAGCGGGATGGCGCCGTCCAGCTCCTCGAGATCGCCGGGCAGGCGGCGGCGATGGGCTCGCATCTCCGAGTGCAGATCGGCGAGCTGGATCAGCTCCCGCGGGGCGCCGCGGCCGGTGCAGATGATCTCCATTCCCGCCGGCTTGGTGCCCAGCACCCGCACCACCTCGGCCACATCGAGCAGGCCCAGGTCGAGCACGGGGTTGAGCTCATCAAGCACAACCACCGAATAGAGATTGCTGGCCAGGGCGCCCCTGGCGATGTCCCAGCCGCGCTGCGCCTCCTGGCGGTCGAAGCGGGTGACCTCCTCGGCGTTGAAGTGGTCGCCGCGGCCGGTGCGCACCTGATCGATCAGGTGGGGGAAGCCCTGCTGCAGAGCCTCGATCGCGGCGTCCTCGTCGTAGGAGCGGCCCGGGCCCTTGAGGAAGCGCAGCAGCAGCACCCGCGTCTGACGCTTCTCGCAGATGCCCAGGCCGATCGTGCGCAGCACCACCCCCAGGGCAGCCTGGCTCTTGCCCTTGCCATCGCCGTCGTAGACGTGCAGCTGGCCGTGCACGCGCTCGTCGCTGCCGGCGGCCGTGCGGATGCCGATCCCCCGTCCGGTGCCCCGCTGGGGTGTCTGGGTGCTGCTCGCGGGGGCCATGGACCGGACGTTCAGGACTGGATGCTACCCAGCACCGGCGATCCGTTTGCCAGGATCGGCCCCATGGCCTTCTCATTGCTGGAGACGCTCCCCGCCGAGCTGGAGGCGGCCCTTGCCGCGCTGCGCCAGCGTCTGGCTGGCCACCGGCGTGTGGTGGTCGCCTATTCCGGCGGTGTCGACAGCGCCCTGGTGGCAGCCCTGGCGGTCGAGGCCCTTGGCGCCGATGCCGTGGCGATCACCGGCGTTTCGCCCGCCCTGGCGCCCCATCTGCTGCAGGAGGCCCGCGATCAGGCCCGCTGGCTCGGTCTGGAGCACCGGGAGGTGGCCACCGCCGAACTGCAGGATCCCGCCTACAGCAGCAATCCGTCCGAGCGCTGCTACGCCTGCAAGCGCGAGCTGCACAGCGTGCTGGCTCCGATCGCCGCCGCCGCCGGCGGGGCGCTGGTGCTGGATGGCGTCAACCGCGATGATCTCGGTGATCACCGGCCCGGCATCCGCGCCGCCCGTGAGTTCGGTGTGCAGTCGCCCCTGGCCGAGCTGGGGGTCGACAAGCAAGGGGTGCGGCAGCTCTCGCGCGCCCTGGGGCTGCCCTGGTGGAACAAGCCCGCCCAGCCCTGCCTGGCCTCGCGCTTCCCCTACGGCGAGCCGATCCGCGCCGAGGGGCTGCGGCGGGTGGCCGCCGCCGAGGACTGGCTGCGACAGCAGGGTTTCCCGGAGCTGCGGGTGCGCTGTCAGGCTGACAGCGCCCGCATCGAGCTGCCCGCCGCCCAGCTGCCGCAGGTGCTGCAGCGTCTGGCGGCGGGGCCGCTGCGGCAGGAGCTGTTGGCGGCCTTCACGGCGCTGGGCTTCACGGCGGTGAGCCTCGACCTGGAGGGCCTGGTGAGCGGCAAGCTCAACCGCTCGCTGGCCGTCGCCGCGGCGCCTTCGGGTTCCGGCGATCGGCCCTGAGCGTGACGCCTCTGCCTGCCTTGATCGGGAGGGTGCTCCTGCAGGTCGCTGTCGCGTCGGGCTCTGCCTCGGGTCGCCATCGTGGGCTGATGCCAGCGCCTGGCCGCGGCGGGGATCGCGCCTGAGCGGGCTGGAGCAGCGGCAGCGGCACCAGGGATTGCCGGCTCGCGGCGCGGTCGGGAGCTGTGCCGCCGGAGCCTTCGGGCCGCTCAGCCATGGCAGGCGACAGGCTCCTGTTGGTCTGCGTCAGGGCGCTCACCTGCCGCTCGCCGGCCGTTCACCGCCGCTGGCATCCGGCGGTCTCGGCTCCCTCCGATGGCGTCCGTGGCTGGTGTGGCGGCGCGAGCCTGCGCAGCGGCCGTAGCCGATCCACCCTGCCGCAGGCTGCCCCCCGGCTTTCCGACCACAAAAAAAGGAGGTGGAACTCCACCTCCTCAAGGATCAGCCGTTGTCCAGGGATTCCGGTCCGTTCGCCTGCCGGGATCGGCGGCTCTGCGGACATCGGCTGTCGCCAGCGCTCAGGCGGCCGCCAATTCGGGCTCGCGGTCGCTGCCCTCGATGCAGGTGGGCGTCTCGCGGCGGAAGCTGGTCAGCTTGTGACTGCCGGCTGCGAGTTCTTCCCAAAGCACCTGACAGGCCTTCTCCGGCATCGTGTGGTCACCGCAGGTGAACACATCCACAGCGGCGTAGCCGGATTCCGGCCAGGTGTGGATGGAGATGTGCGATTCGGCCAGCAGGGCCAGGCCCGTCACTCCCTGAGGTTGGAAGCGGTGGGTGATCAGGTTGAGCAGGGTCGCACCAGCACGTTTTGCAGCGTTGGTGATGGTGTCCCTGAGGAAGGCTTCGTCATCGAGCCGCGAGGAATCGCAGTCGTAGAGCTCGAGGATGCAGTGTTTGCCTACCGCGTCGGTGGTCGAGGCCGTCGGGGTCTGCTGGCTGGCAAGGGAGGAGGAAGGCTGACTGTCGGCTGCGGTCCATCCCGGGTGGGGGTGGAGGCAGGGCAGGCTCTGGTTCATCAGGGGTTCTGACGGAAAGAGAGCAAACAACCATACGCGTTCGCTGCCGCAGTCGTGCCCTGTCAACGCCACAGCTGTGGCTCATTCAGGACAGAGACGGCCCTCCTCCATGCGCACCACCTGCCCGGCGAGTCGCCAGCCCTCGCTGAACACCCCCAGGTGCGTGGCGCTGACCAGGCACTGGTGGCCCTCGCCCACCGCCTCCAGCAGCAGCTGCTGCCGGCGGGGATCCAGTTCTGCCAGCACGTCGTCCAGCAGCAGCAGCGGCGGCTGACCCACCACCTGCCCCACCAGCTCCAGCTCCGCCAGCTTCAGGGCCAGCACCAGCGTGCGTTGCTGGCCCGCCGAGCCGTAGCGCCGCGCCGGCCGCCCGGCCAGGAGCAGGTCCACCTCATCGCGATGGGGACCGGCCAGGCACTGCCCCAGGCGTCGCTCCTCGCCGCGCTGCTCCCGCAGCCGCCGCTCCAGCAGCGGCCGCCACTGCTCCTCGTCATCGTCCGGATCGAGCTCGCCTTCCAGGGCGGTGCCGCAGCGGTAGGCCAGGGTCAGCGGTTCGCTCCGGCCGCCGATGCGCTCCTGCCAGGCGGCCGCCAGCGGCTCCAGACGCCGCAGCGCCCGCCAGCGGCGTCGATGCAGCCGCGTGCCCAGCAGGGCCATCTGCACGTCGAAGGCATCGAGCAGGGCATCCTGGCTGCCCTCCGCCAGACCGCGGCGCAGCAGCTGACTGCGCTGGCGCAGCAGCCTGCCGTAGTGGCGCAGCAAGGTCGTGTAGATCGGTTCGAGCTGCAGCACCACCCGGTCGAGCCAGTGGCGTCGCAGCGACGGCTCGCCCCGAACCAGGTCCAGGTCGAGGGCGCTGAAGCCGACGCAGCGCAGGTCGCCCGGCAGGTCCAGCTGGCGCTCCAGCAGCCGGCCGTTGCGCAGGGCCTGGCGACCGCCGCGGTGGCGCAGCTGCAGCTCCAGCAGGTCCCCCTCGGCGGTGCTGGCCCGCAGGCGGCTGCCGCTGTGGCCATGGCCGATCAGGTCACGATCGTGGCCGCAGCGGTGGGAGCGCAGGCTAGTGAGCAGCTCGACGCTTTCGAGCAGGTTGGATTTGCCCTGGCCGTTGGCCCCGATCACCAGCAGACGCGTGGCCTGCAGCTCCAGCTCCAGCGCCGCGATGTTGCGGAAGTGCTGGATCTCCAGGCGATGCAGCCGGATCGGTCTGGCGCGGCGAGCGGTTAAGGTAAGCCCAGCCCGTTGCCGCTCAGTCGGCATCGGCGTGATGAGCCACTTCCGAGCAGGATGTGACCTCATTGCCGAGGGCATGTAGCTCAGTTGGATAGAGCGTCAGATTCCGGTTCTGAATGTCGGGGGTTCGAGTCCCTCCATGCTCGTTGTGTGCCTCCCCTCCCCGCGGGAGGCTTTTTTTTGCCGGTCTGGCCGGTACCTGCGGCCCGCAGCTCCGGCTTGTTCAGGCCCAGCTGATGGCGTCGCTGCCGCCAGGGCGGCCGGGGTCTGTCCCGCTGCCGCCGGTCGGCCCGCAGGCTGGCCCACCCCCACCGTCCGGCTCAGGCGCTGGGCGCATCACGTCGGCCCGCGGCGGAAGCCGCCGCTGGAGCCGGTCCGGATGGCCGCAGCTGAGCCCTGCCGGTGGCCGGGCCGCGCTGCTGCCTGCCTTCGCTCGTATGGGTATGGCATGCCAGCCAGGCCTGGAGCCGCCTGGGCGTGCCGCCGCGCTCCAGGCGAGGCGGTTGGCTGGGCCATGCCGCTGGCCGTCCGCAGCGGCTGAGCGCCTTGGGGCTGGGGCGCTGCTGGGCCAGGGGCGGCCCGGCGCAGCTCCGGCCGTCGCTGCGGCGATGGCGGGTCGAGACCGGTCAAGGGGGGCACGTCAGGATGCCGATCGGGCGCCGTCTGGATCCGGCCCGCAGAGGCGACACGGGCTGGCGGCGGCGCCGGGCCGATCGGCTGTAGCCCAGCCGTCCGCAGGCTGGTCGCCGGCTTGCGCAGCCTGGGCCCTGCATGATATGACCCGCCGCGGGGTCAGCCGGGCCCCATCTCGAGACCCATGGCGCGGATGCCGCCGGGATCCACCATGAAGCCCACCCGGCTCAGGGCGCTCAGGGCCTCCGGCGGCGCCGACAGCGACACGCTGCAGCCGCTCAGCTCGCGCCGCAGCCGGCCCAGCCCTGCATGCACCAGCACCGCCAGCACGTCGTCGCGGCCCGGATCCGCCGGATCGCTGAGCAGATCCCAGAGGTTGGCGTTGAGGGCGAGGTCGCTGGTGGCGCGCAGGAAGCCCACCAGCCGTTCGCTGTCGTCGCGCACCCCCAGATGCCAGGCGCTGCGCTCGAGCACCAGCTGCCAGCGCTCATGGGGCCGCGCCCGCTCGCCGCACAGCTGCAGCAGGCGATTGAGCTCATCGGCCTGCAGCGGCGGTTGCCAGAGCAGTTGATAACCCTCCCGCAGGCGGGGCTGGGGCGGTTGGCTGCGGAAGGGAAGCAAGGTGAGGGGGCGGGGAGGGGGATCAGCCGGTGTTGCGCATGCCGGCGGCGATGCCGTTGATCGTCAGCAGCGCTCCCTGCAGCAGATCGCTGCGGCTGTAGGTGCGGCCGTCGCTGGCCCTGGCGCTTCCCTCGCTCATCGGGGGCTGGCGGTTCTGATCGCGCAGCAGCCGCAGCAGCGCCACCTGCAGATAGCCCAGCGGGATGATCGTGCGGTTGCGCAGCTCCACCGACAGCTGCAGGGCTGGATCGCCGTCGAGCAGGCGTTCGTGGCCGCTGATCGCCAGCACCAGATCGCGGGTGAGTGCGAACTCGCGCGCGATCGCCTCGTAGATCGCCGCGAAGGCGTCGCGATGGCTGTCCCGGCCCAGGGAACGCACGTAGTGACCGGCCAGGTCGATGTCCACCTTGGCCAGGGTCATCTCCACCTTGGAGATCAGCATGCGGAAGAACGGCCAGCGCTGGTACAGCAGCTGCAGCAGCTCGATCTGTCCCGCATCCTGCTCCAGTTCGGCCTGCAGGGCGGCTCCCACCCCGTACCAGCTCGGCAGCAGGAAGCGGCTCTGGGTCCAACCGAACACCCAGGGGATGGCCCGCAGGCTGGAGAGATCCTTGGCGCCGCCCTTGCGTCTGGCTGGCCGGCTGGAGATCTGCAGCTTGCTGATCTCCTCGATCGGCGTGACCTGCTGGAAGAAGGCCACCAGGTCAGGGTTGTCGTGCACCAGGGCGCGGTAGTG
>CAYNGR010000152.1:0-7426 GCA_964396755.1 uncultured Cyanobium sp. | reverse complement strand
GTCGAGAACAGGAGCTAATCAATGTTCGACGCCTTCACCAAGGTCGTTGCGCAGGCTGATGCCCGCGGCGAATTCCTCAGCGCTGGTCAGATCGACGCCCTTTCGGCGATCGTCGGTGACAGCCTGAAGCGGATGGACACCGTCAACCGCATCACCTCCAACGCGTCCACCATCGTCACCAACGCGGCCCGCGAGCTGTTCGCCCAGCAGCCTGCCCTGATCGCTCCCGGTGGCAACGCCTACACCCACCGCCGCATGGCTGCCTGCCTGCGCGACATGGAGATCGTTCTCCGCTACATCACCTATGCCGCCTTCACCGGCGACGCTTCCGTGCTGGAAGACCGCTGCCTGAACGGCCTGCGTGAGACCTACCTCGCCCTCGGCGTCCCCGGCGCCTCCGTGGCTGAAGGCATCCGCAAGATGAAGGACGCCGCCATCGCCATCGCCAACGACCGCAACGGCATCACCCCCGGCGACTGCTCCGCCCTGATGTCCGAAGTCGGCACCTACTTCGATCGCGCTGCTGCCGCCGTCGCCTGATCAGCGCCTCGCTGATTCACGGTTCACCTTCATCTTCAACACCTCACCATGAAGACCCCCCTCACCGAGGCCGTCGCCGCCGCCGATTCCCAGGGCCGTTTCCTCGGCAACACCGAGCTGAACGCCGCCTTCGGTCGCTTCGAGCGCGCCAAGAACGCCCTCGAGGCTGCCAAGGCCCTCACCGCCAAGGCTGACCAGCTGGTCAACGGCGCTGCCCAGGCCGTCTACAACAAGTTCCCCTACACCACCCAGATGCAGGGGGCGAACTACGCCGCCGATCAGCGTGGCAAGGACAAGTGCGCCCGTGACATCGGTTACTACCTGCGCATGGTCACCTACTGCCTCGTCGCTGGTGGCACCGGCCCCATGGATGAGTACCTGATCGCCGGTCTCGACGAGATCAACCGCGCCTTCGAACTCTCCCCCTCCTGGTATGTCGAGGCCCTGAACTACATCAAGGCCAACCACGGCATCGCTGGCGACCCCGGCGTCATCGCCAACAACTACATCGACTACGCCATCAACGCTCTCGTCTGAGCTCTGATCGCTTCTCGATCTCCATGGGGTCCCTGCGGGGGCCCTTTTTTTGTGAAGGCTCAGCGGCACAGACCGACTCGCAGGCAAGCATCAACGCCCTGCCGTCAGCACCTCCCACCCGAACGCCCACGCCGGCTTCGCGCCATGGCTTCACAGCACGGCTTCACAGCAAGGGGGCGGGCCAGGCCTCAGAGACCGGAGCGCGTCCTGGCGGAGCCCATGCTCAGCGGCGAACCATTCCGGCCGGCTCGATCCAGAGGCAGTGGATGCGGAGGCGCCGCCCGGCGACCGCGCCGCCATGCAATCAGCTCGGGCTGAGCGCCGCGGCGACACACCCCACAGCGGCGTTGGCGGCCAAGGCCTGCCTCAGGCCGGTCCAACGCCTGGGCTCGACGCCAGTCGCTCCGATGCTGGCCAGGCGTGCCGCGGCAGGCCCGATCGAGCCCTCACACCGGCCGCCTTGGGCAGACGAGAGCTCCGATGGGTCTGGGGCAGCCGCAGCCTGGAGGGCTGACCGGCCTGCAGGGGCGCTGTCCCTGGATTCAGCTCCAGGCCGGGAACGCCTCCGGCCGTGCCGGAACGGTGCCGCCGTCGCCGCCGCGGCACCCGCATCAGCAGGTGTCAGCCGCTGCGAACCAGCGCATCAGCTGTTTTGCAGCCCATTGCAGAGACCCCGGCGGGAGGGGCGTGAGTGGCAGCATCAAGCCCCTGAGCTGCCTGCCGTCGATGAGCGAGGGCCCGATCGATGAGAACGAGGCGCTGGCGAGGCTGCGCAGCGACGACCCGTCCGCCCAGTACTACGCAGCCTGGTGGCTGGGCCGCAACCGCAGCCGCCACCCCGAGGCGCTGCCCCTGCTGCTGGCGTCGCTGAAGCAGCGCCGTCCCCGCGATCCCGGCGCCGGCGTCGAGGAGAACGCCGTGGCCCGCAACGCGGCCCGTGCCCTCGGCAAGCTCGGCGATGCCGGAGCGGTGCCCGAACTGCTGGCGGCGCTGGAGGATCCCGATGACGGGCTGCGTGAGGCGGTGGCCCGGGCCCTGGGAGACCTGCGGGCCGGGGCTGCCGTGCCGGCCCTGGTGCAGCGCCTGGCCAGCGGCCCCCAGGTGGCCGGTGCCCCTCGCAGTGACAGCCCTCGCCTGCAGGAACCCTGCGAAGCGCTGCTGGAGGCCCTTGGGGAGATCGGCGTCAGCGATGAGCCGGTGCTGGCGGTGATCCTGCCGTTCACCCGCCATGAGCGTCCGCTGATCCGCAGCGCCGCCTGCCGCGCCCTGCTGCAGCTCAGCGGTGAGGCCAACTGGGCCGATGAGCTGCTGGCGCTGCTGCAGCACCCACAACTGCAGGTGCGCCGTGCCGCCCTGATGGACCTGGGTGCCAGCGGCTGGCGGCCGGCGCTGGAGCCGATCCGCGCCACCCTGGCCGAGAACAGCCTCAAGCTGATCGCCCTGCGCGGCCTGGTCGAACACGGCGAGCGGCATGAGCCGACGATCAGCGCCGCACGCGTGCTGGAGGTGATGGATGCGCTGCTGTGAGCCCCGCGGCGCCCGGCAGCGCCCTGGCGCCGCGGCTCCTGCGACGCCGGCACCCCGCTCCGCGGCCCTGACAGGCTTGCAGCCGGGCCCTCTGAGCCACCGACAGGCCCCAGGGCCGCAACCCTGCCAGACGCCTCGCCTCAGGTCGAGCTGGGGCCACAGCCCGTCGATCCCTCCTCTGCCCGTGAGCGCCGTCCAGCCATGACTCTCTCCCCCCCCCTGCGCGAGCGCATCCAGGCGGTGGAGCAGGCCACCAGTGCCCTGGCGCTGCTGGAGGCCACCCGCTCCCTGGCCGATCAGCTGGCCGCCGACCGGGCCGAGTCCGGCGCAGCGAACGACGCCGAAGCGGCCGCGATCGCCTGCCTCGTGGAGGTGCTCGGCTTCAACAACCCCGGGGCGGCAGTCGCCGCCGTCGATGGCCTGATTGCCCTGGGCGCGGCGGCGGTCGAGCCGCTGCTGCAGCGCCTCGATCCACGCAACTACGGAGCCCGGGCCTGGGCCGTGCGCGCCCTGGCCGGCATCGGCGACGTGCGCGGCCTGGACCTGCTGGAGGAGGCCCTGGCCAGCGACGTCGGCCCCAGCGTGCGCCGGGCGGCCGCCTGCGGCCTCGGCAACCTCAGGCTGGAGAGCCTCAGCGAAGCCGAACGCACCGCCGTCCGCGCCAGGGCCCTGGAGGCCCTGGTGGCCGGCGGCAGCGATGGCGAGTGGGTGGTGCGCTACGCCGTGGCCGTCGGGCTGGAGGCGCTGGTGCAGCGGATGCAGCCCAGCGCCGAGGAGTGCCAGCGGGCAGCAATGGCCCTCGAAGCGCTCTGCCGCGGCGAGGCAGAGGACGCCCCCGTGGTGCGCCTGCGGGCGAGCATGGCCCGGCAGCGCCTGCTGATCACGCCATGACCGCCGCCCCCACCCGCGTCCTGTTCGTCTGCCTGGGCAACATCTGCCGCTCGCCCGCCGCCGAGGGGGTGTTCCTGCACCTGCTGGAGCAGGAAGGACTGCAGCAGGCGTTCGAGGTCGATTCGGCCGGCACCGGCGGCTGGCACGTGGGCAACCCCGCCGACCCGCGCATGCGCCATGCCGCCTCGCGGCGCGGCATCCATCTGCCCAGTCGCGCCCGTCAGCTGGAGCCGGCGGACCTCAAGCGCTTCGATCACATCCTCACCATGGATGGCGACAACCTCAGCGCCGTGCAGAGGCTGGCCCGTCGCCATCCCAGCAACGCCCGCATCGCCCCGATCACCGAGCACTGCCGGCAGCAGCGCGCCAGCGAGGTGCCCGATCCGTACTACGGCGGCCCGGATGGCTTTGATCAGGTGCTCGATCTGCTCGAGGACGCCTGCTCAGGGCTGCTTGAGGACCTGCTGGCACAGCGACGGCAGCGGCCCTGAACCAGGCCCAGCTCACAACGGCCGGCTGCGGCTGCCACGCCGCCGCAGCACGGCGCTGAGCCTGGGCACAGCCCGCGGCTGGCAACCCTGCAGCCAGGAGCAGCCTGAGCCAGGCCAGCGATTCAAGCCGCGGCGCGGCTGTCGCATGGATGCCTGACGGCCTGGCGGCCCAGGCAGGCCTCGACCAGGAGCCACGACTCGGGAGCCGCCAGCAGCAACCGCTGCACTGGCAGCGCAGCCACAGTCCGGACACACCGGCTCGCCACCAGATCGGCGGCGGCAACGGTGGTCCTGGCGCTCAAGAGCTCAGTCCTGGCTCTGCCCGGCCGGTCCGGGCCAGGCCTCCTCCGGCACCGACTCGCGGAACAGATCCACCAGCGCCTGGATCACCGCCTCGATCGACAGGCCGTCGGTGATCAGCTCCACCGCGTCCTCGGCCTGCCGCAGCGGCGCCACCTCCCGGCTGGCATCCTGCCGGTCGCGCTCGGCGATGCTCGCCTCCAGCTCAGCCAGTGACGGTACCGGGAAGCCGCGCTGACGCAGGTCCTCGGCGCGGCGGCGTGCCCGCTCCGCCACGGTGGCGGTGAGAAACACCTTGCACTCGGCATCGGGGAAGACGGCCGTGCCGATGTCGCGACCTTCGGCCACCAGGCCCCCCTGCTCGCCCAGACGCCGCTGCTGGCGGGTGAGCGCCTCGCGCACGCAGCCATGGGCCGCCACCTGGGACACCAGGGCAGTGACCTCCGGCGAACGGATCGGCTCGCTGACATCCCGGCCGTTGACGCTCACCCGCTGCACGCCGTCAGCATCGAGCGACAGCTGCAGATCCAGGTCCTGCAGCAGCGGTGCCACCGCCGCAGGGTCGGCCGGATCGGCCCCCTGCTGCATCACCCACCAGGTCACGGCCCGGTACATGGCACCGGTGTCGAGATAGACGAGCCCCAGGCGGGCAGCCAGGGCCCGGGTCACCGTGCTCTTGCCGGCACCGGCGGGGCCGTCGATGGCGACGATCGGAGGACGGGGCATCAGAAAGACGTGATCGATCAGTCGGGCGGAGCCGCAGTGCACGGCCGCCGCCAGCAGGGACAGGCCCTCCACCCGGGCCAGCGGCCTCAATGTATGCGCCGCCGTGAGCTGCACGTAGTCGATCGTCAGCCCGGCGGTCTGGAGCCGCTGGCGCACCAGATCCAGCAGCGGTCCGGCGGCAGCCCCCGGCGACGCGGCCGATCCGAGATCGCGCAGGGCCGCCGGCAGCGACAGGGCCTGACGCAGCTGATCGGCCTGCAGATAACGGTTGCGGGAGCTGAGGGCCAGACCACCGTCGCCGCGCACGGTGGCGCAGCCCTGGACATGCACGGGCAGACCCAGGTCGGCCACCACACGGCGCAGGATCACCAGCTGCTGCCAGTCCTTCTCCCCCAGAAACAGCCGCTGGGGCCGCACCAGGGCCAGCAGGCGGCAGACCACGGTCGCCACGCCATCGAAATGGCCAGGCCGGGAGCGGCCGCACAACTCCCGCTGCAGCGGCGCAGGCGCCAGCACGCGCGTGCCGGCCTCCGGCCCGTCGGGGTAGATCACCTGCGCAGCCGGCGCAAACAGGGCCTCGGCACCGGCCTGGGCCGCCAGCTCCGCGTCGCGCTGCAGATCGCGCGGGTAGCGCTCGAAATCCTCACCGGCACCGAACTGCAGCGGATTGACGAACACGCTGAGCAGCAGGCGCGGCGGCCGTCCGGCCAGGGGGGATGCGGCGCGGCGCAGCAGCTGCTGATGGCCGGCATGCAGCGACCCCATCGTGGGGACGAAGTGGAGAGGCCGATCGGGCTCCTGATGGCGCCAGCTCAGCAGCTCGGCTCGGGTGCGCAGCAGCCGCACAACAAAAAACGGTCCAGCCGCCAATCTGACGGATGGACCGTAAGCAGGAACCGTCCGGCGCTGCCGTCGGTTCTGGACGCTGGGCTCAGTTGAGCACTTCGAGCTTCACCTGAGCGAGACCGCTGGAGGTGACGCCGAGCTGTTGGGCAGCGCCATGGGCCAGATCGATGATGCGGCTCCCATGAAAGGGTCCGCGATCGTTGATCCGCACCACGGCGGTGCGACCGTTGTTCAGGTTGGTGACCCGAACCCGGGTGCCGAAAGGCAGGGAGCGATGGGCCGCGGTCATGGTGCCGGGACGGAAGACTTCACCGTTGGCGGTGCGGTTTCCGTAGAAACCAGGTCCATACCAGCTGGCCTGACCGACGCTGGCGGAAGCCAGCAGACCGTTGGCCGGGGCAGCCGGAGCGACCTTCCTGATGAACTTGTCCTCCCAGCTGGGGATGCGCTCAGCGTCGCGGACGACGGCCGAAGGCGCGGTGGTGGAGGAGACAGCGGCCAGAGCAGGAGCCTGGCTGCCAGCGATCAGGAGGGCGGCGGCGCCCAGGAGTTGGGGTCCTCGCATGACAGGCGGAACACTCCCGCAGATCGGCTCTAGCTGGATGGAGGCCGCAGAGGCCAACCCTCAGAGAGTCGTCAGAACCAAATCGATCACGAGGATTCGAGATCACTTGGAGCTGGACGGGAGAGTTCCTGACAGGAATTAACGACGCCGCAAAGTTAACGGCTGCCGCCGCAGGCCAAGCAACAGCGAACCGCGCCAATCCAACGATCAGTTTTCATCATCCATTCGCCAAAGCGCCTGCGGCGCTGGGCTCTTCCAGCCGGCAACCCCCTCAAAGCATCAGAAAATCTGATCAGCGTCATAAGCCAGGGCGATCCCATGCTGTGCCGATCGGGGGATCGCACACCGACAGTGGCACTGGCCAGCCTGTGGGGGTCGGCGGCATCGGAGGATCGGACCAACACCCCTGACGAGGCCATGGACTACCGCACAGCCGGCGTGGACGTCGTCGCCGGACGCGCCTTCGTGGAACGGATTCGCAGCAGCGTCGAGTCGACCCGCAGGCCTGAGGTGCTCGGCGAGCTGGGCGGGTTCGGCGGTCTCTGCCGTCTGCCCCAGGGGCTGCGCCGGCCGCTGCTGGTGGCCGGCACCGATGGGGTGGGCACCAAGCTGGAACTCGCTCAGGCCCACGGGCGTCACCACGACGTCGGCATCGATCTGGTGGCCATGTGCGTCAACGACGTGATCACCAGCGGCGCCGAACCGCTGTTTTTCCTCGACTACATCGCCACCGGCAAGCTCAGCCCCGAGGCCATGGCGGCGGTGGTGGAGGGCATCGCCGATGGCTGCCGCCAGAGCGGCTGCGCCCTGCTGGGCGGCGAGACCGCCGAGATGCCTGGCTTCTACGCGCCCGGCCGATACGACCTGGCCGGCTTCTGCGTGGCGGTGGTCGAGGAGGAGGAACGCATCGATGGCCACAAGGTGCGGGCCGGCGACCGGATCGTGGCCGTGGCCAGCAGCGGCGTGCACAGCAACGGCTTCAGCCTGGTGCGGCGCATCCTCG
>CAYNGR010000151.1:0-7471 GCA_964396755.1 uncultured Cyanobium sp. | reverse complement strand
CCGCGAGGCTGGCGGGGCCGGCGGCGGCGACTCTGGCGGCAGCGGCGCTGGAGGCGGATGTGACGGCGGCAGGGCCGGCAACCTTCTGGGAGAGCCCAACGCGTGCCGCTGGCAAGAGCGACGGCCGCTGCTGCCTGGTGGCTGACGGGCCCGGGGACGCCGGCGGGGTGGGATCCGGCTCCACCGGCAGATCGATCGGCTCTTCCGGATCGAAGATCCGATTCATCATCTGCTCGGCCTTCAGCTCCCAGTAGGCGCGGGAGCGGGGGATCGGACGCAGCGGCCTGACAACGCCACCGCGAGGATCTGAACCGGGGGCAGAGGCGCTCACCTGCGGTCCGAAGGGCGGAGCGGACGGCTCACTGTACCGGCGTTGTCCGGGGCTGGGCCGTCTCGACCTGCAGGCCTTCGCGGCGACGGCGCAGCTCCAACCACAGAAGGAGCGCCTGCACGTCAGCGGGGCTGACGCCGGGGATGCGGGCGGCCTGGCCGAGGCTGAGCGGCTGGATCGCCGCCAGCTTCTCGCGTGCCTCCGCCGAGAGGGTGGAGATGGCCGAGTAGTCGATGCCGGAGGGAATCGGCAACCCCTGCTGACGGCGCACCTGCTCGATCTGCTGCTGCTGACGCGCCAGGTAGCCGCTGTAGCGGATGTCAATCTCAGCCCCTTCGCAGACATCGGTGGGCAGGGCCGCATCAGCAAGACCGTGGCGCACCAGGTCACCGTGGTGGAAGCCCGGGCGGCGCAGCAGATCGGCCAGCGTGATCGAGCCCTTGATGGCCGCGCCCGTCTCGGCGGCCACGGCCTCCGCGGCGGCATCGCTCACCTTGAGGCGCACGCTCTCGAGGCGGCGCTTCTCGGCCTCGATCCGCTCCTGCTTGGCGGTGTAGATCTGCCAGCGGCGCTCATCGATCAGGCCCAGCTCCCGGCCCAGCGGCGTCAGGCGTCGGTCGGCATTGTCACCGCGCAGCACCAGACGGTATTCGCTGCGGCTGGTGAGCACCCGGTAGGGCTCACGCAGATCACGACTGATCAGATCATCGATCAGCGTGCCGATGTAGCTGCCCTCCCGCGGAAAGTGCACCGGCTCGAGCCCCTGCAGCAGGCGGGCGGCATTGAGCCCGGCCACCAGTCCCTGCGCGGCGGCCTCCTCGTAGCCGGTGGTGCCGTTGAGCTGGCCGGCGCTGAACAGGCCGGCGATGCGACGTGTCTCGAGCGATGGGCGCAGCTGGGTGGCCGGCAGATAGTCGTAGTCGACCGCATAGGCCGGCCTCAGCATCACGCAATCCTCGAGCCCTGGCAGGGTGCGAAGCAGGGCCAGCTGCAGATTTTCCGGCAGGCCGGTGGAGAACCCCTGGACATAGATCTCGGGCGTGTCGCGCCCCTCGGGCTCCAGGAAGATCTGGTGCGACTCCTTGTCGGCGAAGCGCACGATCTTGTCCTCGATCGAGGGGCAGTAGCGGGGCCCCTTGCTGTCGAGATGACCGCCGTAGATCGGGGTGAGATGCAGGTTGTCCCTGATCAGCTGGTGCGTGGCCGCGCTGGTGCGGGTGATGTGGCAGCTCATCGGCTCGCCGCTGACCCAGGCGGCCGGATCAAAGGAGAAGTAGCGGTGGTGCGCGTCGCTGGGCTGCTCCTCGAGCCGGTCGAGGGCGATGCTGCGCCGATCGACGCGGGCAGGGGTGCCGGTCTTGAGCCGCTCGAGCCGGAAGCCGAGCTGCTGCAGGGCCTGGGTCAGCCCCTCGGCAGCCGGCTCACCGGCGCGTCCCGCCGGCAGGCTGCGATCGCCCACCCAGATGCGGCCGCCCAGGAAGGTGCCGGTGGTGAGAATCACGGCGCGGGCCGCATACACCCCGCCGAAGTAGGTGCGCACGCCTCGGACCCGGGCAGCCGGTCCATGGCTGGGCTGCCAGGCCTCGCCGCCGCCGTCGGCTTCACCCTCGATCTCCAGCCCGGTGACCATCGCCTCGCGCAGGGCCAGGTTGGGGGTGTGCTGCAGCAGCTGCAGCATCTGGCGCGCGTACTGGCGCTTGTCGGTCTGGGCACGCAGGGCCCACACCGCCGGGCCGCGACTGGCGTTGAGGATGCGCTTCTGCAGGGCCGTGGCATCGGCGAGACGGCCGATCACGCCGCCGAGGGCATCCACCTCATGCACCAGCTGGCTCTTGGCGGGCCCACCGACGGCGGGATTGCAGGGCTGCCAGGCGATGCGATCGAGGTTGAGGGCGAACAAAGCGGTGCTCAGGCCCAGCCGCGCACAGGTGAGCGCCGCCTCACAGCCGGCATGACCACCACCGACGACGATCACGTCGAAGGACTCGCTGGCGGCGCAGCTGGACGACGGGGCGGTGATGGTCATGGGGGTGATCCTAGAAAGCCAGCCGCGGCGCCCCCTGTGGCTGGCCGGCAACCCGTCGGCGCCAGCGACATGGCCCCCTGATCAGAGCCGGGATGCCTACCGAGCTCCATCGGGTCCACGCCACGGAGATCTGCGCCGGCAGGCCGCAAGGCACGGTCAGCGTCGTGATGCGATCTGACAGCCAGCGCCTGACCCGGCCGGCAGATGCGGCGATGACGGATCCCAGCGGCCATGAACCTGCCGCCAAGAACCTGCCGCCAAAAACCTGGCAGCCATGAGCTTGCCGGCCATAAAAAAGCCCGCCGGCGACCGGAGTCGCGCGGCGGGCACGGAACGTTCGCAGGACTTGCAGGCCTGGGGTCCTCCAGGCCCCACCCTCACACAGGCGTGATCTTCACCACAAAGTCGTTGTAGTCGAAGTCCGATCCCCTGCTCGACAGCTCATCCTCGAACCCGAAGCTGCTATCGCCCAGCACCTTCAGGTGCTGACGGCCATCCACCGCGGTGTTGTCCCCGAAGGTGTACACCTCGTTGTCCGGAGTCAGCAGCACCGCGGCATACAGGCCCTCATTGCCGGCGACGAGCTGCCAGACGGCGGGGGCGGCCTCACCCTGACCACCGGCGCTGACCCGGAAGTCGATCAGGTTGTCGCGCACCGCCTGACGGAACGCATCGCTGTTGCCGGCCGCCACACCATCCACCGAGTACTCCCCGGTAGTGGGGTTGGCGTCCAGCTTCACGAAGCTCAGGGTGTTGGTATTGCCCGAGTCGGTCTGAATCGCCAGATTCAGCTTCAGGCCCTGCTCTCCGATCTCCGAGAGATCCAGAACACCCGCCGAGCTGCTGCGCTGCAGGTTGGCCAGCTGCACAACCTCCGGGCAGGCCTCCAGCGGGCTGCGGTCGACATCAACCACCAGGTCGTTGAAGTCGCCGTCGCCACGACCGGCTCCCTCGTCGTCGAGGGCGATGCGGAAGCGCTCACCGATCTGGGTGATCAGCAGTGACGGTGCCGCATCCGGGGCGTTGTCGTTGCTGTTCTGCACAAAGCTGAGCGTCTCACCGACGCCCAGGAACAGCTCCTTGCCACCCAGAAACGTGCCGCGGCTAGTGGCACCCACGCTGCTGATCTGGGTGCGGACCCCGGAGGCATCGCGGCGGAACAGATCGAGGCTGTTCTGGTTGCCGGCCTTGGCCAGGACGGTGTTGAGGTCGAGCCACAGACCCTCCGCAGGGCCCGTGCCACCCACCACCGTCAGTCCCTGGCCATCGGCGCTGAGCACGAGCCTGGGGGTTCCGGGATCGGCCACCTGGAACGAGACGACGACGTCGTTGTAATCCCAGTCGGCGCTGCCGGCGGGCGCGTCCTCAAAGGCGAAGCTGTTGGCGCCCAGCACCTTGACGTGCTGACGGCGGTCGCTGCTGGAGATCGAGCCGAACGTGTAGATCGGCCCCACTTCCGTGAACACCACCGGGGCGTAGACCCCCGCCTGCTCGCCCGTCAGCGTCAGCGACGGAGCCGTGAGGGTCTGATCACCCGTCTGGCTGTAGCTGTAGCTGAGCAGCCTGCGGCGCACCGCTGCATCGAAGGTCGGTCCCGCAGTCGGGGCCACTCCATCCACCGTGCCCAGCGGCGCGCCGCTGGCGTCGGTGTCCACCCGCACCAGACCGATGCGGTTGAGATCACCGGCGTTGGTCTGCACCTCCAGGTTGAGCGTGATGCCATTGGCACCGATCCAGCTCAGATCGAGGTAGGCCAGCTCCGCACCCTTCTGCAGCGCTGCCATCCGGGTGTTCTGCGGGTAGGGATCGCTGCTGGCGGTCTTGACCTTGATCATCAGGTCATCGGCATCGCCGTCTCCGCCGTCATCGTCCAGACCGATCTGGATGCAGCCATCGGTGCCGCCGATCTGCAGATCGGGGCTGGCATTGGCCGGCAGATCGGAGCTCACCTGCACGAACCGCAGCTCCTCTCCAACGCTGAACTGGTACCGGTTGTCCCCGAAGAACCCCGATTCGGGCGTGGCACCGATCGCGCCGATCCGCGTGCGCACCCCGCTCGCCGACACCTTCACCAGATCGAAGCTGTTCTGCAGCGAGGCATCCGCCATCACCACCGACAGGTCCACAACGAGTGACTTGCCGGCCTGTCCGATGACCCTCAGGCCCTGGCCATCGTCGGTGGGGACGAGGCGAGGCGGCAGGGCATCGTTGTCGGGAACACCACTGGCATCGATCGAGCCATCGGGCTTGTAGATGGTGCCGTTGCCGTCGTCGACGATCGTGGCGGTGCCGGTTCCGCTGGTGCCGCCGGTGTTGGTGGCGATCAGCTGGAAGGTCTCATCCGGCTCATCCACCGGCGGCAGATCGTTGAGGATCGGCACCCGCACCAGCAGCGTGCCGTCGGCCTGGCTCAGCGGAACCAGACCCGTCTGCGGGGTGTACAGCGTCCAGGTCTTGCCGCCATCGCCGGAGTACTCGATCCTGCTCGTGTAGTCGGAGCCGGGCTCCGCCGTCCCTGGGTTGAGCGCCAGGCTCACCAGCTGACCAGGCTCGCCTTCCACCTTGAAGAAGGTGTAGGGCGACGCCTCGTTGACCGTGGAGCTGCTGACGCCGAGGCGACGGTCGTCGTCCTTGACGGCATTGAGGTTGGGCAGGGGATTGCCCGAGGCATCGAAGCCGGTGGGGTTGCCCGAGCCATCGAGCAGCGGGATCAGCCCCGTCCCATCGTCATTCAGCGACGACGCACCCGAAGCATCCGTTCCGCCGGTGTTCTCCACCACCAGGTTGAAGGTCTCGCGACCTTCCGAGGTCTTGTCATTCACCGCCGCCTTGCGGATCAACAGTGTGCCCGACGCATCCAGAACAGGGTTGCTGGAACCATCGAACGTCTGCCAATTACCGGACGCATCGCGGTACTGCAGGTTGCCCGAGAGATCCACCGACGGATCGGCGCCGGAGGGATCACCCCCAAGGCTCACGAACTTGACGATCTGCCCCGGAGCACCCTTGACGTTCCAGAACATCCACGGTGACGCCTCGTTGTAGTCACCGCCCGCGACATTCAGCACCCGATCGTCGTCCTTGACCTTGCTCAGGTCCTTCTGCGGGATCCCCGAGGCATCCAGAACCGGATTGCCGGAGGCATCCAGCAGCGGAATCCGGCCCCGGCCGTCGTCATACAGCCCCGATACACCGCTCGCCTGCGGTCCACCATTCGGGTACCCCAGAGTCAGCGAGAAGTTCTCACCTCCCTCCGGTGTGGTGTCGTTGACCACCGCCTGGCGGACCAGCAACATCCCACTCGCATCGAGCACCGGGGTGGCGGAGGCATCCAGCGTCTGCCAGATCCCCGACGCATCGCGGTACTGCAAATTGCCGGAGAGATCCACCGCAGGATCGGCGCCGGAGGGATCGCCGCTCAGACCCAGGAAGCGCAGGGGCTGACCCGCTTCTCCCTTGACGGTCCAGAACATGTAAAGCGACGCCTCGTTGTAGTTGCGTCCCTCAATGCTGAGCTTCCGGTCGTCATCGGAGGGGATGCCACTGGTGTCCAGAACCGGATTGCCAGAACCAGAAGGATCCAGAAGCGGATTGCCCGACGCGTCCTGTTGATACACAGGCGCCGATCCGTCATCCGCGATGACAGCCGTGCCAGAACCGGAGGGATCGGCCACCGTGCCGGGCAGGTTGAGCCGGGCATCGAGGAAGAAGCTCTCCGGACCCTCAAAGACATCATCCGCCGTGGTGGGAACCACCACGTACAGAGCGGTGACGCCACCGGGCAGATCGACATTGCCGGACCCATCGATGTTGAGGAACACCCGCTCACCGGAGGCATCCAAGTAGAAGACCTGAGCGAGCGGCGCGAAACCGTAGTCATCGCTCTCGGCCGTGCCGTTGCGCAGGCTCAGATTCAGCGGTGTCGCCTGCTCGAGCGGATTGCCCAGGTCGATCCGGAACAGACCGCTCTGACCTTCTGAGATCGTCGGCGTCAGGCTGGTGACTCGGAAGGACGGGATGTCGTTGTCGGCCGGTCCGGGTCCGACGATCGGGTTGCCCGAGGCGTCGAGACCGCCGCTGTACGGCGTGCCGGTGCCGTCATCGAGGATGTTGGCGTCGTCGGCGTCGCTGGCGGGATTGGCACCGTCAGCCAACAGCGTGGCGGTGAGCCGGAAGCTTTCGCTCCCCTCGAACACCTCATCATCAATCGTGTTCACCTTGACGGTGAAACTGGTAATGCCCACAGGCACGATGAAGGTGCCGGAGGCATCGAGGCTGGTGGCAGCAGGATTGCCGGACGCATCCCGATACAGGATCTGCAGACCGGCGGGATCAAAGGCGTAATCGTTGCCCTCCGCCGTGATGCCGGTGAGCACCAGACGCAGAGGCGCAGGATCGGCCAGCACACTGCCCAGCGTCACGCGGAACAGCGCCGTGCTGCCCTCCGACACATCTGGCGTCAGGGTCGTGACGACCAGCGCACCACGATCGTCATCGCGCACGCCACTGGGATCGACGGCAGGGTTGCCGGAGGGGTCCAGACCGCCCGTGTAGGTCGTGCCGCTGCCGTCATCGATGATGCCGGCGGTTCCGGAGCCGCTAACGCCAGGAACGCTGACGAGCGTGCCATTGAGGCTGAACTGCTCCAGACCTTCATAGATCTCATCATCGTTGGTGCGGACGATGACATAGAAGTCCTGAACACCGGGCGGGACGATGTAGTTGCCCGAAAGATCCTTGATGAGCAGCTGTGGATTGCCCTGGGGATCGCGGTAGTAGACATCGAAGGGGTTGAGAACCGGGTTGTAATCCCCGACTTCCGTCGTCACATCCGACAGGTTGAGCGCCACCGCCAGCGGCAGATCGCTCACACCACCCAGGCTCACCTTGAACACCACCGGCGAACCTTCCGACACCGTCTCATTCGGCGGCGTGATCGTCAGGGTCTTGGGTCGGTCATCATCCGGCACACCCGACGCATCGGTGATCGGCTGACCGCCATCCAGCAGCGGGTTACCAGAACCATCCTCCTGGTACACAGGCGCCGAGCCGTCATCGGAGATCAGCGCTGTCGCGGAGCCCGACGGATCCACCACACTGCCGGGCAGATTCAG
>CAYNGR010000150.1:0-7597 GCA_964396755.1 uncultured Cyanobium sp. | reverse complement strand
GGCGAGAGCGGCCGTTACCGCATCGACCACGTGGTGCGCGGCGACACCAACGCCGAGGTGCTGCATGCGATGGAACACGATCCGGCCCTGCTGCTGGAGCGGCTGCGCCTGGCCAGCGAGGCCGCCATCAGCCGCGGCAGCCTGGCGATCGGCGATGCCCGCCTGCTGATGGCCCACCTGCGCGCCAGCCTCGAGCAGACCACCTACCTCCAGGGTTGAGCCTCAGGCCGCCTGCGGCCTGTGCAGAAACGGCGTGATGTCGACCGTGTCGATCTGCTCGGGATGCAGAAAGCGCTCTCCATAGATCCGGTAGACGCCACTGGTGAGGAACAGGGCGAACAGATCGGGATCGATGTGGCCCCGATCCCGGAATCCCGCCAGGATCCTCACCGCCTCCGAGAGCGTCTTGGCCTTCTTGTAGGGACGGTCGGCCGCGGTGAGCGCCTCGAAGATGTCGGCGATGGCCATGATCCGCGCGGGCACCGAGAGCTGCTCGGCGCTGAGCCGGCGGGGATAGCCATCGCCGCGCAGGGTTTCGTGGTGGGTGCCGGCATATTCCGGCACGCGGGCGAGATTGGCCGGCATGGGCCGACAGCCACCAGCGCCAGCCGAGGCTGAAACGGCAAACCGGGCCTTTCTTCAAAGCGATCCTGTGGTCATTGCTTGTCGTCCGCCACGCCATGCCCCATGGCCAGCAAGGCGAGCAGGTTGACGATCTGAATCGACGCTTCAGCCACACCCATCCTCAACGGCCGCCGACAGGATTGGCCTTGGTCAGCATCAGACTCAACGCCGACGCAGATCGGCTGTTCGGATGCTGGGCAGCGGCTCCTGCCCGGCAACGCCAGGCGAGCACTGCGGAGCCGAGCGGCCCTGCGGCGATGGCCGGCGCAGCAGGCCGGAGGCAAAGCAAAAAAAAGCCCCGCCGAAGGCGGGGCCCAGAGTTATGGAAACAACGTTCGGGAGTCTGTCCTCGTTTCGACCCCGGCGGTTGCTTCCTCACTCCTCACACAACGGAACCATAAACGGCGCCAACGGGGTTGCGGCACAGGTGAGCGGCCGGCAGCGCAAGTGTCCCGAAGCGGCCGCGGCCACGCCACCAGATCTGGCGTGCCAGGCGTGAGCAGCTGCCAGCCATGGCGGCACGCAGGCGGTGGGGGGACCAGCTTGCGGACCGGCCGCCCCCGCCAGGGCCCAGGCCATCCGCCAAGGCCGGCGGCCCACGACCAGGGACCAGGCAGCTGCGCAACAAACACGGGCGGCGACGCCGATGCCCCGACCGCCGCAGGCCGCGAGGGTCGCGCCGGATCCGTCGCCGAACGGATCAGCGCCGAGCGGGGCAATCGCCGAGCAGGTCAGTCGCTGAAGGGAATCACCGGCAGGGGCACCGGCCGGCCAGGGAGCAGCGGGCCGCGGTCCGCCAGCACCCCGAAGCGGTTGCCGCCGCCCTGCTCGGTGGTGCTGCCGAGGTTGCCGCGGCGCGACAGCAGCGTGGCGGTGCGCTGATCGCCGCGGGCGGGAGCCGCCGGCGTGGCCACCTCGATCGGCGGGGGCGCCGGCCGCAGCCGCGCCATCAGCGCCGTGAGGTTCTCATCGTTGGCGAAATAGAGGTGGCTGAGGCCGCGCCCCTGATAGGTGCGTCGCTTCAGCGCCCAGCCGGGTTCCAGTGTCAGCGGCACGAAGCCGTCGCGATCGCGCAGGGGCACCCGGCCGCGGCCGACCAGCAGATCGGTGGGGCTGGTGGTGGTGCTGGCCTGCAGGCGCAGCTCCTCACCCACCTGCACCAGCCGGAGCCGGTAGCGACTGGCCAGATCCTGCTCGCCGATCCGCAGCGAATAGCCGTTGCTGTCGATGTAGCGGTTGCAGATGCCGGTGAAGTTGAAGCGATTGAGGCTGGGATCCACCAGGCCGTCGGGGCGGGTGGTCCAGCAGCGGGGCGCGGCGGCCACCTGCTCGAGCACCAGCAGGTTCCAGTCGTCGGCGCCGATGGGACGGGCGAGGATGGCGAAACGGCTGTCCTGCAGCGGCTGGGCGGCGAACAGATCGGCGCTGCGCGCTCCGGTCGCCGGCAGCGCCGCCAGGCCGGTCAGGGCGGCGAGGGCCAGCAGCACCGGGCGGGTGCGACGGGAACCGGCCGCCGGCTGCGGGTAGTTTCTGGGCATGTGCCGTCTCCGCGAGCCCGGCTGGACCGGGTGAGGCGGCTTATTCAACCGGCTCCCCGTAGAAACGCAATGCTTGACCAGCCTCGCCAGGTGATTGCCGCGGCCTGTGACGGTGCCTGCAGCGGCAATCCCGGCCCCGGCGGCTGGGGGGCGCTGCTGCGCTTCGAGGACGGCGCCATGCGGGAACTGGGGGGCGCCGATGCGGCCACCACCAACAACCGCATGGAACTGACGGCGGCGCTGGCGCTGTACGAGGCGCTGCGCGAGCTGCCCCGCCACCCCGACCTGGTGATCCGCACCGACAGCCGCTATCTGATCGACGGCCTGCAGAAGTGGCTGCCGGGCTGGAAGCGCAAGGGCTGGCGCACCGCCTCCGGCGGCCAGGTGCTCAACCGCGACCTGTGGGAACGGCTGGATCGGGCCCGCCTCGCCGATGTGCGCCTGGTGCATGTGCGCGGCCACAGCGGCGATGCCGACAACGACCGCTGTGACGCCATCGCCGTGGCCTTCTCGCGCGGCCAGCGGCCGTCGCTGGCCGACGAGGGACCGGATCGGCGCTCCGCCGCTGACAGCGAGCCCCAGGTGCAGGCCGAAACGGCGCCGGCCGCTGCGGGCCCGACCAGCAGGCGCCGCCGCAGCACCGCCGCCGCGAGCGACACGGCGGCGGCAGGCGCGGCGACCGAGCCGGCCCCGGCAGCGCTGCAGGGTCTGCTCACCCGCCTGGAGCTGGCGGAACGGCTGGCCCAGGGCGGCTTCGCGCTGACGCTGCTGGAGCTGGCCCAGCTGGTGGAGATGCCGCTGCGCACGCTGGAGAACCGCCGCGAGGCCTGGACCTGGCGCGACTGGCGCGTGCAGCCCGCCGGCGAGGGGCGCTGGCGCCTGGAACGCGACGCGGGAGGATTGGAGATCCGCGAGTGAGGCGGCTGGCCATGGAGCAGGACGATCCCAGCGGCGAGGCCACGACCGCTGCCAGCGAACCGGCGTCGCCAAGGGGCGCCACGACGGGCTTCTACCAGCGGTTCGTCGGGCCGCTGCTGCTGCAGGACGAGGGAGCCGACGCCGAGCGCCTCAGCCAGTTGACCCTGGCCACCCTGGCCCAGGTGAGCCTGCGGCGCGACTGGCCGCTGGTGCGCGACACCCTGCAGGGCCTGGCCGGCGAGCTGCAGCGCCGCGACGCCCGCCTCGAGCAGACCCTGTTCGGCTGCCGCTTCAGCAACCCGGTGGGGCTGGCGGCCGGTTTCGACAAGAACGGCGTGGCCGCCGGGCTGTGGGACCGCTTCGGCTTCGGCTTCGCCGAGGTGGGCACGGTGACCTGGCAGGCCCAGGCGGGCAACCCCAGGCCGCGGCTGTTCCGGCTGGCGGCGGAGCGGGCGGCGCTCAACCGCATGGGCTTCAACAACGACGGCGCCCAGGCCCTGCGCCGCACCCTGGAGCGCCAGACGCTGCCACCCCCCGGGCGGCGGCCGGCGGTGCTGGGCCTCAACATCGGCAAGTCGCGCAGCGCCTCGCTGGAGCTGGCCCCCGACGACTACGCCTCCTCGCTGGCCATGCTGGCGCCGCTGGCGGATTACGCCGTGATCAACGTCAGCTCGCCCAACACCCCCGGCCTGCGCGACCTGCAGGAGGAGAGCCAGCTGCGCCGCCTGGTGGAGCGGTTGCGGCGACTGCCGGCCTGCCCGCCGCTGCTGGTCAAGATCGCCCCCGATCTCGAGGACGACGCCATCGACGCGATCGCGCGGCTGGCCTACGAGGAGGGCCTGGCCGGGGTGATCGCCGTCAACACCAGCCAGCACCGTCTGGGGCTGGAGCAGCGCCGCCTGAGCGGCAGCGGCCTCACCCTGGCCGAGGAGGCCGGCGGGCTGAGCGGCCGACCGCTGCGGCCGCGGGCCCTGGAGGTGCTGCGACGGCTGCGGGCCACGGCCGGCCCGGCTCTGCCCCTGATCGGGGTGGGCGGCATCGACTCGGCTGAGGCGGCCTGGGAACGGATCGCCGCCGGCGCCTCTCTGGTGCAGCTGTACACGGGCTGGATCTACGAGGGACCGGCGCTGGTGCCGCAGATCCTCGAAGGGTTGCTGCGCCAGCTGGAGGTGCACGGACTGCGCACGATCGGCGACGCGGTGGGCTGCGGACGACCCTGGAGCTGAATTGCCTGTAGGTTTGCTCCGGCCGGCCCGGGGGATTGGCATTCGAAGGAGCGCTCGAAGATCTGCGGGAGCGTCTGAGACCGTTCACGTCTCAGATGTTCCCGAGGCTTGTGCTTCTGGAAATCCGTGACGACGGCCTGCGCGGCCAGCTGTTGCGCGACAACGACCAGCCGGGCCCACTGGGACTGCAGGCGCCTCTGCCGGCGCTCACCTGCCGCGATGGGATGCCACTGGAGAAGGAATCCCTGGCCGACCTGATCGGCGATCTGCTGCTGAGCGAAAAGCAGCTCGATGCCTACGTGATGGCGGTGCTGCCGTTCGAGGCCTGCCACTGGCGCGTGCTGGTGCGCCCCTTCCCCGAGCCTCCGGACGACCCGATCGAGACGCTGCGCCTGCTCGATCCACCGCTCAACCTGCCGTTCAGCCTGGCCGAGGCCTTCATCGATCTCCATCCCCTGCCGGGCCAGCCCGACGAGCTGCTGCTGGTGGCCTCGCAGCGGCGGCTGGTGGATGCCTGGATTGATGTGTTCCGGCTGGCGGGCGTCAAGCTCGAGCGGCTGGCCCCGGCTCAGGGCTGCCTGCTGGCGGCCCTGGAGGAACCGCTGCGCAGCTGTGAGGACACGGACCTGCTGGCGGTGCTGGTGCCAGAGGAGCAGGACACCCTGCTGTGGCTGTTCCACCGCGGCGTGCCGGTGTTCGAGCGGCCGTTGCCGCCCAGCGGCGATGGCCTGGTCGAGGAGCTGCAGCGCTGTCTGACCTTCTATCACCGTCAGGAGCCGGGGCTGCGCCGCCTGCGGCTGCTGCTCACCGGCCCGCTGGCCGACCGCGAGGAGCTGGAGACCACCCTTGGCGTGGAGGCCGAGGAGCTGGAGATCGCCCCGTTCGGCTCGCTGCTGCTGCGCGGCCTGGCGATCCGGGAGGGGCGGCGATGAGCCCCTTGCGTCTGGAGGAGCTGATCCAGCGGCGGCGCAGCAACCGCAGCGACCGCAGCGATGCCGTGATCACGGCTGAGCAGGACTGGCCGGTGCTCGATCTGCTGCGGGAGACGCGCCAGGACATCGGTCAGCAGACGATCGCCTCGGTGCTGTCGGAACGCCAGCGGCTGGTGCTGCAGGGCCTCGGTGCCGGCGCGGTGCTGCTGGGGATGGTGCTGGGACTCACCGGCCTGGTGGCCCTGCGCCATCAGTTCGTCAAGGCGCAGATGGGCAGCCTCAACCAGGTGGAGGCGGAGGCGACGGCCCTGCAGCAGCAGCTGGCCGGCCGCAACAAGCAGATGGCGGCGATCAACGAGCTGAACCAGCAGCTCTCCGGCGCCCTGAGCAATGTGAGGCCCACCTCGGCGTTGATGGCGGACCTGCAGCTGCGCACCCCGGAGGGCGTGCAGCTGCTCAGCACCGAGGCCGGCAGCACCAACCTCAGCCTCAAGGGCCTGGCCGGCGACCCCCTCGCCTTCGAGCGCATCAACGCCCTGCAGCTGGAGCTGCGCCGCTCACCGCTGCTCGATCCGCAGGGCATCACCCTCAGCCGGCTGGAGCGCAAGGGCGAGTCGGCCGACCCGACGAGCAAGGCCGGGCCGAAGCCGGTGCAGTTCGAGATCTCGGCCAGATTCGCGACGCTGGAGGCCGGCAAGCTGCAGCAGGTGCTGCGCCAGCTGGGCTCGGAAGGAATGGCGCGCCGGCTCGAACTGATGCAGCGCGAGGGGCTGCTGCCATGACCAACCTGCAGCGGGGAGCGCCGGTCCTCTCACCCACAGCCCTGAAGCGCCTCTGGTTCGGTGCACCGGCGGCGGCCCTGGGTGTGGGCTCGCTGGTGCTGGTGGCCAGCGTGCTGGCGCCGATGTGGCAGGCGCTGCAGAAGGACAGCGCCAGCCTGCGCCAGCTGGAGGAGCTGCAGGTGCAGGTGTCGCTGATGCGTCAGCAGCTGCGCGCCATGGACCTGCAGGAGGAAAAGGCGCTGCAGCAGCGGGAGAAGCTGTTCCGGATGATCGCCGGCAGCGGCGACGTCTCGACACTGCTGACGGTGCTCGACCGCGAGGCCAAGGCCAGCGGCGTGCGCATGGATCTGTACGAGCCCCAGGCCGCCGCCGCACCGGCGGCACCAGCCCAGGGCGCCGCACCGCCGCCGGCCGGCAACCAGGCCCAGGCGCCGCCGCCCAACCCCCTGGAGCTGGCAGGCCTGCAGCCCCAGGGGATGCTGATCTCGCTGCGCGGCCCCTACCCGAACCTGCTGACCTTCCTGCGGCGGCTGGAATCGCTCAACCTGCTGGTGATCCAGAGCGATCTGCGTCTGGAGGTGCCGGCGCCCAGCGACGACCCCAAGAAGGTGGTGTCGAAGGACGTGACGATGAAGCTGAGCCTGAAGGTCTACGGCAAGCCCGCCGGCGCCGAAGCCGCTGCGGCCACGCCGGCAGCCCCGGCAGCGGGGGCCCCCGGCAGCCCAGCTGCCCCTGGCGCAGCCACTCCTGGCGCGCCCGCCCCGGCCACGCCACCCGGCTCCACGCCGCCACCGCCGGCCGCGGGTGCAGCCCAGACCCCGCCGGCCAATGCCCCGGCCGCGGCGCCCGCGGCCCAGGGCGGCAGTCCAGCGCCGGCGGCGCCGCCAGCGGCGGGCGCTCCGCCGGCCGGCCGCTGAACCGTGCAACAAAGCGGACCGGCTCCGGACGAGCTTCATAAACTGCGCTGAACTATTGAGACAGCGCGTGGGCAGCAGGGCCGGGCAGCACCGCAGGCGTCAGATCCTGGCCCTGGCGGCCGCCGCGCTGCCTGCCCTGCCGCTGGGGGGGCTGGAACCCCTGGCCGCCCAGGCCCAGACGGCCGTGCCCTACAGCCAGAGCGGCAGCGGCGGCGCGCGCAGTGTGGTGACCGTGGGCGGGCCGCTGCAGCTGAAGGTGCGGCGGCTGCCCGATGCGGTGGAGGTGGTGATCGAGGGGGTGGGCGAGACACCCCAGCTGCAGCAGAGCACCCGCGGACCGGGCTGGGAGGGGCTGCTGTTCACCGGCCAACCCACCAGCCTGCGCGTGGGCCCGCAGCGGGTGGCCCTGCCCGAGGCCGGCTTCGCCAGCATCAGCCTCGATGGCGCCGGCAGCGGCTACCGCATCCAGGTGAACCCGACGCCGGGGGCCGGCGTGCCCCGGCCCGTGGTCAGCGCTGATGGCCGCGATCTGATCCTCAGCTTTGCGGTGCCCACCAACCCGCAGCTGCGCAGCGCCACCCCCAGCATGACCACCCCGGGCCGGGTGAGCGACCCCTCGTTCGTGCCGCCGCTGCAACCGCGGGCCACGGCGCCGCCGGT
>CAYNGR010000149.1:0-7699 GCA_964396755.1 uncultured Cyanobium sp. | reverse complement strand
AGGTGGGCGGCAAGCGCAAGCTGGTGATCCCCCCCGATCTGGCCTACGGCGAGCGTGGTGCCGGCGGCGTGATCCCCCCCAACGCCACGCTGATCTTTGAGGTGGAACTGCTGAAGATCGGCCGCTGATCGCCGCCTGCTGCGCGGCGGCGCGGGTGTTCCACGTTGAGGTCTCTCCGTTGCCGGATATCCGTGGATATCCCGTAACGGAGCGCACCTGGACCCACCCCCTGCCGACCAACCGAAGGGCGGTTCTCGCGACTGCCGAAACCTGAAGCGATCGTTAGGATTCGAGCGCGTCCGGCCACGGCCGGGCACCGAACGCATGTCACCCCCACCAATGGCTCACACGCTGCCCGCGCTGCCCTACGACCTCGACGCGCTGGAGCCCCACATCTCCCGCCAGACCCTCGAGTTCCACCACGGCAAGCACCACAACGCCTACGTCACCAACCTGAACAACCTGGTGGCCGGCACCGATCTGGAAGGCAAGAGCCTCGAGGACACGATCACCGCCGTTGCCGGTGACGCCAGCAAGGCCGGCGTGTTCAACAACGCCGCCCAGGTGTGGAACCACAGCTTCTACTGGCAGTGCATCAAGCCGGGCGGTGGCGGCAGCCCCAGCGGTGCCCTGCTGGACAAGATCAACGCTGATTTCGGCAGCTTCGAGGCGTTCGTGGAGCAGTTCAAGGCCGCCGGCGCCACCCAGTTCGGCAGCGGCTGGGCCTGGCTGGTGCTCGACAACGGCACCCTCAAGGTGACCAAGACCGGCAACGCCGATCTGCCCCTGGCCCACGGCCAGAAGGCTCTGCTCACCATGGATGTGTGGGAGCACGCCTACTACCTCGACTACCAGAACCGCCGCCCCGACTACATCAGCACCTTCCTCGACAAGCTGGTGAACTGGGACTTCGTGGCCGCCAATCTGGCTGCCGCCTGAGTCAGGCGGATCCATCGGCAGCTGGAGTCAGGTTGCCCTTCTGCCCCCGGTCGCTCCGGGGGCTTTTTGATGGCTGATCGACGCGGATGGCGCCAAGGACCGTGGCAATGCTCCCGGGACTGATGAGTGCACCGCCTGGCGAGTCTCAGCGCAGCCTCCCGGCTCAGCCCAGATCCAGGCTCAGCTGCTGCTGACCGTCGACCGGAGTCGTCGTGCGCCTGCGCCGGCTGACGCCGGCCCTTGGGGTCTTCAGCCCCGAGCGCCTGGAGCCGTGGCGCTGCTGGATGGCATCGGCGGTGCGGCGGAAGGCCTCACCCTGGCGCACGGCCCAGACCCGATCGCGCGCCTCGCGGGCGGCCTGCCTGTGGTCGAGCAGCGGCAATGGGTAGTCCACACCCAGAACACAGCCGGCGGCCTGCTGCTCCAGCGGGGTCATCGTCCAGGGGGTGTGCAGGTGCACCGCCGGGACGCGCTCCAGCTCCGGCAGCCAACGACGCAGGAACACCCCCTCAGGGTCGTGATCGAGGCCCTGCTTGATCGGGTTGTACATCCGCACGATGTTGATGCCGGTGGTGCCGGCCTGCATCTGGCACTGGTTCCAGTGGATGCCGGGCTCGTAGTCGACGAACAGGCGTGCCAGCACCCGGCCGCTGTCGCGCCAATCGATCCACAGGTGCTGGCTGGCCACCGCCATCAGCATCGCCCGCATCCGGAAGTTGATCCAGCCTTCGGCGATCAGCGCCCGCATGCAGGCATCCACGAACGGCCAGCCGGTGCGCCCCTCGCTCCAGGCCGCCAGGCGCTGCGGGTCGGTGGCCCGCAGGCCCGCATAGGCGGGGTGGGCATCGCGGCACTCCAGCTGCGGCTCGCTCTCCAGCTTCTGGATGAAGTGGCAGTGCCAGTGCAGCCGCTCCTCGAACGCCTTCGGGCCCCGGCGACGGCGGCTGGCGTGCACCACCTCCCGCAGCGACAGACTGCCGAAGGCCAGGTGCGGCGACAGGCGTGAGCAGGCCGAGGCGGCCGTCAGCGGACTGGAGAGCCCACGGGCATAGCCGCGGCCGCGCTCGCTCAGAAAGCTGTCGAGCAACGCCAGGCCGGCGCCCCGGCCACCCGACTGGCGCCCTGGGCAGGAATCAGGGGCCAGGCCCAGGTCGGTGGCGGTGGGGATGGGGCCGGGAGTCCAGCTCCCCGCCGGTGGACTCAACCGCTCTGGAGCCGGCAGCGGCTCCACTCCCATCCGCTCCTCCCAGCGCCGCGCCCAGCCATCGCGCTGCCGGAGGCGCCGCACCACACCGTTCTGGGGCAGCTCCCGCCAGGGGATGCCGTGCTGGCGGCACCAGGCACCCACCGCCCGATCGCGCTGGTAGGTCCAGCCGTTGCCGGTCTCCTCGTGGCTCCACAGGCCACCGATCACCGCCCGCTGGCGCAGCCGCTCCAGCAGCTCCGGCATCTCCCCCACCCGAACGAGCAGCGGCTGACCCAGCTGCGCCAGGGCCTCGCGCAGCTCCACCAGGGATTCAGCGATGAAGGCCCACTGGCGGGCGGAGGCATCGCTCTGCGCCCACAGCTGCGGCTCAGCCACATACAGCGGCAGCACCGGCCCGCGCCGGGCCGCCTCCAGCAGCGGGCCATGGTCCTCCACCCGCAGATCGCGCTTGAACCAGACGACGTGGACAGGCTCCATGGCCGCGGAGCCTAGGGAGTGCGGCAGGGTCGGCGGAACGGCTCTGCTGGCGCCGGCCAGCACCACGGAATCACGGCACGGAACACGGGAAGGCCTGGGCGCCCAGTCCAGAGCCAGCGCCCCGGCGGCACCAAACGAACCGCAGGAGATCAGCAGCAGGGATCGATCTGCGGGCAGCCACGCTGGCCCCCCGTCGCCGGGCTCGAACAAGCGACGTGATGCGACACGGATTGGGACCAGGCGACGGCGATGACTCCGATGGCTCCGCTGCAGGCAGGCCGCCAGCCAGGCTGCACATCTGGTCTGACCAGACCGCCCAGACCAGATTCCGATGACAGCCCCACTGAAGCCCCCGAAACCCCTGCCGCCCCGGGCTCCCGCTGACCAGCCGGTAGCGCGCACGGTCAATGTGCAGGAAGCCAAGACCCACCTGTCCGCCCTGCTGGCCCGGGTGGCCGCCGGGGAACGCATCGTGCTGGCGCGCCATGGCAAGCCGATCGCTCAGCTGGTGCCCCTCGATCCCGCTCCACGCCGTCAGCTCGGCTTCCTGCAAGGGAGTGTCGATGAAGCCTTCTTCGAGCCGCTTCCGGAGGACGAACTGCGGCTCTGGGGCGCATGAGGCTGCTGCTCGACACCCACATGCTGTTCTGGGCCCTGCTGGAGCCGGACAAGCTGTCAACCAATCTGCGCGACGTCGTGGAGGACAGCGACAACAGCCTGTTCGTCAGCGCCGCCACAGCCTGGGAGATCGCCACCAAGTGGCGCCTGGGAACACTGAGCCAGGCGGAAGCGGTCGTGCGCCACGATCGCCAGGCCCTGGATGGTCTGGCCGCCAGTGAGATTCCGATCAGCGGCGAGGTGGCCCGTCAGGCCGGCCTCTGGGAGGTGCCCCATCGCGATCCGATTGATCGCCTGCTGGCGGCCCAGGCGATCGCGGATGATCAGGTGCTGGCCAGCAACGACGCCGTGTTCAATCAGTTCGACGGCCTGGTGCGGCTGAGCTGAGCACCGCCTCGGGCGCGATCCACATGGCATCGCCGTAGGAGAAGAAGCGGTATCCCTCGCGCTTGGCCTCCTCGTAGAGAGCCAGCAGCCGCCGGCGGCCGATCAGGGCGCTGACCAGCAGCAGCAGCGAGCTCTTCGGCAGATGGAAATTGGTGAGCAGGCCCTGCACCACCGCAAAGCGATGGCCGGGCTGGATCACCAGATTCACCGGACCGGTATGGGGCCTGAGGTCGCCGCCATGCAGTGCCGCCACCGCCTCGAGCGTGCGCACGCTGGTGGTGCCAATGGCGATGACGCGACCGCCGCGGGCTTGGCAGGCCTGCACCGCCTCCACCGCATCGGGCCGCACCTGCACCCACTCGCTGTGCAGCTCCAGGCCGCTCAGGTCCTCCTGCTCCACCGGCCGGAAGGTGCCCAGGCCCACATGCAGCGTCACCGCCGCGATCTGCACACCCCGCTCGCGCAGGCGTGCCAGCAGCTCATCACTGAGATGCAGGCCGGCAGTGGGGGCGGCCACCGAGCCGGGCCGCTCGGCATAGCGGGTCTGGTAGCGCTGCTCGTCGGAGGCGTCGTGCTCGTGGATGTAGGGCGGCAGCGGCATCTCGCCGTAACGGGCCAGCAGCGCCTCGATCGCCTCGGGGCTGGTGCAGTCGGATGGGAAGCGCACCACCCGGCCGCCGGTCTCGTCGTCGGCGGCGACAATCGGCAGCTCCAGCGGCGGCTGGCCTGGGTGCTCCAGCTGCACCACATCGCCGGGGCGCAGCCGCTTGGCGGGCCGGGCCAGGCAGAGCCAGTCGCTGGGGCCGAGGGCCACCGGGCTGGCGGCGGCAGTGGCGGCGAGCGAGGCGGGCTCCAGCACCAGCAGCTCGACGGCACCGCCCGTGGCACGGCGGGCCCGCAGCCGCGCCTTGAGCACGCGCGTGTCATTGACCACGAGCAGATCGCCGGCGCGCAGCTCCTCAGCCAGATCCCAGACGCTGCGGTGGCGGCAGGGCCCCTGCTGGGTCGCCGCCGTCACGGCCTGCCCCACGGCGGCCCCGCTGTCGCTCTCCCCGACCAGCGCATCCGGTGCTGCCGCCACGGCCACGGCCACGGCGGCAGGGCTGGGCGAGGTGGGTGGATCCACCACCAGCAGCCGGGCGGCATGGCGGGGCTCGACAGGCCGCTGGGCAATGAAGCGCTCCGGCAGCTCGAAGTCGTAGCTGGACAGCAGCAGATCCAGCGGATCGGTCATGGCAGTGGGGCCTGGGTCATGCCGGCAGGTGATAGCGCACCAGCGAGAACACCGGATTGCCGCCGGCGCCGGGAGCCTGGCTGCGGGGCACGGATCTGCCAAGCGGGGGTCCGCCGAACAGGCCGCGGCAGCGGACCCGACCTGCAGGCGGCGTCAGGGGGAGAGATGCCTCAGAGGGCCAGGCTCTCGGGGTTGGTCTCGATCAGCTGGGCCAGATCCTTCAGGAAGGCCGCGGCGTGGGCGCCGTAGATGGTGCGGTGGTCGCAGGTGAGGTTCACCTGCATCTGACTGGCGACACGGATCGAACCGTCCTTGCCGGCCACCACCACAGGCCGCGAGGCTGCCACCGCCAGGATCGCGCCGGTGCCCGGCGGCAGGATCGCGTCAAAGCGATCGACCCCGAACATGCCCAGGTTGGAGAGGGTGAAGGTGCCCGTGCTGTATTCCTCGGGCTTGAGCTGCTTGCTGCGGGCCCGGGCCACCAGGTCCGCCCAGCTGCGGGCCAGTTCGTAGATGTCGGTGCGGTCGGCGCTGGCCAGCACCGGCGTGATCAGCCCACCGTCCTCCATCGCCACCGCCACGGCCACGTTGACGGCAGCGGGATAGGTCATGGCGTTGCCATCGGCGCTGGTGGCGGCGTTCACCTGCGGGTGACGCGCCAGGGTGACGGCCACGGCCTTGGCCAGCAGGGCGGTCATCGTGACGCCCTTGCTCTTCACCTGCTTGTAGAAGGCGTCGAGCTTGGTGGTGGTGATCGTGTAGCCCACCCGGAAGGTGGGCACCGCCAGGCTGGCGAGCATGTTGCGGTTGACCGCTCCCTGCAGGGTGTTGAACGGCACGGCCTCACCGGGACGGCCGAAGGCCTGGCCGGCGGGGGCTGGAGCAGGTGCCGAGGCGCCATTGCCGGATGCGGCGGCGACGGCAGGACCACTGCCCTCGGCGACGCGGGGCAGGCTGACCGGCTGACCACCGGCGCGCTGCACGTCCTCCGCCTGGATGCGGCCGTGGGGGCCGCTGCCAATCACGCTCTCCAGGGCCACTCCGAGCTGGGCGGCGAGCTTGCGGGCGCGGGGGCTGGCGACGACGCGACCGTCGGCACGGGCCACCACGGGGGCGGGGGCCGGTGCGGGGATGGGGGCCACCGGGGCGGGGGCCGCCGCAGGAGCGGGAGCCGCCACGGGAGCGGCAGGAGCGGCCGCAGGGGCGGCGGGCGCAGCAGCCGGAGCCGCGGCGGCAGCAGGGGAGCCAGCGGCAGGATGACGGGCGGCCACCTCAGCGATCTCTGCCTGGGTCTCGACGATCAGGCCGATGGTCTCGCCCACCGGAGCGGTGCCGCCGGCAGGCATCAGCACAGCCGCCAGCCAGCCTTCGTTGAACGATTCGACATCCATGTCGGCCTTGTCGGACTCGACCACGAGCACCGACTCACCCCGCTCGACCCGATCACCGGGCTTCTTGAGCCACTCCACCACCTTGCCCTCCGTCATGGTGGAGCTGAGGGCAGGCATGAAAATTTCGTGGGTGGCCAACGGATGCTCCCGCGCGACGGGGCGGATCCTACCGAGCGATCCCGGCCGCTCCTGTCATCGATCCAGCCATCGATGGCACGGCAGGGCAGCAGGGCTCCGGCGGCGGGCAGGCACGCCCACCCCCTGCCGCTGCCCCCTCAGGCGAAGGCACTCCGCCGAAGCCCCACCGGACTGACCCACCCAGCAGCCGCAGCCCCCCGGTCACGGCGGAGCCGGACGGGCGGCCCCTGCGGACCAGCGCCGTCGGGCGTCAGGCGTGGCGGCGCTGCCTGATGCCATCGGCAGCACCGGCACGCGCCGGCACGCGCCGGCCTGGGGCGCCCGCTCCGGACCGCGACGTCGAGAGCGGCTCAGGCTCGGCACTGGAAGAGCCAGCGCGGCAGCTGGGCCTGCGCAGGGCCCGCTGACCCTGAGCTGACGGCTCGAGATCGCGGCTGACCCGTCAGAAGAGGCTGTGATCCGGGCCTGCGCCTCGGCAGCCGGAGCCAGGCCCGCTCCAAGCGACGCAGCACGGCTGGGGCCGGGCCGGTGCTTGGACAGCTGCAGCAGAACGAGGAAAGAAACCCGGCCGGGGCGGCAGGCCCCCGGACCCCGGGATGCGGTCCCCGCTCTCAGCGCGGCAGCCGACACCTCCCCATGGGCTCAGGCGCCCTCGATCGCCTCGATCACGCCGTCGCGCACCAGGATCGCCGCCTGCAGCTTCTCCACCAGGTTGTCGCCGATGGACACATCGATCGTGCTCTCGATCTGGCCCTGCTCCACCACGGCCTCCATCTCCAGCTCGCGCACCTGACGCTGCTGCTCGAGCAGCTGGCGCTTCTGCTCCTCCAGCTCGGCCCGCTTGGCGGCCACCTGTTGCTGCACCGAGGCCACCTGCTCCTGAACGCGGGGATCGAGCGGGTTGGCGCTCTGGCGGCGGATCTGATCGATCACCAGCTGCCCCTCCTGCTCCAGCTGGCCGAGCTGCTGCTCAACATTGACGATGGCGTTGCTGAGCTCCCGCTCGGCATCCTCCTTCCAGCGCGGAGTGACGACGGCCCGCACGGTGATCGTGCGCTTGATCGTCAGGGTGGTGCCGTCGGCCATGGAAAGGGAAAAGCAGCCCACAGGCTGTCAGGCGGCGGCAGACCGGTCAACCGCCGCCGCAGCCGGGTCACCGCCCTGCTGGGCCGCAGCTGCCGCAGGCCCCGCGCAGCGCAGGCGCCCCTGGTCACGGGCCGGCGATCACGCCGGGCCGGCGCGTTCAGAGGCCCCGTTCAGAGGGCCCATGCAGACGGCTCCATCACCCGCCGCTCTCAGCCGGCTGTG
>CAYNGR010000148.1:6179-7736 GCA_964396755.1 uncultured Cyanobium sp. | reverse complement strand
GCCCCTCACTCGCTTCCGCAGCCAGCACCGGCAGGTAATCCTCGAGGCCATGCAACCCGCGCATGGCCATGCGGCGCTGCAGCTGACGCCGCAGAGTGGATTCCTTGTACTGCGAGAAATCGATGCCGGTGGCGAGCCTCAACTGAGCCACCGCCCCGGCCAGCAGCTGCGGCTCGGAGGACTCACGCTCGGGCTCCTGCTCCACCGCCGCTGCTCCGAACCAGGAGCCCAGCCGTCTGCCGATCGTGGCCGGGTCCGCCACCAGATCCGCACCCCCCAGCGCCAGGGCAGCCCTTGGCATGCCATCGAAGCGGGCGGTTTCCGGACTCTGCACCATGGTCAGCCCACCGGCAGCCGCCACGGCCCGCAGACCACAGGCACCATCCGATCCGGTCCCGGACAGAACCACGGCCACGCCACGATCGGCGCACTGGTCGGCGACGGAGCTGAACAGCAGATCGATGGAGGGACTGGGACCGAAGCGGGGCTGCGGCTCCCGGATGCAGAGGACATCCCCGTCCAGCTCGGCATCACCATTGGGAGGCAGCACCGCAATCTGCCCGGGCTCGAGCCTCATGCCGTTCCCGGCCAGAACCACCTTCAGCACCGTGGAGCGATCCAGCAGATCAGCCAGCTGACTGGGGTGGTCAGGAGCAAGATGCTGAGCCACGACATAAGCAACCTCCCCCTCCAGGGGCAGGTTCCTGATCAGCTCCTGAATGGCATCCAGCCCTCCCGCCGAAGCACCGATCGCCACGACATGGTCGAGGCCGGCCTGATTGGCTACCATAGCGAAGGAGCCGATGCAACGCGGATCAGATCCACTCTAGCCTTGAGCGGAACGCGACAAAACGCCAGCCCTCCACAGAGATAACCGAGCATTCAGATTATCAAGTAAGTGCAACTTTATTGCAGAGCCGCAGCCCTGGCTTGCACACACATCATTCCGCAGAAATGGAGCAGAAAGATGCTTCAATGGCATCGGATCGCATCGGACATGCCTGGCGCCAATCGCCAAGATCGCCATGAACAACCAGGACAAGCACCTCGCCAAGGCGTTTCGAAAACCGAGAAGAGTGACGGTCACGATTCCACATGCCACCTACCTTGAACTCGAACGTCGCAGCTACGAACAGGGACGATCGCTCTCCAATCTTTCCGCTTACCTGCTTGAGTGCGCTGTCAACGAAACACTGCCGCCCCAACCGCTGCAGCCCATGAGCCCAACCAGAGTCTCGAGGAATGGCCATCTGTCTCGCTAGACATGACACAGCTGAGCAAACGTTCTGAGCTCAAATCAAGAGCGATTTCAGCCAGGAGATCCCAATCCAGGATCTGAGATGACACGGCAATGGTCGGCTCACAGGACAGACCAGGACAGCCTCTTTTCCCGGCATCTCCTGCCTGTGATCGAGGCCATTCCAGCCAAGCTGTTCGAGGAGGCTGCATTGCCCCCGTTGCAAAGCCTGAGCAGCGCCAGCGTGGCAAGTGCCAGCCGGGCATTCCATCTGGTCAGCCAGTCGGTCCATCTCATTGCTCTCAGCGGACCCGCGCTCA
>CAYNGR010000148.1:0-6079 GCA_964396755.1 uncultured Cyanobium sp. | reverse complement strand
CTGCTGGAGATGCTGAACGGCCTTCTGAACTCAGCCAGCCGGCTGCATGGCCACGACCCAGCCCTGCTGGAGCAACTGGCGATCGGCGAACAAGTGCGCAGGATCGTGGCTGCTCTGGTCGATCACAAGGCGGCCTGCCTGCCTTCGGGCCATTCAGGACAGCAGACAGAGAGCCGCGAAGAAGACCACTTTGACGACCTGATTCGCTACATCCAGTCCAATCTCCACCAACCCCTGAACCTGACTGTCCTGGCGACGCAGAGCCACTATTCAAGACGCGCGCTGCAATACGCCTTTCGCAACAGGCTGGGTTGCACCGCCACCCAGTGGATCCGCAACCAACGCCTCGATCTGGCCTGGCAACTGCTGCAGGCCGCCTCGCCGGGAGACAACGTGACCCGGGTCGCCCAGGCCTGCGGCTACCGCTCCTTGAGCCTGTTCAGCATCGAATTTCAACACCGCTTCCACATCAAGCCCTCGGTCCTGCTACGCAACAGGCGCGACCACCAGGGCATGCCTGGGCCGAAGCACGACGACGGCGCATCGCGCAGCTGAGTAGGACCGCCGAAGATCGAGGCCATCTGCGCTGCCGCTGTCAGCTGTCGGGACTCCGCCGCTGGCTCAAGCGCCCAGAAACACCCCAGGCAGAGAGAACGCACAGGCCTGGCCGACATCCTCGCTGTGACGCGCCAGAACCAGGCGATGCAACCCCGCTTCCAGTGCGAACCCATCGCGCTGACAGTCGAAGAACGCCAGGCGCCGCAGCGGCACCGGCAGGCTGATGCGACGTTGCTCTCCGGGTGTCAGCAGCACCCGTGCAAAGGCCACCAGCGTGCGCCGTGGCCGCTCCAGCTGCAGACCCGGCGGTTCCAGATACAGCTGCAGCACCTCCGCCACTGCCATTCCACCGGCATGGCTGACCTGGACGCTGACCACCAACTGGTGCTGCTGTCCGGAGGCGATCGCTGCGGCATCAGGCTCACCCTGCAGCTCTGGAGGCGAGATCACAACGCGGCTGTAGGAGAGGCCGAACCCGAACGGATAGGCCGCCGTCTCTCCATGGCGCTGCAGCCGCCGGTAGCCATGCCAGAGGTCGTAGCGCACCCGCTCGGCGCGTGGCTCGAACGGCGGCAGCTGCTGCTCGCTGCGGGGAATCGTGAACGGCAGCCGGCCGCAGGGTGACACCACCCCGAACAGCACCTCCGCCAGGGCATGGCCCCCCTGCTCGCCGGGATACCAGAGCAGCAGCAGGCCGGGCACGCAGCCATCCCAGTCGCTGCAACGGATGGCGCCGCCGCCCATCAGCACCACCAGCGTGCGCGGATTGGCGGCGGCCACCGCGCGGATCAGGCGCAGCTGATCGTCCGGCAGGCCCAGGTCGGTGCGATCGCCGGCGGCGAAATCACCGCCCTGCCGGGCCGAGGCGAAGCTTGTCAGCCAGGCGATCCGGCGTGCGAGGCGCTGCCACGCCGGCCGCGCGGCGGGCCAGAGCCGGTGGCGCCGCAGCCACTGGGGCGGCGGGATCTGCTCGAGGATCGGCGCGATGTCACCGGGGTGGATGTGCTCGCCCTCCAGGCGCCAGTCGAGCCCCAGCACCAGCACCGCGGCATCACAACGGGCCGCAAGCGCTGCTGCCGAGCATGGGTCGTGGCCGTCGCTGACGTGAATGGGCAGATCCGGTCTCGCCTGCCGCAGGCCCTGCAGCGGCGTCACCACCACCCCCGGCGGTGGGCGGGTGTCAGACGAGCCGCGATCGCCGAGGTTGGCACGATCCGCAAACACGCCGATCAGCGCCAGCGAACCGAGATCCCGCAGCGGCAGCAGGGGCCGGCCCTCCCCCACGGGCTCGTTGCGCAGCAGCACGATCGACTGCCTCGCCGCCTCGCGGGCGAGAGCCAGATGCTCCGGGCAACGGCGCAGCGACGCCGGATAGACGCCGGGAGGGATGCGCAGCTGCAGGCGCAGCAGACGCAGCACCGCCTGATCGATCCGCTCCGGCACCAGAAGGCCCTCGGCCAGGGCCTGAGGCAGGCAGCCCGGCAGGATCATCGGGAAGGGCATCTCCAGATCAAGCCCGGCCTGCAGGGCGGCGGCGCCATCGCGCAGCCCGAAGATGAAGTCGCTCACCACCAGTCCCTCAAAGCCCCAGCGGCGCCGCAGGATCGCCTCGAGCAGCTCCGGGCTCTGGCTGCACCAGTGGCCGTTGACGCGGTTGTAGGCGCTCATCACGGAGCCGGCGCCGGCCTCCACACAGGCCCGGAACTGGGGCAGATACAGCTCCTGCAGCACCCGCGGCCCGGCGATCACATCCACCAGAAAGCGGGAGCTGTCGATCGAGTTGCAGGCGAAATGCTTGACGCAGGCGATGGCATGGCGCTCGATGCCGCGGGTCATCGCCGCCCCCAGGACGCCCACATGCAGCGGGTCCTCGCCGTAGGTCTCCTGGGCACGCCCCCAGCCGGGGTGGCGCAGCAGGTTGACGCACACCGCCGCCAGCCAGTCGGCGCCGAAGCTGCGCGCCTCGCGGGCGATCGCCGCACCGATGCGCTCCTCCAGCTCCGGATTCCAGCTGGCGCCGCGGGCCATCGGCACCGGGAAGGTGGTAGCACCGCCGTGGAGCACCACGCCGCGCGGCCCATCGACGAAGTGCAGGCCGCTCAGGCCCAGCCGCGGCAGCTGCCCCGCCGGCCAGGGATGGCGGTGGGAGGCATCGCGCAGGGCGATGTCGGCCATGCCCGACCAGAAGGGGGTGTCGCCGGACAGCAGGCTGAGCTTCTCGCTGCTGCTGAGCTGCGCCAGCAGGGCCCTGGCCCGGGCCTCCATCTCATCGGCAGCAGCGGGCCTGTCCATCGCGAGCGCGGCAGGAAGGCGAGGTCATCGCGCCTGGGGGTCGCAAGGAGATGAGCGCTTGGGTGTGATCACAGGGGGGGTCAGCGGAGGAGGGTCAGCGCCGGTGTCTCAGCGCTCATTGGTCAGCGCGGGTTGTGCATCGCAGGTTGTGCATCCCGTTGCAGCCGGCGTGCCCAGCCCCGCGCGGCCGGCGCCACAGGGGGAGCACAACCGGATCAGCGGCGTCGCTGGCGACTGGCTTCATCCTGCGCAGGGCGGCGGCCACGGGGACACCGCGCAGCGGATCCAGCGCAGCTGGCAGCAGCGGCGGGGCCGCCAGCCACCCACGCCAAGGCGCCCCAGGTGGGGGCGCCATCCTCGACGCGATGACGGTTACCTATTCACAGCGCGGGCGCACCCCCAGGGCACTCAACGGCGCTCCTGCAAGGCCGGCAGCTGCCACTGACCCGCCAGGGCTTCGGCACTGGGGCCATACAGACGAGCCACGAAGAAGAACGGGCCAGCCGGCGCCGGCAACCAGTTTGAGACCTTCTCAGGGCCAGGATTCTCATGCTGGAGAACGATCTCCAGGGAGCCATCGGCAGCGAGCTTCAGGCCCTCGGTGCGGTCGCCGATCGAGTAGCGCTGGATCGGATTGGGCACCAGCAACCGCTCCGGCAGGGTGTACATCGTGATCGACCAGAACTCACTCACCGGCGGCAGCTGTCCGGCGGGGAAGCGCAGCACCCACCTGCGGCGACCATCAAGAAGCTTGCCGTCGGGGCCGGTCTGCTGGCTGGCGTACAGGGCCTCCGCGGAGCTGTTGCCATAGATCCCCAGCATCGCCCCCATGGCGCGATAGGTGAGGTAGTCGGACCCCAGCTCCTGGCGGGTGCCGAAGAATCCCTTGGAACTGCTCTGCGCCAGGGCTTTGCTGCGCAGATTGGCGGCCGCCGCAGCGACCCCTTCGCTGATGGCGGCGCGCAGGGCTGGATCCAGACGATCGGGATCAAAGGGGCGCCCGGGGCCGATGCCGATCCGCGCGAAGCGCTCCATCATGGCCCGCTCGGAGGGCACGGTGGGCATGAACGGAAGCAACGCATTGAGGTAGCCGATGAAGCCGATGCCTTCGGCCTTCTGCGGATCCCAGGCGGGCCAGGTCACCGGGGGCGCCGGCTTCGGGGACTGCGTGCCGTTGAAGCGCGAGAGGGGGATCAGCTTGTACTTGCCCTGCACATCTCTCAAGGCCGGGATGTCATCCGGTCCGTTCAACTGGGTGCGAGTGAGGGTGCCCACAAAGTCGGTCTCGGCGCGAAACACCTTGGTGATTCCCCGGGGAACCGTGCCCTGCCAGTGGGGGCCGACGAACAGATAGTTGCCGGCGCCGCGTCCAGTGGCGCGCACGCCGGTGTAGGCGAAGTTGTGGGTGTAGAGGTCAAACCACTGGTTGACGTAGTAGCGCGGAGCCGGCACGGCGGGCAGCTGCAGCACGATCGGTTCGGCGCGCAGATCGAGCCAGGCCCAGGAGTAGGGCGTGTCATTGTTCGGCGTGACGATGTCCGTGTCGGCCGGGGTGGCGGAGCGGCTGTAGTGACGGAACTGATTGAAGCCGCCCACGTACCCGGGGAAGGCCTTGTTCTGGGTCTGATTCCAGAAGGTCTGATAGCCCTGCAGGGGGGCGTAGGCGTAGAGCCAGGCGTCCTCGGCGATGGCGCGCGCTTCGGCTGGGGTGGGGGGCTTGAGCGTTCCGGAGCTGGGGGCAGGAACGGCGGGGATGGCCGGCGGCAGCGCGGGCTGGCCCTGGAGCGCCGCAGCCGCGGCGGCGGATCGGCCCCCAGCTGTGTGGGCAGGCGGTCCCGAAGCGGCAGGCGATGCGGCCAGGCCGGGTGTGAGGACCTGGGCGAGGGTCAGCCCTCCCCCCAGCAGCGCCGCTGCCAGGCGCGCCCGGCGGGGCCGGACCTGAGCCAGGGATCGCAGCGGGCGGAGTCGGGAGAACGGCATGGGGAGATCAGGGGAGATGAGCCGTGAGGCTGAGACAGACCTGTGGGGGATGGGGGAGCCCTGCCGGACTCAACGCGCCGCCGGCTGCAGCGGCTCGATGTCATTGAGCTGCCAGGTCTTGGCGAAGTAGGGCTCGGTGGGGCCGTAGAAGCGGAAGTAGGCGAACCAGCCCTTGTTTGGGATCGTCTGGATCCAGTTGCTGGCCCCCGCCGGCTTGACCGGGCCGAACGTGACATCCACCGAGCCATCGGCGTTGGTGATCAGATCGGGCTTGCGGGAGCTGAGGTCAGCGGCGCCCTGGCCGGTGAGCAGCGGCCCGCGGCTCAGGTTGTCGTACAGGGTGATCGACCAGAACTGCTTCACCGGGGCGCCTGCCGGCACCTGCATGCGGTAGGTCCTGCCCCCGTCCAGCCACTGGCCGCGGGCGTCCTTCGAGGCCTCCAGATACACCTGGCCGAAGCCCAGCACCCGGCCCTGCATCCCCACCGACATGCCGATCGCCTCGTAGAACCACGAGCTGCGCTCGTCGAACTGGACGCGGCGTTTGTCCGGTGATTCCTGGTCGAGGTCGAACAGCACCGCGTACTCCCAGTGCTTGCCGGGGTACACCGTGGCGCCTGGGGTGCGCTTGTCGTAGGCGATGGTGCGGGCCATCAGATCACCCAGCTGAGCGCCCTCGGCAAGGATCCGCGCCTGGCGGGCATCGGGCTTGAAGGGCTGGCCGGCACTGATGCCCAGGGGGGCCAGCAAACCGAACATCATCCGGTCGCGCGGCGCCACCGGCTCATTGGCGTAGAGATCGCTGAGCAGCCGCCAGTAGGAGAGGTCAGCGGGCTGGGCCGACTGCCAGGGACGCCCGCCCACCTCCTCGTAACGGCTCACCGGCGGCTTGGCCCGCTGGTTCCAGCCGTAGAGGCGGTGCTGACGCACGGTGGCCTCGGCCACGGCCTTGTCGGGCGCCAGGCCGCGCGTGCCGAACCACACCTGATTGCTGGGGGAGCGGAAGATCCGATAGCCCGGCGCCACCAGCTCGGGCCCGCCGGGGGGAAGGATCAGATACTTGCCGCCTGCCCCCTTGTCGGGCCCGGTCTGGCCCATGTCGGTGATCGGCTGCTGCCAGATGTCGAGCACGCCGCCGGCGGTGAGCCCGGCCGGCACCTCCACCACCAGCGGCCCCTGGGCGGCCAGATCCCAGAAGCTGAAGGCGTAGAGGGTGGTGATGTTGGGGGTGAGCATCCCCGCCTTGTCC
>CAYNGR010000147.1:0-7872 GCA_964396755.1 uncultured Cyanobium sp. | reverse complement strand
CGAAGGCGCGATCGCCGAGGAGCTACCGCGGACGCTGCGGCTGCGCTGCTGAGGGAGAGAGCGCGGGGGAGGGGGGCTCAGGCAGCACCTACCAATGGATGGTCCACATGAGCAGCAGCTACAACAGCACGGCATCTTCCCGAAATAACTGCAGGTAGATAGCCTAGAGGTCCGAACAGCAGTGTCGGCATTGCCGCGAGGGCGGCAAGAGCCAAACACCCAAACCACCAAAGCGCAGACATGGGCTCAAGGGGCAAAGCATTACTAGGCGTAAGCGCACTAGCCCTTTCTCTGATCGCCTTATTTGCGCTGATTGGATACAACCAGACTTGGCAGTTGTGGAATATTCCCACGATGTCACCCCCTTTTGCCGATTTGCGAGTGATCACCCATGGTGCCGACTCCACAGCCAAGGGACTTGATCCGCTGATTAGCAATCCAGGCGATCCATGGGGAAGGCCATTAAATTATCCGCGCATATGGCAGAGCCTGTACTTAGCGGGAATAAACAAGTCTCACACCATTGTGCTCGGCACAGCAATCATAGTCTGCTTTCTGGCCGGAGTGATTCTAATCCTGCCGAACCCAAGCAACAAAACCCTCGCGCTCACCATGGGAGCGCTGATATCCCCAGCAACACTGCTAGGGATTGAACGCGCCAACATCGACCTGCTTATATTTTTTCTTGTTTGCATAGCCATTTACGCCGCGAGAAAGTCGGCGACAGCAGCGAGCGCAATCATAATACTTTCAACCGGACTAAAGCTTTTCCCAGTCTTTGGACTGACACTGCTACTAAGACTTCAAAAGCGCGACTTCGCAAGGCATGCAATCATAGCCCTTGCAGCCCTATCTACCTACATCGCCGCAATGTGGTCCGAACTGCGACTGATATCGCAGGCGACACCAAGGGCAACCGACCTGAGCTACGGAATCAACGTCGCCTGGATGCACATGAAAAATCTCGATCACTCACTTGGACTACTATCTCTAACGGCATCGTATGGACTTATTATTCTTGCTGTCTACCTAGCGATTATCGCCTGCAGGCGGTCGTCCGCCTCGGAGCTGGACGATCGCACGGGAGCCCCCTTTAGCTTAGATTCTTTTCGGGCTGGCGCCGGCATCTATATCGGCACGTTCCTTTTGGGGAACAACTGGGACTACAGACTAATGTTCTTAATTCTCGTCATTCCTCAGTTGCACCTGTGGACGACATCCACCACCCGGGAAATACGCTGGTGCTCTAAGGCGGCAATCTGCGTATTATTCACGTCCATGTGGTATCTGGTGATCTCCAAACTCTGGGCCAAGCTTGCCTCGGGGCTCATACTTGCATTTCCGACGGCCAGACTTATTCCTTGGCTTTTCGATGAGCTCTCGAACTGGTCACTCTTCTTACTGCTGACTTATCTATTCGTTTTGACTCTGCCGAAATGGGCGAAGGATTTTGCTCGGACTCAGTACCGCCCAACAAATCGATCCACCTAATCAACCCCGCGAAGAGTTCATTCCAACTGCTGAGACTTCCCGTAGGATTAGCGTCCGAAGCCAAAGCCTGATGCGCTTGCAGCCACTTCAAGGCGTGGCAGCCGCTGCCAGCCCAGGGGGTCTCAGCCAGCAGCAAACCCGCAGCTGCTGCCTCAATCCACGAAGGGAGACACTCAGCGCAACGGATCCGACTCGAAGCGCACGGCACTGGGCAGCCAGAGCGCCAGGGCCAGCAGGGGCAGCTCCAGCAGCAACGGCCTGCCGGCGATCAGCACCACCAGCACAATCACAACGGCCAGAAAGCGCACGAAGAGGCCGAAGACCTCATCGCGCTGGGCCGTGCCCCGCAGCCAGAGCACAAAGGCCAGCAGCAGCAGCAGCAGGTCGGACCACCAGGTCATGGCTCGGTACGGGCGCAAAGTTCCGAGGACCAACGCTAGCGGCACCGGGCCGAGAGATCACCCTGCCGGCCGCTGACGCCGCAGGCAGCGCCGCAACAGCTGCGCTTCGGCGGGCGGCGCGTCAGACCTCCACCGCTTCTGCCGGAGACGACGACCCTGCAAGACAAGAGAATCGCCAAGCGATGTGGAGCAGCCAACACTCATCCAGAAGCCACTCATAAAAGCAGCACCAACGACCAATAAACGAACAAAACGGCGAACCAGGATCATCGATTTTCCTCAAAGAGGCCGACACTCCAGGCGCCCGGGGAACCCCTTCGACTCCATAGCAAAGCCAATGAACCCGAACGCGACAGAGCCAATCCCCACAACCCATCGCCCTCGGCGATAATCATCGCGCGACGAAGAGACGCCCATGGAGCCACCGGCAGCCGACACCACGTCAACCCTGAAGGATTCGAACGCACAAGGGGGCCACCCAATCGCATTCTTAAACGACAAGGTGACGATCGCCGTTGCGGCCCATGGCAATGCCTCTACCACCAGAATCTGCCTGGAGGCGATTCTTCAAAGCACCAGAGGAGACTACGAGCTGATCCTCGTGGACGATTGCTCCTCTGACGAAGACGCCACACTGACACTATTTCAGGAGGCAAGCAACAGACACAAAAGGACCGCAATTTATCAATCCAAAACCGAGAATCTTGAATACAGCGGAAGCGTCAACATTGCCCTGTCACATGGCAAAGGTGACTACATTTTCTTCATCTCTAATGACATCATCACCACCCCGTATTACTTCATGACAATACTCGAGATTGCATCGGAGACTCCCAACGCTGGCACCATCCGAGGCAGCTCAAACTACGTCGACAACGGGCTAAGCAGCCACAATTTCAAGCCCATCAATACCATCAACAACCCAGAGGACGTCCTCAAGGAAGGAATGGATATTGCCATGCTATTTGGGGACCTGAAGGCAACCGAAGAGTTTCTCACCGGAGATGCATTCATGGTCACGCGCCAGTTGATCAACAAGATTGGTGGCTACGACCCCTTGTTTTATGGCTATTTCAGCGACCATGATTACGGCATCCGCGCCAGAATCGCGGGACTATCAACCCTTCTGGCACCTGGCGCCTATGCGTTTCACTTGGCCGACAGCAACTTCGACCACCTGGACAAAAAAAGCCGCGAACAAAAGGTAACTCGACGCTGGACAAGACTCTACGAGAATTGGGCGCGATTCAAAATGAAATATAACATGCCAGTCGAGTTGGAATACCAGGACATCAGGAAAATCCCATGGCGCGAACTCAGTGAAGAAGCATTCTCGCACGCACGGCACTTCTCTTCTCTGCGGGACTACAGCAGATTTCAACTCTCCTGAAAATGCATTCGCGTTACCAAGCGGAGTCCAAAGAGCATCCCAACCAGCCTTCGTCAGACATCATGCACTGCACTAGCAGTAACATCGCAGGCACTGAAGATAAGACCGATTACCAAACTCGAGAGCGCACGACAGCGGCGAGCACCTCACGGAAAGCATCAACCCACTCCAACGAACAATCCGGCAGCCACCCTAAAAACGATCAAACCACCACACCCAACACCAAGTTCCTGCAGAACCAGCTGCAGGGACATGCCGCTACAGACCAGGGTGAGCACACAGACGGCACGGCCGCGGTGCCCTTAAACAAAAGTCCCATAGGAGGTGACGAAATGTATTGACCAGGCTGGGAATGGGAACGGCCAGCCAACCGAATGATCAACAGCGGCAGCAAGGCATCAACCAAAAGACCACCGCCCCGTAGCGGGCTATGCGACCACAAAGGACGCCAGGCGGATAGCTGAAATACAAGAAGAATCCCTAACAAGTTAAATCCAAGTGCATCACCACCGGAATGGCGAGCAGGGCCAGCGCCAATCCGCGAGCAAAGACACCACAAGGCCAGCGGCTTGATCGGAGTTGACAGATACGACCCTCCCTCGGTTGGCATGATCGCTGATTTAACAAGGCGCTTTCCCTTTACCTTCAGCAGCGCGGTCCACGTCAGGGCTCACGACATCATTGAGCACCTGCCAGATCGCATTCACACCATGAACGAGATCTGGCGCGTTTGCAAAGATCAAGCCCTGGTCGACATCCGGGTCCCGTCCACCGATGGTCGCGGCGCATTCCAGGATCCCACCCAGGTGAGCTACTGGAATGCGAATTCATTCCGGTACTACTCGCCGCAGTTCCCTGCGTGCTTCCGGCTTTGCCAAAGCTACGGATTCAAAGGCGCGTACCAAATCCTTGACATGCAGGAGGAGAGATCAGCTGACCAGGTCGTGCATTTACATGTCCTTCTGAAAGTCATCAAGACCAGCATCGAAGCAGGCGTTGAAAACCAGGAACTGATCCAAGAGCTTCGGCGCCTGAATGTGCTCCTCAGCACGCCAGCCTTCAACCAAGATACATACGAACATACCAAAACAGTACTTCAACAGATTCTGAGAAGTCCTCGCCGAGGCGAGATCGCCCTGTTTCTGGAGTCAGATGATTTGAAGAGCGAAGACATGGCCACAATCCTCACCCAGTTGATGTTCGATTTGATTGTCGGTGGATACGTGGAGGACGGAGCCGATCTCCCTAACCTGCGCCCTGCCCCTCTGCATGGCAGCACAAGAAGAATTCTTGAGAGCAGACTTGCCTATCAAGGCGAGATCTCGGACACAAGCGCGACGGAGCTGATGGCTCTGCTCAATCAACAGGGGGCGGATTGAGGCTGAGGATCAGCCGCTGCGCTCCGGCTGACCGGCCAGCCAGCTCTCCAGCCCCTCACCCAGAAACGACAACCCCAGCACCAGCAGGAACATTGCCAGCCCCGGATACAGGGCCGTCCACCAGATGCCGGTGGGCACGGCGGTCAGCGCCTGCTGCAGATCGCCGCCCCACTCCGGCACCGTCTCCGGCAGTCCCAGCCCCAGAAACCCAAGGCCACCGAGCACAAGCACCGCATCGGCGGCATTGAGGGTGAGCAGCACCGGCACCGAGGTGATCACGTTGCGCAGCAGGTAGCGTCGCAGAATCCACAAGGGTCCGGCTCCCAGTGAGCGGGCGGCCTCCACGAACAGTTCCGCCTTGACCTGGGCCGTCTGGTTGCGCACCACGCGGAAGTACTGCGGGACGTAGACGACGCACAGGGCGGCGGCCGCATTGGGCAGACCCCGGCCCAGCAGAAAGGCCAGCACCACCGACAGCAACAGCACCGGCAGTGTGTACAGGGTGTCCATCAGCAGCACCAGGCTGCGATCGACGCCACCGCCCAGGTAACCGCTCACCATCCCCAGAGGAACCCCCAGCAGCAGAGCCAGCACCAGAGCCACCAGCACCACCTGCAGAGCCACGCCGCTGCCGGCCAGGGTGCGCACGCAGACATCGCGGCCGAGCCGGTCGGTGCCGCACCAGTGGGCCAGCGACGGTGGTGCATAGATGGGATTGGCCAGGCCGGCGTTGGGATCGGCGAGCCAGCCCAGCTGGATCAACAGCGGCGTCAGCAGCGCCACCAGGGCGTAGACCACGACGATGACCAGCCCCCAGCGGGCCATGCGACCGGAGAGGCTGCGGGGCCGCCAGCTCAGGATCATCGGCCAGGCATCGACAGAGCCCCCATCAAAGCGCAGGACAGCGGTGGCGCGGCAACCCTGCGGCGTGGCACGCTGCCGGATAGGGTCTCGATTTAGACTATGTCCAGGCCGATACCAAGCAGGGTTCGTCGCTTCTGCGGACGGCGCCCTGAGTGCCGCAGCCAGGGATGATCGGGGCTGCGTCTGCCGGTCCTCCACCGCGTCGCAACCACCAGCCACTCCAAGCCCTCCTCCGCCGCAGGTCCCGGCCCTGCCCCACGCCATGACGCCTGCCCGCCTCCTCATCGTCGACGACGATCCGGAACTGCGCAATTTCCTCACCACCGAGCTCAAGGTGGAGGGCTACGACTGCAATGAGGCCGCCACCGGCCAGCAGGCGCTCGGGCAGATCCGCAATGAGAACTGGGATCTGGTGCTGCTGGACTGGACGCTTCCCGACTTCAGCGGGGTGGAGGTCTGCCGCCGCATGCGTCAGGGGGGCATCAGCACGCCGGTGCTGATGATCACGGCACGCGATGAGGTGCGCGAACGGGTGGAAGCCCTCGATTCCGGCGCGGATGACTATCTCACCAAACCCTTCTCCATCGAGGAACTGCTGGCCCGGGTGCGAGCCCGTCTGCGCCGCAGTGGGCTCAATGAAAGCGAGGACGGTGTTCTGCGCATCGCCGATCTGACGGTGCAGACGGCCAGCCGTGAAGTCAGCAGAGGGGGACGTCCCATCCATCTGACCGCCCGTGAATTCGATCTGCTTCTCTATCTGTTGCGCCAGCCTCAGCAGGTGCATGAGCGCCGGGCGATCCTCGATGCCCTGTGGGGCAGCGACTGGATGGGCGATGACAACCTGCTGGATGTCTACATCCGCTATCTGCGCAAGAAACTTGAACCGGCGGGCAGCCCCACCCTGATCCAGACCGTGCGAGGAGTGGGCTTCATGATCAAGGAAGGTCCGCCGCGCTGAGGCGCAGCTCAGGGCGTGTCATCGCCCCCGGGCAACAGCGCAGACAGCTCCGGCGCAGCTGCGACCGCCAGATCGGCAGCGCCGTTTTCGTACAGCGACAGCTGCAACTGGAAATCGGCTCCGCCCTCGGCCGCGTCGCTGACCATGACGCGGCCGCCCATGGCTTCCATCAGCAGCTGAACCACCGCCAGGCCGATGCCGCTGCCACGCGTGTTGACGGCGGCGGCGCCGCGGGCGAAGCGCTCGAAGATCAGCTCCCGCTCCTCGGGAGGCACGCCGGGCCCTCGGTCGCTGACGTGAATGACAACGGCATCGTCATTGGCCTCGACCGAGAGCACCACCGGCAACGGCGCCGGGCTGTAGTTGAGGGCGTTTTCGATCAGCACAACCAGGCACTGGGCGAGCCGCTCGGGATCGCCGGCGGCCAGGGGCAGCACGCTGTCCTCGGCAGGTGGTTGAAGGCGCAGGCGCCCCTCGGCCCGGCCTGACAGCCGCTCGAAGGTTTCCAGCAGCACATCCTCGGCATCGATCGCCTGACGCCGCAGATGCAGGCGACCGGCGTCCTTGCGGGCCAGGTCGAGCATGTCGCTGACCATGGCGCCCATGCGCTTGGCCTCCGCCGTGATCAGGGCCAGCGAGGGGGCCAGCGCCGCGGCGGCGTTCTGACGCTGCAGGCTCTGGGCATGGCCGGAAATCAGCGTGATCGGGGTGCGCAGTTCGTGGGCCACGCCATCGACGAAGGTGCGCTGCCGCTCCCAGGAGGTACTGAGACGCTCCTGCATCGCATTGAAGGTGGCGGCGATCGGCTGGAGTTCATCAGGCTGGGCCTCGACGTCAAGCGGCGGCGGCGGGTTGGCCAGCGAGCGGTAGGCGGAGAGCTGATCGCTCAGGGTCTGCAGCGGCCGGACCAGGCCGAAGCGCAGCACAACCCGCAGCAGCAGGCCGGTGAGCATCGCCGAAGCCCCCGCCGCCGCCGCCAGCAGCTGCAGCGACAGGTTCTGCTGCGCAATCGAGTCGGTCACGTCCTGGCGCAGCAGCAGGCCGCGGGGCAGGCCGTCCTTGAGCATCAGCGGCGAGACGCTCTCCAGCTGCACCCGCTGATCAGACCAGCGCAGCCGCGGCGGCAGCTCCGGGCCGGCCGGCACCAGCCGCACCTCCATGCCCGGCAGCAGCATGCGATCGGCCACGGCATTGAACTCGCGGGCGGTGCTGACCCGCTGGATCATCGCCGCGCTGATCCGATCGATCAGCAGCTGGTGGTCCTGGCGCCGGGTGATGCGGCTGAGACTCACGGTCATCACCACCAGCACCGTGTAACCGGCCAGGACCGCCAGCACCGTGGCGGCCTGCAGCCACAGACGCAGGGACGCGGGACTGCGCGGCAGCAGA
>CAYNGR010000146.1:0-7901 GCA_964396755.1 uncultured Cyanobium sp. | reverse complement strand
CTGCTGGAGATCAAGAACTTCGGCTCCAAGTCGGCCGATGAGGTGATCGAAGCCCTCGAGCGCATCGGCATCTCCCTGCCCCAGAGCCGCACAACCGCCTGAGCGTCGCGCCGCTCGCCCCCCTCTCAAGACGCGTCCTTGAATCCCACCTGAACCATGCGACACCAGTGCCGAGTCCCGCTTCTGGGACGCCCCGCCGACCAACGCAAGGCCATGCTGCGCGGCCTCACCACCCAGCTGATCCGTGAGGGTCGGGTCACCACCACCAAGGCCCGTGCCAAGGCGCTGCGTGATGAGACCGAGCGCATGATCAGCCTGGCCAAGGAAGGCAGCCTCGCCGCTCGTCGCCGCGCTCTCGGCTACATCTACGACAAGCAGCTGGTGCATGCCCTGTTCGACAAGGCCCAGGAGCGCTACGGCGAACGCAATGGCGGCTACACCCGCATCATCCGCACCGTCCGTCGCCGCGGCGACAACGCCGAGATGGCAATCATCGAGCTGGTCTGAACCCTGCGTTGCGGGCCCAGAGCGCCCGTCCCACCCGCCAGCCGCACCAGCCCACACCCGGGCTGAGCGGCTGGCTTTTTGATGCCATGGCCCCGAACCGCCCTTCCGACGCTGCGCCGCTGACGCCACGACGGGCAGCACAACCGCAGCTCTCCTGGACGAGCCCCGCCGCAGAGCCCGGTGTGCGTCGCATCGCTCTCTGCCTGCAGTACGACGGCTCCGCCTACCACGGCTGGCAGCGCCAGAACAACGGACTGAGCGTCCAGCAGCTGCTCGATGAGGCGATCGCCTCCCTGGAACCCAGACCGCCGCGCTCCTGCGTCGCCGCCGGCCGCACCGACACCGGCGTGCATGCCGCGGCCCAGGTGGTGCATTTCGACAGCCACAGCCCGATCCCGCCCCAGCGCTGGCCCAAGGCCCTCAATGGCCGTCTGCCATCCAGCATCCGCGTGCGGGCCGCCGCCGAGGTGCCCCTCGACTGGCATGCCTGCTTCTCGGCCCGCTACCGCCGCTACCGCTACACGATCCACAACGGCCGCACGCCCAACCTGTTCCTCGCCGCCTGGAGCTGGCACCGCTATCAGGTGCGGCTCGATGAGGAGGTGATGGCGCAGGCTCTGCAGGAGCTGCTGGGCGAACACGATTTCAGCGCCTTCCAGCGCGCCGGCAGCCGCCGCAGCCATGCCCGCACCACCGTTCAGGAGGTGCTGCTGGAACGCCAGGGCGATCTGGTGGTCTGCGAGATCCAGGCCAGCGGCTTCCTCTACGGCATGGTGCGCCTGCTGATGGGCCAGCTGGTCGCCGTCGGCGAGGGTCGCCTCAGCGCCGGCACCTTCCGGCAGCGCTGGCGCGAACGGGCCCGCCAGGAGGTCAAGGAGGCGGCGCCGCCGCAGGGGCTCTGCCTGCTGCGTGTGGGGTATCCCCAGGAGGTGTTCCCAAGAGCCGCCTGGTATGATTGCCAACCGCGGTTTCAGCTGGAATCGCTTGATTCCCCTCCGGTGCCTGTGCACCGCGGGATCCAGAAGACGGTTCCGTGAGATCAGCGGGCCAGACTGCCTTTTTGAGGTGGTCTGAGGCCGCTCCGTTCTCCGGGGCACCGGCACCGTGGTTCCGGCTTCTTCTGTTCCACGTTCCACGCTCCCCGCTGCCAGTCGCGCCCGGCGAAACACGGCCTCACCGTCGTTGTTCCCGATCTCGCGTCAGCAGGAGCCTTCGATCACCCCCGACGCCCCGTACCGGGATGCGTCGTCCGGCGGTGGTTTCTCCCAGCCGGTCCGACCGGTGCCCACAGGCGCATTGAAGGCGCACCACGCGCAATGAACAAGACAACCCTGCCCTCCCTCGCCACCCTCGACCGTCAGTGGTACGTGGTGGATGCAGCGGATCAGACCCTCGGACGGCTGGCCAGTGAAGTGGCCCAGATCCTCCGCGGCAAGAACAAGCCCACCTACACCCCCCATCTCGACACCGGCGACTTCGTCGTGGTGATCAATGCCGAGAAGGTGCGGGTCAGCGGCAACAAGGCCACCGACAAGCTCTACCGGCGCCACTCCGGCCGCCCGGGCGGGATGAAGACCGAGACCTTCGCGCACCTGCAGGCTCGCCTGCCTGAGCGCATCGTCGAGGTGGCGATCAAGGGCATGCTTCCCCACAACGCCCTCGGCCGCCAGATGTTCCGCAAGCTGAAGGTGTATCGCGGCAGCGAGCATCCCCACACCGCTCAGCAGCCCCAGTCCCTCGCCCTCGATCCCGCCGCTTCCGCCCTCTGATGACCAGCTCCTCCAACCGCGTCGTGTACTGGGGCACCGGCCGCCGCAAGACGGCAGTCGCCCGCGTGCGTGTCGTGCCCGGCTCGGGCAGCGTCACCATCAATGGCCGCCCCGGCGACAACTACCTCAACTACAACCCCGTCTACCTGGCTGCCGTCAAGGCTCCCCTGCAGACTCTGGGTCTCGAGGGCCAGTATGACCTGCTGGTCAATGTGCGCGGCGGCGGTCTCACCGGCCAGGCCGACGCGATCAAGCAGGGTGCCGCCCGCGCTCTGTGCGATCTCTCGCCGGACAACCGCAAGCCGCTCAAGGTGGAGGGCCACCTGAGCCGCGACCCCCGCGCCAAGGAGCGCCGCAAGTACGGCCTCAAGAAAGCCCGCAAGGCTCCTCAGTTCTCCAAGCGCTGACGCCTGGCGGCGCCGCGCTGTTCCCTCTCCGCCTGTTCCCCTCCGCCATGCCGAAGGCCGACATCCATCCCACCTGGTACCCCGATGCCAAGGTGATCTGCAATGGAGAGGTGGTGATGACCACCGGCTCCACCCAGCCCGAGCTGCACGTCGACGTGTGGAGCGGCAACCACCCCTTCTACACCGGAACTCAGAAGATCCTCGACACCGAGGGTCGGGTGGACCGCTTCATGCGCAAGTACGGCATGGGTGGCACCAGCGCCTCCAAGGACAAGGACGCCAAGGAAGGCTGATCTCCTGCTGGGCCCCGGCCGCGAGGTCAACCGTACGGCCGGTTCAGCTTCACGGAGGTTCGTCACAGGCGCCAGATCGCCTTGGCTGCTGGCTCTGCGGTCATTCCGCTTCCAGCAGCATCAGGCCGCCTCGGCGTTCTGATCCGACGGCAGCTGCAGGTCCTGACGGGTAGGAATGCCTTCCCGCCCCATTGCCGGATGCTCCATGGGGCATCCGGCTTCGTCATGTCTGGGCCGACTCGCCGCAGCAGCCGACTCTCTCCTGAGCGGCGCCACAACAGCCTGAGCCAGCCAGCGCGGCCCCTGGCGGAGCTCGGGTTCACGACTCTGGCCGCCTCGGCGACAGGCGCCTGCCAGCGACACAGCGCCCTGCTCCCACGACAGCCGGTGCGGCGGCGGCGGGCGGAGGTGCCAGCGACAGCCGCCCGAACAGCGGCAATCCGCTCCCCCGGAAGCCTGCCGGCCTGCAAGGCTGCAGGCTGGCTTCTCCCGTCACCCAACACCCCCTGAACGGGGATCTGCCCGCGCCCATGGATCCCGTCCTGCTGCAAGAACGCCTGGCAACGGCCTGCCGCACCTTCGAGAGCCTCGAACGGCAACTGGCCGATCCAGCGATCGCCTCGGATCCGGAGCGGTTGCAGACGGTCGCCCGGGAACGGGCCCGACTCGAGCCGCTGGTGCATGATCACGCTCTCTGGCAGAAGCTGCAGCGCGAACAGCAGGAGGCCCGCCAGCTGCTGCGTGAGCACCGCGACGATCCGTCGATGGCCGAACTGGTGGAGCTGGCCAGCGAGGAACTGCAGGAGCTGGAGGCGCGCATCGAGACCCTGCAGCGGCAGCTCACCCTGGCGCTGCTCCCCCGCGATCCCCGCGACGAGCGCAGCGTGATGCTGGAGATCCGAGCCGGTGCGGGCGGTGATGAGGCCTGTCTGTGGGCCGGCGATCTGGCCCGGTTGTACGAGCGCTATGCCCAGGGCCGCGGCTGGCAGGTGCAACCGGTCAGCGCCTCTGAGGCCGATCTGGGCGGCTACCGCGAACTGATCCTGGCGATCCGCGGAGACGCGGTGTTCAGCCGGCTCAAGTTCGAGGCGGGCGTGCATCGGGTGCAGCGGGTGCCCGCCACCGAATCCCAGGGGCGCGTGCACACCTCCACCGCCACCGTGGCGGTGATGCCCGAGGCCGATCCGGTGGAGGTGCAGATCGACCCCGGCGATCTGGAGATCAGCACGGCACGCTCCGGCGGAGCCGGCGGGCAGAACGTCAACAAGGTGGAGACGGCGGTGGACCTGCTCCACAAACCCACCGGCATCCGGGTGTTCTGCACCCAGGAGCGCTCCCAGCTGCAGAACCGCGAACGGGCTCTGGAGATCCTGCGGGCGAAGCTGTACGAGCGCGAACTCGCCGCCGCCAACGCCGAGGAGCGCTCAGCCCGGCTGGCCCAGGTGGGCACGGGCGATCGCAGCGAGAAGATCCGCACCTACAACTACAAGGACAACCGCGTCACCGATCACCGTCTCAGCCGCAACGTCTCGCTGGAGCCGGTGCTCAACGGCGAGCTGGACGACCTGATCGAAGCCTCGATCGCCGCTGAGCAGAGCCGCAGGCTGGAGCAGCTGGTGCTCGAGGCGGGCGGCGCTCAGGGCTGAGCCAGGGCCCTCTGCAGACAGGAGCCCTTATCCCCGGAGATTCGGATCGGCTACATGCCGATCACATACTTGGCCCATTCCTGGTGCTGCCCATCACGGATGCGGCGCATCGTCTCAAGGCTCAGGCTGGTGGGCGGCCGCCGAGGTTCACGCCGCAGCGGCATGCCCGCCTCGCGGGGGGTGCGGCTGCCCTTGCGCACATTGCAGGGAAGACAGGCCGTGGTGATGTTCTCCCAGACATCGGGGCCACCCCGGCTGCGCGGGATCACGTGATCGATGGACAGCGGTTCACCGCTGAATCCGCAGTACTGACAAGCATGGCCATCCCGCTGGAAGACATTGCGGCGTGTCAGCGGCATCTGCCGATACGGAACACGCACGAACTGACGCAGACGGATCACCGTCGGCAGCAGATGGTCCGGCCGGATCAGCCGTGAACGGTCGTGTTCGAGGCCCTCGGCCTTGCCCTTGAGCAGCATCACCATGGCCCGTTTCCAGGTGGTGATGTTGAGGGGCTCGTAAGAGGCGTTGAGGACGAGAACGTGGCCCATCGCCACTGCCTTGATCGTCAAAATGCTAACGAGATCGACCTGTGCGGTCGGTGTCGCACACCACCGGCTGACGACCGGACAGCCCCCGCTGATGTCCCTGCCCTCCCCCGCTGCCCTGGTCGACCTGCTGGAGGGTGAGCTGCTGGGCCGCCCCGGATCGGATCCGCCTCGCTCCGTCGCGATCGATTCACGCCGGGTGCTGCCGGGAGATCTGTTCTTCGCCCTCAACGGCCGCCGCCGCGACGGCCACGCCTTTGTCCAGGCCGCCCAGGCAGCCGGAGCATCGCTGCTGGTGGTCAGCCGCAGCTGGGCCCGCACGCAACAGGACCTGTCATCAACCCCGACCGGCAGCGCCCTGCTGCTCGTGGACGATCCGCTGACGGCCCTGCAGCAGCTGGCGGCGTGGTACCGCCGCAGCCACATCCAGCGGCTGGTGGCGATCACCGGCAGCAACGGCAAGACGGTCGTCAAGAGTGCCCTAACAGCCCTGCTGGCAGGGCGCTACCGCGTGGCCGCCAGCCCCGGCAGCTGGAACAGCCAGGTGGGTGTGCCCCTGGCCGTGCTCACCGCTCCGCCTGGCACCGAAATCGGGGTGTTCGAGGCAGGCATCTCCGCTCCGGGGGAGATGGAGCGGCTCGCGGCGATCCTGGCGCCGGACCACGGCGTGCTGGTCAACATCGGCCTGGCCCACCTGGCGGGCTTCGGCAGTCGCGAGGTGACCGCCCGCGAAAAGATGAAGCTGTTCAGCGGCATCGGCGCGCAGGGCTGGCTGATCGCGCCGCCCGATCCCCTGGTGGAGGCTGTGCCGTTGACCTGCCGCCGCCTCCACCCCGGCGACCAGCTCCCCAGACTGTTGGGCCAGCGCCCCCACGGCGGCGGCCTAATGCTGGAGCTCGACCTGGGGGAAGGTCCGGTGCAGGTCCCGGTGCGCACCCGCTCGGCCCCGCTGGTGGAGGACCTGCTGATCGCCCTGACGGCCGCCCTGCAGCTGGGCGTCAGTCCCGGGGATCTGCTCGAGGTCCTGCGGGACTACAGCTTCGGGCCGACGCGCATGGAGACCTGGCGCACGCCCGAGGGCATCACGATCGTCAACGACACCGCCAGCGATGATCCGATCTCGGTGCAGGCAGCGCTCGACACCGTCGCCGCCTCGCCCGAGTCGGGCCGGCGCCTGTTCGTGTTCGGCGGCATGGGCGAGCTGGGCGCCAGCGAGGCGCGCGAGCACGCCCTGATCGGCCAGCTGACGGCCGAGCGCGGCTTCGCGCGGCTGCTGCTGCTGCCCCATCCGGCCCGGGAGCAGACCGCCGCCGCCTGGGATCTCCTCCGGCCGGACTGCCCGGCCCTGGCCCTGGCGGATGCGGCCGCGCTGCGTGACACGATCCGCGAACTGGCCGAGCCAGGTGACACGGTGCTGTTCAAGGGAGCGGCCAGTCAGGAGCTCAGCCACGCCGCCCGCTCGATCTGGGAATCGATGGCGCCGCGGCGGCTGCTCGTCGATCTCGACGCGATCCGCGACAACGTGTCGCGCTTCCGCAGCCTCTGCGGGCCCGGGGTGGCGATGCTGGCGGTGCTCAAGGCCTGGGCCTACGGCACTGAGCTGGCCCGGCTGGCGACGGCCCTGCAGGACAGCGGCATCGACTGGATCGGCGTGTCCGCCGCCGATGAAGGGGCGGCGGTGCGGCGCGCCGGCGTGCAGCGACCGGTGCTGGTGATGCTGATGGACATCGATGAGGTGGACAAGGCGGTGCGCTGGCGCCTGACGCCGGTGGTCTATTCGCTGGCCTTCGCCAGGGCGCTGGTGAGCGCCCTGCAGACGATGGGCGCCCAGCTGGATGTGCACCTGGAGATCGATACGGGCATGGGCCGGGTGGGGATCAGCCCCGAGCAGGCCCTGGAGGCCGCCCGCCTGCTGCGCGACTCCGGCGTGGCGCGGCTCACCGGGCTGATGACCCACCTGGCCAGCGCCGACGACCCGGCGGCGGATGCCGACACCCGCGACCAGCTGCAGCGCTTCGATCGCGCCGTGGACGCCATCCGCGCCGAAAGCGACGGCCCTCTGCTGGTGCATGCCACCGCCACCTCGGGCGCCGTGCGCTTCCCGGAAGCCCGCCACGACATGGTGCGGATCGGGCTGGGTCTGTACGGACTGCATCCGTCAGCGGCGGTCGGACAGGCCGTCGAACTGGAGCTGGCCCTGGCCTTCGTCAGCCGACTGGTGCAGGTGCACGTCTTCGAGCGGGGCCAGCGCATCGGTTACAACGGCACCTACCAGGTCAGCGCCGAGCGACAGCGCATCGGCATCGTCGCCGCCGGCTACAACGACGGCGTGCCCTGGAGCTTCGGCCGCAGCGGCGAGGTGATGATGCAGGGCCAGCGGCTGCGGGTGCTCGGCCGCGTCTCGATGGACTCGATGGCGATCGACCTCGATCCGCTGCCCGGGGCGGCCGTGGGGGACGAGGTACTGATCTTCGGGGCTCATGAGGGCCAGGTGCTGCGTCCGGAGCTTGCCGCCCTCCAGGCCGGCACCATCCCCTACGACCTGCTGGTGCGGGTGGACAACCGCCGGGTGCAGCGCATCTTCCGGGGGGGCTGAACAGGCGGGCGACCTGTCAGGTATGCTGACCGGGCCCCTGGAGAGGTGGCTGAGTGGTTGAAAGCGGCTCCCTGCTAAGGAGTTACAGGAGGCAACTTCTGTCGAGGGTTCGAATCCCTCCCTCTCCGTTGAACT
>CAYNGR010000145.1:0-7925 GCA_964396755.1 uncultured Cyanobium sp. | reverse complement strand
AAACTGCGCTTCATCGCCAAGAGCGCCCAGCTGCCGATCTCGCTGGAGACACCAATCGGCAAGGAAGAGGATTCCCGGCTCGGCGATTTCATCGAAGCCGACATCGAGAACCCCGAGCAGGATGTCGCCAAGAACCTGCTGCGTGAGGATCTCGAGGGCGTGCTGGCCACCCTCAGCCCACGCGAACGCGATGTGCTGAGGCTGCGCTACGGCCTCGACGACGGCCGCATGAAGACCCTTGAGGAGATCGGCCAGATCTTCGACGTCACCCGCGAGCGCATCCGCCAGATCGAGGCCAAGGCGCTGCGCAAGCTGCGCCACCCCAACCGCAACGGGGTGCTCAAGGAGTACATCAAGTAAGGTCCGTCGCTTGCGGCGCAGCCCCGGCACGTGACCCTCTCGGCATCAGCGGCTCCCCTGCGCCTATCGGTGGTGTTGCCCACCTACAACGAGCGCCTCAATGTGGCGCCGATCGCCGCTGAACTGCTCCCCCTGCAGGAGCACTTCTCGCTGGAGATCCTGTTCGTCGACGACGACTCCGCCGATGGCACCGCCGAGGAGGTGCGCCGCCTGGCCCACCTGCACCCGGCCGTGCGCCTGATCCGGCGGGTGGGCCGCGCCGGTCTGTCCAGCGCCATCAAGGAGGGCATCCTCGATGCCACCGGCGATGTGATCGTCGTGATGGACTGTGACGGCCAGCACGAACCGGCCACGGTCGAGACAGCCGTGCGCGAGCTGCTCGCCGGCGGCAGCGACCTGGTGGTGGGCAGCCGCTTCCATCCGGAGGCGCGCATCCACGGCCTCAGCGACCGGCGCGAGCGCAACTCCACCTGGGCCAACGCCGTGGCCCGCTTCAGCCTGCCCGCCTACCGCGGGCTCACCGACTACATGAGCGGCTTCTTCGTGCTGCGGCCCGACGCCGTGCTGCCGCTGGTGCGCCGCATCGATGTCAACGGCTTCAAGTTCCTCTACGAGCTGCTCTCGCTCAGCGGCGGGCGGCTGCGGGTGGAGGAGGTGCCGCTGCGCTTCCAGCCCCGCATCGCCGGGGATTCGAAACTGGATCTGGCGATCGTCTGGGACCTGGGCGTGTCGATCCTGCACACGCTGCTGTGGCGCAGCGTCCCGAGACGCGCCATCAGCTTCGCCCTGGTGGGAGGCATCGGCGTGCTGGTGCAGCTGACGATGAACCGGCTGCTGATGGGCCTGGGACTGAGCTTCGAGCAGGCCCTGCCGCCGGCGGTGGTGGTGGCGGCCACCTCGAACTACCTGATCAACAACGCCCTCACCTTCCGCTTCCAGCGCCAGCGGGGCGGCGCCCTCGTGCGGGGTCTGCTCAAGTTCCTAGTGGTGGCCTCGCTGCCGGTGCTGGCCAATGTGGGCGTGGCCTCCGCCTTCTACCGGCTGGTCGACCGTGACACGTTCTGGGCCCAGCTGGCCGGCATCGTCGTGGTGTTCGTCTGGAACTACGCCGCCTCCTCCCGCTTCGTCTGGAACAGCCCCTGAGGACTGGGAGCGCAGAACGCCGCCACAAGCCAGGCCGAAACACCGCAGGGCGAGCCCGTCGGACCATGGCAGCAAAACCAGGGCCCAAGCCAGGGCCTGGGCTGGGGTGAGTCCCCGCCGTCAGGGGCAGAGCGAACAGGAGAACGACACGGCGACAAGCGCTGCAGCGAATCCTGAGCGCGGCCGAAAGCAAGGACGCCAGACGCTGCACCCCAGAGCGGCATCAGCCGGGGAATGGTTCAGCGCAGCGGCATGACGCGTCGGGCGGATGTGGCTTCGCCGGGATGACACGGCCAGGACAGCCCACTGCAGGCAGGACCGATCCACGCCAGGCAGGGACGCCGGGATGACAACAACGCCGGCAGGGCCTCCGCGCGCTGGCTGGCGACCTAAGTTGCCCGCTTCCCTTGCCGCAGGCCGGTTCATGCAGAGCGCCCCCCTGGAGGTCAGGCGTCCCTCCAGCCCGCGGGCTCCAGCCCTGGCGGCGATCGCCGTGCTGCTGCTGGTCTGCTGGCTCGCCTTCTTCAACGGTCTCGGAGCGCTGGGTCTGACCGACAAGACCGAGGCCCTGTTCGTCGAGGTGGCGCGCGAGATGCTCGAGCGCAACGACTGGGTCACCCCCTGGTGGAACGGTGAGCGCTTCTTCGACTACCCGGTGTGGGGCTACTGGATGGTTGTCGGCTCGTTCCGGCTGTTCGGCATCAGCGAATGGGCGGCGCGGCTGCCTGCCGCCCTGGCCGCCAGCGCAGTGGTCCTGGCCGGCTTCGGCCTGGTGCTGACCTGGGGAAGCTCCGAGGAACCCGTGCGGCAGCGCTGGGGACGGGCCCTGCTCGCTGCCGGAGTGCTGGCCACCAGCCCGGGCTGGATCGGCTGGGGGCGGGTCGCCACCACCGACATGTTTCTCTCCAGCGCCATCACCCTGGCGCTGTTCTCCTTCCTACTGGCCCATCGGCAGCGGCAGTCGCCTCTGGCCACACGCCTGGGCCGCATCGGCTTCCCCCTCTTCTGCGGCATCGCCGTGCTGGCCAAGGGGCCGGTGGGTCTGCTGCTGCCGGGCCTGGTGATCGTCGTGTTCCTCAGCCTCACCGGCCAGTGGCGCCACTGGTGGAAGCCCGGCCCGCTGCTGGCGATGGCTGCTCTGTTCGCCGGCGTCTGTCTGCCCTGGTACGTGGCCGCCACCCAGGCCAACGGCAGCGTGTTCGTCGACGGCTTCCTGGGCTTCAGCAACATCCAGCGGTTCACCAACGTCCTCTACCGCCATCCCGGCCCGCCCTGGTTCTATCTGCCCTGGGTGCTGCTGCTGCTGCTGCCCTGGTCGCTGTTCCTGCCCTCGGCGCTTGCAGGCCTGCGCTTCTGGCGCTGGAGCCAGTGGCGCCGCGCCGCCTCGGATCCCGCCCTGGAATTGCCGCTGTTCCTGCTGCTGTGGCTGGGTCTGATCGTGGCCTTCTTCTCGGCCGCCGCCACCAAGCTGCCCGGATACATCCTCCCTGCCCTGCCCGCCGGCAGCCTGCTGGTGGCGCTGTGGTGGCGGCCGCTGCCCAGCCAGGCGGCACCCGGCAACCGGGCGCTGAGCCTCTGGGGCGGCCTCGACGCGCTGCTGCTTGGCCTGCTCGCGATCGCAGCCGCCATCGCCCCCCGCTGGGCCGCCACCGACCCGGCCCACCCCGACTTCGCCGCGGCGCTGACGGCCTCGGGGCTGCCGCTGCGGCTGTCACTGCTGCTGGCGCTGAGCTGCCTGGCCTGCCTGCTGCTGCTGCGCCGCCCCGGCCTGCGGCCATGGCTGTGGCTGCCCAACCTGGCCGGCTTCCTGGCGATCCTGGCGCTGGTGATCGCACCGCTGGCGCCGCTGCTCGACCGCGAGCGGCAGCAGCCGATCCGCGAGCTGGCGCGCGCCGCCCGGCAGGCCGCCCGCGCCGATGAACCCCTGTGGGTGATCGGCACCATGCGCTACAGCGTGCTGTTCTACGGGGGTGAGACGGCGGCGTTCGTCTCCGGGCGGGGCAGCCTCGATGACCGGCTGCGCGAGGAGCCGCAGGGCCTGGGCCTGAGCCAGGCCAGCCGCTCGGTGCGATTGATCGGCGATCGGCAGGACCTGGAAGACCTCGACCTGCCGGCGGATCGCATCCAGCGGCTCAGCCGGATCGGCCAGCAGGAACTGTGGCGGGTGCAGCGCGAGGATCTGAGGTCATGAAACTTCCCCTGCCTGCGCTGCGTCGCAGCGATCTGCTGGTGATCGCCATCTGCCTGGGGGTGCTGCTGGGCCTGGACTTGCTGATCGATCCGGAGCAGCCGCCCCGCTTCGATGAGGCGATCCTCAGCTGGCTGGGCGACCACCTGCGCGGCCCGGTGGGCGATGGTCTGCTGCAGGTGTACCGGCTCAGCGGTGTGCACTTCACCGCCTTCCTGGTGCTGGCGGCGCTGATCTACGTGCTGCTGCAGCGCTGGTGGCGGGATCTGCGCCTGCTGGTGATGTCCACCGCCGGCATCCTGATGCTGGTGGATCTGGTGCTCAAGCCCCTGTTCGATCGCCACCGGCCACCGGAGAAGCTGCTGATGGTCGACGGGCGCAGCTTCCCCAGCGGCCACGCCGCAGGCTCGGTGGCCTTCTACGGCGCCATGGTGGTGATCCTGGCCTCGCACCATCCCCGGCTGCGGCGACCGCTGCTGATCGGCTCGGCGCTGTGGATCGGCCTGGTCTGGCTCAGCACTCTTTACGCCCGGGCTCACTGGCCCACCGATCTGCTGGCCGGCGGCGGCGTCGGTCTGGCCTGGCTTGTTCTGTGCATCGGCTACTGGCGCGAGCCCCTGGCGGCAACCGACCAACCGCCACAAGGCTGACCCGGCAGGATGGCGCCACTCTCATCGCCGATCCCTTGAGCGCCTCGCCCCAGTTCGACAGCTCCGCCCCGCTGGCCTCACTGCGGGGGCTGCGCACGGCCCCCGGCCTCGATGGCGATCAGCGGCAGCTGCTGCGCCAGGCCCTGGCTGAGCGTCTTGCCGCCTGCCAGTGGTTCACGATTGGCGTGATGGCGCCGGACCGGGCGGCGGCTCTGGTCTGCCTGCGCTCGCTGGAGGCCGCTCTGGGCTGGAGCCCGCTGCAGGAGGAGGGCAACGCCCCCGATGGAACGGAGAGCGGCGACGACGGGCCGGTGTTTCTCAAGGGCAACCAGCGCACCGGTGGCTTCCGGCTGCGCAACGAAGCCGGCCTGGGGGAGGGTCTGCTGATCACCGGCCACAACGCCGACGTGCCCGAGGCGGAGGACACCTGGGGGCCGCTGCCCCTCGATCTGTTCGCCTGAGCACAGTCTCCGGGCGCGTCCGCAGCGTCCGGACTGTCACGATGCATCCGGAGCGGGCCGGAGCCGGGAGGGCGCTCCTTAGGCTGGGCCGCTGTGAACCGGCAAGTCCTGCCTCCCGATCCCCTGATGACCAGCTCCACCCTGCGCATCGCCTCCCGCCGCAGCCAGCTGGCCATGGTGCAGACCCACTGGGTGCGCGATGAGCTGGCCCAGGCCCACCCCGGCCTGGAGATCAGCATCGAGGCCATGGCCACCCAGGGGGACAAGATCCTGGATGTGGCCCTGGCCAAGATCGGCGACAAGGGCCTGTTCACCAAGGAGCTGGAGGCCCAGATGCTGGTGGACCGGGCGGATATCGCCGTCCACAGCCTCAAGGACCTGCCCACCAACCTGCCCGAGGGGCTGATGCTGGGCTGCATCACGGAGCGGGAGGACCCCGCCGATGCCCTGGTGGTGCATGCCAAGCACCAGGACAAGACCCTGGCCACCCTGCCGGAGGGCGCCGTGGTGGGCACCAGCTCCCTGCGCCGCCTGGCCCAGCTGCGCCACCACTTCCCGCACCTCACCTTCAAGGATGTGCGCGGCAACGTGATCACCCGCCTGGAGAAGCTCGACGCCGGCGAGTTCGATTGCCTGATCCTGGCGGCCGCCGGTCTGGGTCGGCTCGGACTCGGCGATCGCATCCATGAGCTGATCGACCCGTCGATTTCGCTGCACGCCGTCGGCCAGGGCGCCCTCGGCATCGAGTGCCGCGACGGCGACAGTGCCGTTCTGGAGCAGATCAAGGTGCTGGAGCACATCCCCACCGCCCGTCGCTGCCTGGCGGAGCGCGCCTTCCTGCGCGAGCTGGAGGGCGGCTGCCAGGTGCCGATCGGCGTCAACAGCCGCTTTGACGGCGAGGGCGACGACGCCGAGCTGGTGCTGACCGGCATGGTGGCCAGCCTCGATGGCGTGCGCCTGATCCGCGATGAAGCCCGCGGTCCCCAGCAGGATCCCGAGGCGATCGGGGTCAGCCTGGCCCGCAGCCTGCGCCAGCAGGGCGCCGGCGAGATCCTGGAGGAGATCTTTGCAAGCGTCCGGCCCCAGGCCTGAGGCCCCACCGGACCCCCCGGCGGAGCGCCCCCCGCAGGCCGACGCGTCCAGCGCCGAGTCCCGCGGGCTCCCTTTTCAATGGAATCTGCTGGCCTGGGCGGCCCTGGTCGGCACGCTCAGCGGCCTGGCGGTGGTGGGCTTCCACTTCCTGCTGGGCTTCATCAACAATTTTCTGTACGGGCCGTTCGTGGAATGGCTGCTGGCCGTCGGCCGCGCCTCCAGCGGCACGCCGACGCCGGACCTGTCGATCAACGATCTGCCGCCGCTCGTCGATCAGCGCGGCACGCCACTGAAGGCGCTGCTCAAGCTCGGTCTCGACAGCATCGGCCTGCTGGGGGCTCCGCCGCCGGCGCCTGAACCGCCACCGCTGGAGGTGATCCAGGCCCGTTTCGACTGGCTGGAGCTGTGGCCGGTGGTGGTGGTGCCGACCCTGGGCGGCCTGGCGGTGGGCCTGCTGCGCTGGCTTGGCGGCAGCATCGGGCCGGGACTGCCGAGCCTGATGGCGATGGCCGAGGGCGCCATGGCGGCCGCCCCGAAGCTGCCGCTGCTGCGGCTGGTGGCGGCCTCCCTGAGCCTTGGCAGCGGCGCCTCGCTCGGCCCTGAGGGCCCCAGCGTCGAGGCGGGCGCCAACCTGGGATTGTGGGTGGGCCGCCGCGGCGGTCTCTCACCCCAGTCCCAGAAGGCCCTGGTGGCCGCCGGAGTGGCGGCGGGCCTGGCGGCGGGATTCAAGGCGCCGATCGCCGGCGTGTTCTTCGCCTTCGAGGGCAGCTTCAGCGCCATCCAGGGCCGTCCCAGTCTGCGGGCGGTGCTGGTGGCCGCCATCGCCTCGTCCCTGGTCACCCAGCTGTGCCTGGGTGATGCGCCGATCCTGCGCCTGCCCGCCTACGAGGTGCGCTCCCTGGTGGAGCTGCCGCTGTACGTGGGTCTCGGTCTGCTGGCCAGCGTCATGTCCTGGGCGCTGGTGAGCCTGATGGCGGCCGGTCGCGGACCGCGGCTGCAGCAGCTGCTCTCGCATCTGCCGCCTGGAGTGGCGCCGGCCCTGGGGGGACTGGCGGTGGGCGGCATGGCGCTGGCTTTCCCCCAGGTGCTCGGCGTCGGCTACGACACGATCGAGGCGCTGCTGGGCCGTGACGGCGGCATTCCGCTGCTGACGCTGCTGGCGCTGATCGGCGTCAAGCTGCTGGCGGTGGGCGTCAGCAACGCCACCGGCTTCGTCGGCGGCGGCTTCGCCCCGTCGCTGTTCCTGGGAGCGGTGCTGGGCAGCTGCTACGGCCAGCTGCTGGGGGAGGGTTGGCTGAATCTGCCGGTGGCCGAGCCGCCGGCCTACGCGATGGTCGGCATGGCGGCGGTGCTGGCGGGCAGTGCCCGGGCGCCGCTGACGGCGCTGCTGCTGCTGTTCGAGCTCACCCGCGACATCCGCATCGTGCTGCCGCTGATGGCCGCCGCCGGGCTGAGCGCCGCTCTGGTGGAGCGCTGGCTGGGTTATCAGGATCCGGGTCTGCTGGGGCCGGATCTGCTGGAGGAGCGGCGCCGCGCCCAGCTGGCGGAGCTGCCGATCAGCGAGGCGCTGGAGCCGCGGCTGCCGCCGATCCTGCCCGCCGATCTGCCCGCCGCCAAGGCGCTGCAGCGGCTGCTGGAGAACCAGGGCCACTGTGTGCTGGTGGCGGAGGGAGGCTCCGCCGTCGGGCTGGTGACCCTCTCGGATCTGCAGAGCGCTCTTGTCTCACAGCTGGAGCGGGGCGATGGACCGCTGCAGCTGATCGACTGCCGCCGGGGCGATCTGGTGTGGCTGCCCCTCGATGCCCATCTCGACCGGCTGGAGGACCAGCTGACGCCCCAGGGGCTGCGCCAGGTGCCGGTGTTCGCGGTCGAACCGGGGCTGGGGGGCTACCTGCCCCATGGATTGCCGCCCGCCGGCCTGCCGATCGGCAGTTTCCGGGGCCTGGCCAGCCGCGACGGCCAGGCCCGCGCCCTGGCCGGCCGGCTCAGCCTGCGGGCCGACCGTCTCAACCCGGGAACCCCGGGCTGACC
>CAYNGR010000144.1:4389-7962 GCA_964396755.1 uncultured Cyanobium sp. | reverse complement strand
CGAACCCACCGTGGGCCTGGACATCGAGAGCCGCGCCGCCATCTGGCAGGTGCTGCGCCAGCTGCGAGACGAAGGCACCACCGTGCTGCTCAGCAGCCACTATCTCGAAGAGGTGGACGCCCTGGCCGATCGCCTGGCGATCCTGGAGGCCGGCCGGGTGATCGCCGAGGGCAGCCCCAGCGAGCTCAAGGCCGACCTGGGCGGCGACCGCGTCACCCTGCGGGTGCGGGAATTCAGCGATGAGAACGAAGCGGCCCGGGTGCAGGGGCTGCTGCGCAGCTGCCCCGGCGTGCGCGAGGTGGTGATCAACCGCGCCCAGGGTCACTCGCTCAATCTGGTGGTGGAGAACGGCGAGGCGATCGAGACGCTGCGGCGCCAGCTGGCCGAGGCGGATCTGCCGGTCTTCTCCCTGGCCCAGAGCCGCCCCAGCCTCGATGACGTCTACCTGCGCGCAACGGGCCGCACCCTGATGGACGCGGAACTGTCGGTGGCGGGTCTGCGCGATCCCAAGACCGAGCGCAAGCAGACGATGCGCTGAGCGCCACGCCCTGACCGCAACGCCGGACAGCGTCGCCCCCGCCAACCTCTCCTGCCCCTGTGGCGGTGACCGGGCTGCACATGGCTCCTTGCCCAGGCAGTGCACGGTCCGGAGCTCGGGCCATCCCCCAGGAGCTTCTTCACAGCCCCGTCGGCCAGAGGCCTGGCCCCTGTCCCGACCCTGCCCCGGGCCAGGGTCTGTCCCCTGGGCTCTCGGCCCAGGGCCTGCTCCCAGCAGAATCGGGCAATCCGAGCTCCAGCCGGCGCGGCTCCGAGCAGCCGAGCCCGACGCGAAGAGGCTCCGCCCCTGCAGCGGACGCCACCCTCCCAGCGCCTGACCGTCGCCCCAGAACGTCTGCCATGACCAGCGCCTCCCCCAGCCTTGCCCCCCTGTCGGGGGCCTCGCAGCCACCGAACTCCGCCCTGGCCGAGATCAGTCAGGAAACCCTGGCACTCACCCGGCGTCTGTTCGTGCAGCTCGCCCGCCGGCCTTCCACCCTGGTCGCCGGTGTGCTGCAGCCACTGATCTGGCTGGTCCTGTTCGGTGCCCTGTTCGCCAACGCCCCGGCAGGTCTGCTGCCCGGCGGCATGAGCTACGGCCGCTTCCTGGGTGCGGGCGTGATCGTGTTCACCGCCTTCAGCGGCGCCCTCAACGCCGGGCTGCCACTGATGTTCGACCGGGAATTCGGCTTCCTCAACAGGCTGCTGGTGGCGCCGCTGCGGGCGCGCAGCTCGATCGTGCTGGCCTCGGTGCTGTACATCACCAGCCTCAGCCTGGTGCAGAGCCTGGCGATCCTGCTCACCGCCGCCGGCCTGGGCTACGGCTGGCCCGGAGCTGCAGGTCTGCTGCTGGTGCTCGTCACTCTGCTGCTGCTGGTGTTCGCCGTCACCGCCCTCAGCTTGGGCCTGGCCTTCGCCCTGCCCGGCCACATCGAGCTGATCGCCGTGATCTTCGTGGCCAACCTGCCGCTGCTGTTCGCCAGCACCGCCCTCGCCCCGATTTCGTTCATGCCTGCCTGGCTGGGCTGGCTAGCGGCCCTGAATCCCCTTACCTTCGCGATCGAACCCATCCGCGCCGCCTACAGCGGTCCGTTCCACCTCAGCGATGTGGTGCTGAACGCGCCCTACGGCGACCTCACCGCCGCCACCTGCCTCGGCATCCTGGCGCTGCTGGCCATGGGTCTGTTCCTGGCGATCCGCCCCCTGCTGGACCGCAAACTCTCCTGATCCGCCACCGTGTCCCAGCCTCACCTGCCCGCTCCGCTCGCCGCGCGCCCCGAGCCCGGAGCCCAGCTCCTCGAGGCGGTGCGGCAACGACAGGCCGAGCTCAGCCTGCAGCTGGCTCAGCATTGGGTGCATCGTCGCGGCGTCAGCGACCTGCAGCGCTTCTGCGACCGCGAACTGGCCCCGGCGGCAGGACCGGAGGCGGTGGCCTGGCTGCAGGGCCTGCTGGGCCTCGATCCGTCGCTGCCGGCCGCAGGCATGCCGACGGCTGCCAGCCCGCCCGGCAGCGGAGCGCCCGATCTGCTGGAGGCGATCGAACAACCCCGCACCAACCACGCTGCCAGCGGCCTGATCGGCGGCCAACAGGACGGCGCCCCTCAAGCCAGTGGCGGCGCAGCAACCCCGGACCCGCAGCCGGAGGCGACGGACCCTCAGGAGATCCGCTTCGAGACGCCGCAGCTGCCGGATCTGCAGGCTCTCGACAGTGACCTGCAGGCCCGGGCCGTCGCTGCGGTCGATGAGGCCTTCGCAGCCCTGGCCCAGAGCTTCGAGGAGGCGGCTCGCCTGACGGCGCCTCAGCCCAGCGGCTCCGTCAGCCTGCCTTCGTTCAGCAGCGAGGCCCCTGCGGCGCGGAGGGTCGCTCCCGAGCCCATGCCGGTGCGGGTGGGCCTCTGGCCAAGCCTTCGGGCCTCGGCCGCCACGCTCGGATCAATGCTGCGCCCGTCATCCGCTGTGAATGGCGGAACCAGCGATGCGCATCAGCCACCGGCCACGCCAGCCGGCGCCAGCACTGACAGGCCGAGCAGCGACTCCCACGCACCGGCAGCCGGCCCGATCGCTGCCCAGCTGCCCGCGTTGCCGCTCATCCAGGCCGACAAGCCTGCCGAAGCCGAGCTGCTCGCCTTTCCCGTGCCGCCGGCACAGACGCCAACCGATCCCGCCGACGCCGCGGCGTCTGAACCCAGCGAGGCCCGGAGCGCCATCGACGCCTGCGCCAGCAGTGACGCGACGCTGCTCAGCGATGCCGACACCGCTGCCGATCCCGACAGCCCGCTCGCAGCCGCTGCCGTTGCCCCTGGCGAGGCCGGTCTGATCAGCGATGCACCGGACGCCGACACCCTGGACACCAGTGCCACGCTGGTGGAAACCATCGATCCCAGCGACGTCCCGGCCGAAGCCGGCAGCATCGCTGCAGTCGAAGCCTCAGAGCCGCTCAGTGAGACCACCGACTCGCTCCCCGGCGACACGCTTCCCGCGGAGTCGCTGGCAGCCCCCCGCCGCGCCGGCCTGCTGCGACGTCTGCGTCGTCGTCTGTCCGGCGGTCGGCTGTCACGGCTGCGCGGCGTCATGAGGGACTGCGTCGACGAGACCCTGGCGCTGCTGCGCAGCCCCGAACCAGAGGTCAGCGGCGACGAACCCGGCTTTGCCGGCGCCATTCCCCTGGAGCAGCCGCAACCGCTGCAGGGCGCCCCCACCTCTGAGCCACAACCACTGCGCGAACAGCAGGCCAGCACCTCCTGGGCACTCGAGACCCTCCAGCCGGCGGCCACCGCCCCTGCCTTCAGCGAGGCCTCCGAGCCGCTGGAAGACACTCCCACCTCCGAGCCGCAGCCACTGCGCGAGCAGCAGGCCAGCCCCTCCTGGACGCTCGAGACCCTCCAGCCCGCGGCCAGCGCCCCTGCCGCCAGCAACACCCAAGAGCCGCTGCAGGACACTCCCACGCCTGAGCCACAACCGCTGCGCGAACAGCAGGCCACCCCCTCCTGGGCTCTCGAAACCCTGCAGCCCACTCCCAGCGCCCCTGTCGCCAGC
>CAYNGR010000144.1:0-4289 GCA_964396755.1 uncultured Cyanobium sp. | reverse complement strand
CCCCTCCTGGGCTCTCGAAACCCTGCAGCCCACTCCCAGCGCCCCTGTCGCCAGCGACGTCTCTGAGCCGCAGGCGGAGCCGGCACCCCGGCTGGTTCCCCTGGCGACCGTGCGCAGCATCGCCGTGCCCCGCCCCGCTCCCGAGGCCGAGGCCGAGGACAGTCCCGCAGCTCCGCTTCCCGCACCCGCCCCGGTGGCGCGTCTGGAAGTCCGCGGCAGGAAGCCTTCCCGGTTCAGCGACCGTCCGGCACCGGCCCCGTCCGCCCTGTCGGACCTGCGCGCCTGGCTGCCCGACCGGCGCGACGATCTGCCCCGGGCCTCCTGAACGGCAGACCGACGATGTCGACACGAACGACCCAGCTCAACCGGGCGCAGCTCCAGGGCGGCCTGATCGTTTCGGTGCAGGCTCCCGAGGGCTCACCGATGCGCGACCCCGAAGTGATCGCCGCCATGGCGGACGCCAGCCTGCGCAACGGCGCCATCGGCGTGCGGCTGGAAAGCCCGGAACACATCGCCGCCGTGCGCCGACGCTGCCCCGAAGCCCTGATCGTGGGGCTGTGGAAGCGCACCTATGCCGACAGCCCCGTCTACATCACCCCCGGCTGGCAGGAGATCGCAGCGGTCTGGTCGGCGGGCGCCGATGTGGTGGCCCTGGATGCCACCGAGCGCCCCAGGCCGGCCGGTGAGGATTTGCAGGAGCTGATCCAGCGTGCCCGCCAGGAGCTGGGCGCGGTGCTGATGGCGGATGTCGCCAGCGTCAGCCAGGGCCTGCAGGCAGCGCAGTGGGGTTGCGACTGGGTCGGAACCACCCTGTATGGCTACACGGAAGACACCTGCGAACGGCAGCCGCCCGCCTGGGAGCTGCTGCAGCCCTTGCGTCGGGACCTGCCCGACGCGGTGACGCTGATCTGCGAGGGGGGGATCGGGTCGGCCGACGCCGCCCGCCGTGCTCTCGTGACCGGCGCCGACGCCGTGGTGGTGGGCACCGCCATCACCGGGGTGGATCTGCAGGTGGCCGCCTACCGCCGGGCCCTGGATGCCGCAGCGGCCAGCTGAGCGGAGCCGCTGACCCACCGCCGGCCTGTCTGCCGGCCGACGGGCCGCCCTGGGCTGGCGTCCGGTTCAGCAGATCCAGCCCTCCACGGAGACAGACCCCAGCAGCCCAGCGGCCAGGAACTGGAGGCAGCAGGAAGCGCCGAGACGCACGGGACTCAGGCAGCCGGATCACAGCGGCGGTGGCGCAGCACATTGCCAGCGCAGCGGAGATGGAAATTTTGTGAGCAGCGAACGATCGGGGCATCGCGAGCGGCCAACATGAGACCAGTCGAACGACAAGGCCCAGCGGTGCGGTTTGTCATCTGCCACAGCAACCCGGGATGGCTGCGCCACCCTCGCCTGCCGGAGGTGTCCGGCTGGGATCCGCTGGCAGCCTGCCGGGCCCGCGTCGCCGGCCTCCAGCGTGCGCCAGTCACGCGCCCACTCCCCCATCCGCCCATCAGGAGTGTTGCCATGCAGCTCTCGCCACTTCGCCGGCTTCGCCACTGGCTTCAGGATCGGCGCCATGCCCTGACCAGCGGCGGAGTGCTGCTGTTCAGCCTGTCGCTGTTCGGGGCGCCGATGAGCGGCCTGCACCTGTCCCAGATGCAGGCGCTCAATCGGGAGCTGGGCAAGCTGTGCAGCGATCCGCCCAGACAGGCGCTCAACGTCTGCCGGCTGCATGCACGGCTGGTGCGCAGCCTCTGAGCCCGTGAGCCTGGCTCACATCATGCCGGGCATGCCCATGCCGCCCATGCCTCCCATACCGCCCATTCCACCCATGCCACCATCGGGGCCACCGGCGGGGGCGGCCGGCTCGGGCTTGTCGGCGATCACGCACTCTGTGGTGATCAGCAGCGACGCGATCGAAACGGCGTCCTGCAGGCCGAGGCGCACCACCTTGGCGGCATCGACGATGCCGGCGGCCAGCAGGTCCTCGCAGCGGCCGCTCAGGGCGTTGTAGCCCTGGCCGCTGCGGCGGATCTCCTCGACGACCACGGAGCCATTGGCACCGCTGTTGTGAGCGATCTGGCGCACCGGAGCGCTCAGGGCCCGCTGCACGATCTCCACACCCGTGCGCTGGTCGCCGTGCAGCTCACCGGCCAGGGGACCCAGTGCATCCGCCAGCTGCAGCAGGGTGGTGCCACCGCCGGCGACGATGCCCTCCTCGACGGCCGCGCGGGTGGCGTTCAGGGCATCCTCGATGCGCAGCTTGCGGTTGCGCAGTTCGGTCTCGGTGGGGGCGCCCACCTTGATCACGGCCACACCGCCGGCGAGCTTGGCGATGCGCTCGCTGAGCTTCTCGCGGTCGTAGTCGGAGTCGGTGTTGTCGCGCTCCCGCTTGATCGAGGCCACCCGGTCGGCCACGGCGGCGTGGCGGCTGTCGTCGGCCACGATCGTGGTCTCGTCCTTGCTGATCGTGATGCGGTGGGCCGTGCCCAGGTCGGCCAGGGTGGCCTTCTCCAGGGTGAGGGCACGGTCTTCGGCGATCACCTGGGCACCGGTGAGCACGGCGATGTCCTGCAGCATCGCCTTGCGGCGGTCGCCGAAGCCAGGGGCGCGCACGGCGGCCACCTGCAGCACCCCGCGGGATTTGTTGACCACCAGGGTGGCGAGCGCCTCTCCTTCGATCTCCTCGGCCAGGATCACCAGGGGCCGGCCGCTGCGGGAGACGGCCTCCAGCACCGGCACCAGATCGGCCACGGCGCTGATCTTGCGGTCGGTGATCAGCAGCAGCGGATTGTCGAACACGCATTCGCGCCGCTCCTGATCGGTGACGAAGTACGGGGAGGCGTAGCCGCGCTCGAAGGCCATGCCCTCGGTGATCTCCAGCTCGGTGGCCAGCGACTTCGACTCCTCCACGGTGATGACGCCATCGGCGCTCACCTTCTCCATCGCCTCGGAGATCATGCGGCCCACCTCCTCGTCGTTGCCGGAGCTGACCGTGGCCACCTGACGAATGGCCTCACCGGCGACGCTGACGGAGCGCTGGGCGATGCCCTCGACCACCCGTGCCACCGCCTTCTCCATGCCACGACGCAGTTCCACCGGATTGGCACCGGCCGCCACGTTGCGCAGACCCTCCTGCACCATCGCCTGAGCCAGCACCGTGGCCGTGGTGGTGCCGTCACCGGCACTGTCCTTGGTCTTGGAGGCCACCTGCTGCAGCAGCTTGGCGCCGAGGTTCTCGAACGGATCCTCCAGCTCGATCTCCTTGGCGATGGTGACGCCGTCATTGACGATGTCAGGGGCGCCGAACTTCTTCTCGAGCACCACGTTGCGGCCGCGGGGACCGATCGTGACCTTCACCGCCTCGGCAAGGGCATTGACGCCCTTCTCCAGGGCATCGCGCGATTGATCAGAGAAGCGGATCAGCTTGGCCATCGGTGCGGGCAGGTCAGATCGGGGAACCCTCCCACAGCGCCTGCGGGGGCGTCAGCAGGACGCCGGTGGGGAAAGCCGAATGGCCGGCGCGGCGGCGCTGCGCCCCCCGGAGCGGCTCGATAAGGTCCGGCCATGGATGATCTTCTTCAGCAGGCCATCGATGGCGCCGTGGCCAGCGCCGCAGCCGAAGCCGGCCTGGGGCCTGCCACCACCGCCAACGGCATGGTGTTCCTGCTGATCGCGGGACTGGGCCTGGCGATGGCTCTGGTGTACGTGCCGGTGCGGCTGTTCCTGACGATCACCGAACGCAGCCGCAAACTGCGGCTGCTGCAGCGCATCCGCCGCACCCGCGAGGCCCTCTCGTCGCCGCTCGTGCAGGAGTGAGCGCGGCGCCGGGCCGCCTTGGGCTCAGCGCATCACCATGCCGCCATCCACCTGCAGCACCTGACCGGTGATGTAGGCGGCGGCGGGATCGGCGGCCAGGAAGCGCACGGCACCGGCCACCTCGGCGGCGCTGCCCATGCGGCCCAGGGGAATGGCGCGCAGGATCGGCTCCTTGTCGAGTTCGGCGGTCATGTCGCTCTCGATGAAGCCGGGAGCGACGGCGTTGACCGTGACACCGCGGGAGGCGAATTCGGCGGCGTTGCTGCGGGTGAGGCCGATCAGACCGGCCTTGGCGGCGCTGTAGTTGGCCTGGCCGGCATTGCCCATCAGCGCCACCACCGAGGTGATGTTGATGATGCGACCGCTACGGGCCTTGAGCATCGCCTTGCTCACGGCCCGGGTGGACAGGAACACCCCGGTGAGATTGAGATCGATCACGCTCTGCCAGTCGGCGGTCTTCATCCGCATCAGCAGGCCGTCGCGGG
>CAYNGR010000143.1:0-8136 GCA_964396755.1 uncultured Cyanobium sp. | reverse complement strand
CCAGGTTGTTCAGGTTGGTGACGTAGGCGTTGTGGTGCTTGCCGTGGTGGAACTCCAGCGTCGCGCGGGAGATGTTGGGCTCGAGCGCGTCGAGGCCGTAGGGCAGTGCGGGCAGCGTGTGCGCCATGGGGGAGGGGAGAGGAAGACTGGGTTGGACAGGACAGGATCCGCTTCAGGACCCTGGAGTGCCATGCCGGCGGGCCTATGGACCCTGGCTGGGCTCATCTTAACGATCGCTTCATTGTGTGAAGCGTTGTTGTCAGGGCGTGCGGGCCTGATCGGAGCCGGCGGGCGGATGGAGCCGCTGAACGCCGGCCCGCGACCCTGAGCTCGGGCTCGCAGCCGCGGCGAGGGCATCGCTCAGGCCGGTGGCCAGCAAGGCTGGACTGTCCAGCTGAACAGGTTTGTCCAGCCGGGCAGATTGCTGCAGCTGAGCAGGTTGCTCCAGCTGCACAGGCCGGCGTCAGCGGCCGACGCCGAGCAGCTCGACCTCGAAGATCAGCGTGGCGTCGGGGGGGATGACGCCGCCGGCCCCGCGCGAGCCGTAGGCCAGATCAGGCGGGATCACCAGTTTGCGCTTGCCGCCGACCTTCATGCCGGCCACGCCTTCATCCCAGCCCCGGATCACCCGACCGGCGCCGAGCGGGAACTGGAAGGGGCCGCGGCCGTAGCTGCTGTCGAACTCCTTGCCGTTGGTGAGGGTGCCGCGGTAATTGACGCTCACCATCTCGCCGCTGACGGCCTCGGCACCGCTGCCGATCTCCAGGTCGGTGATGCGCAGGCCGCTGTCGGTAACGACCTCCTTGGGTGCGCTGAACGAGCCGCCCAGATCGGCTGCTCCTCCCGCGATCAGGGCGTCGTCGCTGGAGCCGCCGGTGGCTGGGCTGCTGGGGGCCATGGTGAACAGGGTGGGGTTGGGATCGTTGGGGTCGAGTTCCAGCGGCGGCGCCACCGTGGAGCGCAGGGCGGCCTGGAGGCTGCTGCCGCTGGTCTGGGCGCCCGCCAGCCGCGTGGCGGTCTGGACGGCGCCGCCCGTGCCGTCGGGCCCGGCGGCCTGGGCCGAGGGCAGCATCGGGCTGGGGGCCACCAGCTGGCTGATGAAGGCCACCAGCAGGCAGCTGAGACAGACCGCCGTGCTGATCAGGATGTCGCGCATGCCGAGGGAACCGCTGGGGCGGATTCTGGCAGGGTCCCGCGGCGGCCCCTGCCCCACTTCGGCGTCGGGCCCGCGCCGGCATCCACCGGATCGCTGGCCCGTCCCGGCGAGTCCCGCTGGGATTGCCGCTGGCCGGCGTCTGCCGTGCTCCCCTGCAGCGACGGGCCGCGAGCCGCTGGCCCTTCGCCCTGGCGCCAGGCCCTGGAGCCAGCCCCTTGCCCACCAGAGCCTGCTGGACACCATCGGGCTGGGCTCGGGCGTTCCCGAGAGGTCGTGGTCTGGACCACGCCCGACCGCAGCGGCACGGCTGCTGCCGGGTCCATCAGGCGGCAGCCCCGCCCGGACGAGGGGCGGGATGGTCCGCAGCGACGGCCCGGAGCGGCTCAGTCGGGAGGCAGGTCGCTGTCGGCGACGCCCTGGGGCCCAGCCTCGTTCCAACCGGCGCCCCGCTGGCGCAGCTGCCGCTCCAGCCGGTCGAGGCGCCCGCGCAGCTCATCGACCTCCCGCTGTCGCGCCAGCCCCAGGTCGGCCAGCAGATCGTCGCGGTTGCGCTCGAGCTTGCGCTCGGCCTGCTGCTCCAGTTCCGGGTTCTCGCCACGCAGAGCTTTCAGCACGTCCTCCACCAGCGCCGAGGCGTGGCTGGGGTCGAGCCGGCCGCTGCTCACCCATTCCTGGCTGACGTAGCGGAGCCGGTCGGTCACCAGCGAGGTGGTGCCGAGGCCGCGCAGCAGCACCATTTGCAGCAGATTGCCCTGATCCATGTGATGCAGTCCTCCAGCCGACTGTGTAGGACTCCCTCCGCAGCGTGGTGCGAGGGGTCGTGATCCGAGACTGGCGCCTTCCCGCCCGTCAGGCGATGGGCAATGACCGGCTGCCGCGCCTCTGCCTTGCCGCCGCTGCCGGTCTGCTCGCCGGTCTGGCCCTGCCTCCTCTGGGCCTGCCGCCGCTGCTCTGGGTTGCCCTGGCGCTGCTCTGGGGCCTGGCCGCCCCCGCTCCGTCGCGCCGCGCCGTCGCTTCCACCCACGGCTCCTGCCTCACTCCGAGCGGGCCTGTTCTCCAGGGGAGCCCGAGGTCTGGCCTGCTGGCGTGGTGGTCGCCGGCGCTCGCGGCGGGGCTGTCCGCGTTGCCGCTCTGGGAGGGGCTGGCCTGGGGGATGGCGGCGGTGCTGCTCAGCCATCGCTGGCTGCTCTGGCTGCATCCGCTCGACTGGATCGGTGTGCCCGCGCCCCTGAGCCTGCCGCTCTGCCTGCTGCTGTGGCTGCTGATCGGGCTGGCCGGCGGACTGCTGGTGGCGTTGTGGCTGGCGCTGATGCGCCGCCTCGGGCCGGCGCGGCTGTCGACCGCTCTGAGCGGGGCGGCGCTGTGGGGGCTGGCGGAGGTGGCGCTGGCCCGCGGCCCGCTGTTCTGGATCGGCCTGGGCAGCGCCTCCCTCCCGGGTGATCCGGCCCTGGCGGGGCTGGCCTCCCTTGGTGGGGCGGGCCTGCTGGCGGCCCTGCAGCTGCTGATCGGCTGGGGGCTGTGGAGGCTGCTGTGCGGTGCAGCGGGCTGGCGTCGCTGGCTGCTCCCCTGCCTCGCTCTGCTGCTGGCGCTGCACCTGATGGGCCTGGCGGCCCTGGCGGCGATCGCCCCGCAGGCCGGCCCGAGCGAGCGGGTGCTGCTGCTGCAGCCGGCGATTCCCACGCGCCGCAAGTTCGAGGCCCAGGAGCAGCTGCGCTTGCTGCGTCAGTTGACGCTCGCCCAGCGGGCCGCCGCCGGTGTCGCCGGCACCCTGGTGCTGCCGGAGGGGTCGCTGGCGCTGGGTCAGCCGTTGCCGGAGCCGGCGCCGGTGGAGGTGCTCAGCGGTGGCTTCCGCCAGGAGGGATCCGAGCAGCGCAGCAGCCTGCTGCGTTTCGCGCCTGGAGAGCGGCTGGCCGGGCAGTGGCTGGACAAGCATCGGCTGGTGCCGCTGGGGGAGTGGGTGCCTGGCGCCGGGCTGCTGCGCTGGAGTGGCCTGTCAGCGGTGGGTGGGCTGCAGAGCGGACCGCCGTCGCGGTTGCTGCGCCGCCCCGATGGCCCTGTGGCGGTCGCCATCTGCTACGAGCTTTCGGATGGCCGCTCCCTGGCCAGCGCCAGCCGTGCCGGGGCGCAATGGCTGCTGGCCAGCGCCAATCTCGATCCCTATCCACGCCTGCTGCAGCAGCAGTTCACCGCCCTGGCGCGGCTGCGGGCGATCGAGTCGGGTCGCTGGTTGGTCAGCGCCGCCAACACCGGCCCCAGCCTGGCGGTCGATGCCCGCGGCGTGGTGCGCTCGCAGCTGCCGCCCGGCCGCAGCGCCAGTCAGACGGTCGAGATCCACCGCCTGCAGGCCACCACGCCCTACGTCCGCTGGGGGGAGGCCCCGCTGCTTGGTCTGCTGGCCCTGGCGGTCGCGATGCGCATGGCAGCCGATCGGGCCGGGCGTGGGGCGGCGGCTGATGCCTGATGCGCTGCGCTGCAGCGCTCCAGCGCGAGTGCATGCCGTGCCGATGCGCTGGGCCGGATGTCCTGGAGAGAGCCGGGACGTGCTGGCGGCCAGGATCGCCGCCGCTGCCGCCTCAGCGGCGGCTTGCGTCCGATCCCCTGCCTGAAGGGCTGCCGCGGTCCGGGACGTTCCGGCCAGGGCCGGCAGCTGCCTCGGAGGTCAGGCCGTCAGACGGCAGGCTGGCGGTTGCGGTTGCGGCAGGCAGGGCCCCAGTGGCGTCAGGACCGATCGCAGCGGCTCGGCTGTGGCGCTGTTCCATCGGGCGGTGAGCGGTGGATCGAGCCGGCAGGCTTGCGCAGGGGGGCAGAGCTGAGCAGAGTCAGAGTTGATTGACCGCCCCTTCCTGCTAGCGGCCGCCCTCGGTCTCAGACGGCCTGCCTCCTGCGGAACCACCGGACCTGCCGCTCCGCCTCGCTCGTGCGTCGTGGCTTGAGGCATTCCGCTCGTCGCTGCGCGCCAGCGGCGCCTCCGCTCGACCGCGCAGGTGTGCTCAATCCCCTCCCGTTCTGCTCCCGTTCCCCCCTTTCCCGCCATGACCCGTTCTGGACTCCCTGATGCGCCGGCTGGGGAAGGGGAGGAGCAGACGCGCTGGATCCGGGTGGGCAGCTCCCTGGCTTCAGACACTGACCTGGCGGTGCAGGAGGCCTTGCAGCCGCTGCTGCCGGCCGGGCCGCCCAAGCTGGTGCTGCTGTTCGCCTCCCCGGCCCACGACCTCGAGCGTGCAGCCGCCCTGGTGGTCGACGCCCTCGGCGAGGACGTGCTGATCGGCTGCTCCACGGCAGGGGAGCTGGCGCCGGATCGCTCCAGCCTGGGGGGGCTCACCCTCTGGGCGCTGGGCGGTGAGGGGTTTTCGGTGGCGCTCGGCATGGGACAGGGTGGCCCCGCTGGACTGAGACAGGCGGCCACTGAGGCGGCCCGATGCCTCGATCGGCTGCAGCGCCGCGCCCACACCGTGCTGGTGCTGCTGGCCGATGGTCTCTGCGGTGACCAGGCGGAAGTGGTGCGCGGGGCCTATGACGTGGCCGGGGTGACGGTGCCTCTGGTGGGGGGATGCGCCGGAGATGACATGGCCATGCAGGGCACCCGGCAGCTGTTCGGACGCAGGCTGCTGCGTCAGGCGGTGGTCGCCGCCGCGATCAGTTCCGATGCCCCCCTGGGCATCGGCGTCTCCCACTGCTGGGAACCCCGCTCGCCGGCGATGCTGGTCACCTCCAGCACCGGAACCGAGGTGATCAGCCTCGACGACCGCCCTGCTCTCGATGTGCTGCTGGAGGCCTTCGAGGCGCCGCCGGAGGTGCGCAGCGACCCCGAGCGCTTCACCCGCTGGGCTACCACCCGGCCGCTGGGCATCCGCCGGCGCGATCGCATCGAGATCCGCTATGTCGCAGGAGCGGATTTCAACCGGCGCTCCCTGCACACGATCGCCGAGGTGCCCCAGGGGGGACTGGCCCATCTGATGCAGGGCGATGGTCACTCGGTCCTGGAGGCCACCCAGCAGGCCTGCGAGATGGCCGCGGCTGCCCTGGATGGAGCGCCGATGCAGGGCCTGCTGCTGTTCGACTGCGTCGCGCGTCGCTCGGTGCTGGCCGATGACCGGATCGTGGAGGAGGTGCAGCGGATCAACAGGGTCCGCGGCGATCTCCCCGTGGGAGGCTTCTACACCTACGGGGAGATCGCCCGCACCCACGGAGCTGGCGGCTTCCACAACCAGACGCTCGTCGCTCTGGCCCTGGCATGAACGAGGTTCCCTGGTCGCTGCATCTCCTCTCGGAGGTTCTGGCCGCTTTTTCGGTGGAGGATCCCCAGGCGTTGCGTTCGGTCATCCATCGTGTCGCCGAGGCGGTGGATGCCGAGGTGGTGGCGATCGTCAACGCCGAGCAGGTGAAGCTGTGCATTGGCCTGTCGCCCGAGCAGCAGGCCACGCTGCCGGCGCTGCTGGCCGAGCAGCCCACCACCCTGCCGCTGGGCAAGACCTGTCTGCACGCCCACTGGACGCTGCTGTCCGAGGCCGGCAGAGATCAGCTGCTGGTGGCAAGGCTGGCGGAGCCCTTCGATCTGGAGGAGCGCTCCCTGCTGCGGGCGATGGGGCGCAGCATCGAGTTGAGCAGCGAGGTGCTGCGCGCCGTCAGGGCGGAGCGGCAGGCCAAGGAGGAGGCCCTGCTGCAGGCCACCCATGACGCCATGACCGGTCTGCCGGGCCGGGGGCTGGTGCTCGAGCGGCTCAAGGAGCTGATCCAGGGGAGCGGTTGCGAGCCGGGGGGCAACGCGACGGTGCTGTTCGTCGACATCGATCGCTTTAAGCAGATCAATGACGCCCATGGCCACGCCTCGGGAGATCAATTTCTGTGTGCCGTGGCGGAGGGGCTGCGCGATGTGGTGCAAGCCAGCGATCTGGTGGGGCGCCTCTCCGGCGATGAGTTCGTCGTCGTCACCTGCACGCACCGGCCGGAGGAGGCTGAAGCGCTGGCTGGCCGCATCATCGAGCGGGTCAGCCGGCCGCTGATGCTGGCCGGCAAACTGGTGAGCCATTCCCCCTCGATCGGCATCGCCTTCGCGGAGGACGCAGCGTCGCAAGGCCCATCCGATCTGGAGGCGGATCTCTCCACGGCAGAGATGGAGCAGCGAGGGCTCCAGCTCGACCCGGTGGGCCGCAGCGCCGAGGCGCTGATCGAGAACGCCGACATGGCGATGTACTGCGCCAAGGATCTCGGACGTGGGCGCTTCGCCTCGTATCACCACGGCATGCGCCTGCAGGCCCAGCGCCGGGCGGCCACGGAGATGGAGCTGAGGCGCGGCATCCGCCAGGGAGAGCTGCTGCCCTACTTCCAGCCGATCGTGCGCATGCCGGAGCGACGCATCGTCGGCTTCGAGGCGCTGGCCCGCTGGCAGCATCCCAGCCTGGGTCTGCTGCCGCCCAGCGAGTTCATTGCGGTGGCGGAGGACACCGGACTGATCGTCGAGATCGACCTGCTGATCCTGCATGCGGCGTCGCGTGTCCTGGCGGAGTGGAAGCATCGCTTCCCGGGGTTGTCGCTGCGCCTGTCGGTGAATGTCTCGGGTCGCACCTTCGTGGATCCCGCCCTGGCGGCGCACGTGTCCGAGGCGCTGGAGGCTGCGGGGCTGCGGGCCGAGGAGCTCTATCTGGAGATCACAGAGACGATGCTGGTGGAGGACATCGAATCGACAACTCTGGTGGTGGAGCAGCTCAAGGAGTTGGGCATTCAGCTGGCGATCGATGATTTCGGCACCGGCTATTCATCCCTGCTGTATCTCAAGCGTTTCCCGGTCGGCATTCTCAAGATCGATCGCTCCTTCATCGATGGTCTCGGCACCGATCGAGAGGATGAGGTGATCGTCAAGGCGGTGATCGGTGTGGCGCGCTCTCTCGGCATCGATCTGGTGGCCGAGGGTGTGGAGACGGAGCGGCAGTGGCAGATGCTGGCTGAACTCGGCTGCGTCCATGTGCAGGGCTATGCCCTGGGCCGGCCGATGGATGCAGCCGCCGCGGCGCAGCTGCTGCAGGAAACGGCCACGGCCGCAGGTTGAGCGGCCGTCAATCCGCCGGCGCTGCTCTGCGTCAGGATGCGGCCCTGCGGCGTTGACCCGGCTCAGGACTGAGGGGGTGCCGTTCTCATGGCGTGTCCTCGCTGGCATGGGTGCGCCCCGAACTGTCAACGGGCCGCAGTGGATTGAGCAGGCTGCGGGGGCCGGCGAGCAGCAACACGGCCACCCCCATGCTCAGCAGCTGAGCCAGGAGGAGGGTCTGCCGGGTCGTGATGGGCGGGCAATGGGCTCAGGCGGTCGGAGTGTGCCGTCTGCTGGCGTGCCATTCACAGTCGCTGAACGGGGGGCCTCCGCCTCGACGGGAGCCGCATGCCGCAGTCACAGCCGTGAGCTGGTTGGCGGGCCTGGTCGCTCGGCTGCTGCCGGCCGCCACCGAGGACGGTTCGTCGATCGAGCTGGTGTACCAGGCCGCTTGATCGAACGCAGCCCAGAGTCCACCGCCGTCCGCGCAAGGCCTGCACGCCGACTGCCCAGTTCTGCAGGTGTGGATCAGCTGCGACGAACCCTGCTGCAGGCAGGCGCTCGAGCTTGCCTGAGGCTCCGCCGAGAACGTGTTGGCAATCGCTTCTGCGAGGGTTGGGATGCATGGCCAGGCCCATCCATCCGTCGGGGAAGGCCGCACTCACCTGCCGATCCGGATGCCACGCAGGGAATCCATCAGTCCCAGCAAGTTGAGAAGCCACAGCACGACAGCGACCACGACAACAATGTTCAAGATGCCTTTGATCTTGGTGTCCATCGGAATGTAATTATTGATCAGCCACAGCAGAAATCCAACGACGATGAGAGTGATCACAAGAGAGACGAGGGACATGCTGACGATTCTGCTTGATTTTTCATCTTGTAGTCTTCCAGCTTGAGGGTGTGCACCAGCAGCAGATTGGCTGCAGAAGTGTGATGGCTTCTGCCTGCCTGC
>CAYNGR010000142.1:0-8150 GCA_964396755.1 uncultured Cyanobium sp. | reverse complement strand
GCGGCGATCACCAGGCCGATGTAGAGCACGATCGCCATGCCCGCCTCGATCGGCACCAGCCGTGCGATCACGCCGAACAGCCCCAGCAGGCAGGCCAGCCCCATCACCAGCCCGTTGAGCCAGGAGTAGCCGATGCGGGCCCCCATCGCCTTCCAGCCCGGATGGCCGATGTAGATCGTGGTGGGGAAGCAGGAGCCGAGGGCGGCCGCGGCCAGGGTGCCCACGCCGTTGATCAGCATCGAGCCGCGCAGCGGATAGGCGTCACCGGCGGCCTCGGCGCTCTCCAGGTTCTGCAGCGAACCCACCACGTTGAACAGGCCCATCGGCACGGTCACCCCCAGAAAGGGCAGCAGCTGAGCGCGCCCCTGCCAGAGGGCCTCAAGCTGCAGGCGGGGAGGGTGCCAGCCGATCTGGGCCAGATCGGCCTGCCAGGCGGCCGCATCCACACGGATCAGGCCCGTGCCCCAGGCCAGCGCCATCCCCAGCAGCACCGCCAGCAGACCGGCGGGCAGGGGCCAGCGCACAGGGCTGTAGTACCCCACCAGGATCACGGTGAGCACCGCCAGCCCCACCAGCGGCTGGGCGTAGGTGCGCAGCAGAAATCCCAGGGCGATGTAACCCAGGGCCAGGCCGGCCAGGGTGGACAGCAGGGCCGCCCGGGGCAGCCAGCGCCGCATCCGCTCGCTCAGCAGAGCACCTGCCGACTCGATCAGCCCCGAAGCCAGGCAGGCCAGCAGCCCCGCCCGCCAGGAGAGCTCGTTGGCCTGCTCCAGCGGCAGCCCGCGTCCAAGCGCCAGCTGCTTGACGGGCAGCATCACCAGGAACACGTAGGCGAACAGGCTGACGGTGTTGATGCCGTAGGGGAGGGCGGTGCGGTCGCCTCTGCCCTCGCGGCAGCCCAGCTGAAAGGCCTGGCGGGCATAGGCCAGGTTGCCCACCACCAGGCTGACGCCCACCGCCGGCAGGATCGTGCCGAACACCAGGGCGTCCGAGTAGCCCAGCAGGCCGCGGCACAGGCCCACGATCAGCAGGATCTGGATCAGGTTGTCGAGCGCCAGCCCCAGAAAGCCATCCACATCACCCGGCACCCACCAGCGGGGACGGAGCTCAGGGCTGTGCATGCCGCGACGCAACGCTGTCTCCATGCTGCGCCGCCCGGCCGGGGACGTCAGATCGATGGCGGGCGCTGCATCAGAGTCCCTGGACTGCGCCGGATGCCTCCCCCGGGGGAGGCCGGCGAGGCCGGCCCACGCCGCACAACTCCGATGCCCCCAGCCTCCCTGCCGTTGACCCCTGGCCTGCAGCAGCAGCTCGCCGCCTGGCTGCAGGAGGACCTCGGCCGCGGCGACCTGACGGCAGCGGCCCTGACGGGCGCCCGCGGCCAGGCCCACTGGCTGGCCAAGGCCGAGGGGGTGTTCTGCGGCGGCGTGCTGGTGGAGCCCCTGTTCCAGCTGCTCGATCCGACGCTGCAGGTGCGCCTGCTGGTGGCCGACGGCGAGCCGATCAGGCGCGGCCAGCGGCTGCTGGAGCTGGAGGGAGAGGCGGCGGCCCTGGTGGCGGGCGAGCGCACCGCCCTCAACCTGGCCATGCGCCTGTCGGGGATCGCCACCGCCACGGCGCGGCTGGCGGCGGCCCTGGCGGGCACGGATGTGCGCCTGGCGGACACCCGCAAGACCACCCCGGGTCTGCGCCAGCTGGAGAAATACGCCGTGCGCTGCGGCGGCGGCGTCAATCACCGCCTCGGCCTCGACGACGCGGCGATGCTCAAGGAGAACCACCTGGCCTGGGGCGGCGGCGTAGCGGCGGCGGCGGCGGCGGTGCGCGCCTCAGCGCCCTGGCCGGCACGGCTGATCGTCGAGGCCGAGACGGCGGCAGAAGCGGAGGCAGCCCTGCGGGCCGGCGCCGACGGGGTGCTGCTCGATGAGTTCAGCCCGGAGCAGCTGCGCGCGCTGGTGCCGCAGCTGAGGGCTCTGGCGACCGAGCGGGGCGCGCCGGTGCTGCTGGAGGCCTCCGGCGTGCAGCCCGATCAGCTGGCGGCTTATGCCGCCACCGGCATCGATCTGATCTCGAGCAGCGCACCGGTCACCCGCAGCGCCTGGCTGGATCTGAGCATGCGCTTCGAGCTGAGCTGGACCTGAGCGGCCATCCCGGATCGTGGCCCGCTGCGGCTCTGGCTCACTGCGGGACGCAGACCAGCGGACGCTGCGGGCCTGCACCCCATCAGGCGCGTCGTCGCGGCCATCGCGCGGCGGGGCGGCACCCAGGGCGACCAGGCGGATGCGGCAAGGCCACAGGAGCCGTCGCAGTGGCGCTGGCGTCACCGGCCGGCAGCCCGGAGCTGCCACGGCGTGGCGAAGTTCATCACCTGCCGGACAAACACGAGCGGCGCCGCCACAATCGCGAGAGTCCCTGCAAGCGCTGCTCCATGCCGCGTCCCTCCCTCTCGAGGCTGCTGCCGGCCGGGCTCCTGCCCGCAGCCCTGCTGCTGGCCACCAGCCTGGCTCCGGCGAGCGCCGCCCGCGCCGAGGGGGTGGTGCAGCGGGTGGTGCGCACCGGCCAGCTGGTGCTGGCGGGCCCGGCGGATGCACCGCCGCTGGTCAGCACCGACGCCAACGGCGACGCCCAGGGCTATGCGGTGGCCGTGGCGCGGATTGTGCAGGCCCGGCTCGAGCAGGTGACCGGCAAGCCGGTGAAGCTGCGCTTCGAAGCGGTCGCCAGCAATGCCGATCTGACCGGCAGCGTGGCCAGCGGCAAGGCCGATCTGGCCTGCGGCGTGCCATTCCGCTGGGATCAGGACGCCAGCGTCGACTTCACCCTGCCGATCGGCCTGTCGGGGCTACGGCTGCTGGCCCCCTCCGGTCGGTTCGATGGATCCCCGGCCGGGCTGCGTGGCCGGCGCATCGGCGTGGTGGCCGGCTCGCTGGGTCAGACCCAGCTGCAGGGCATGCAACCGCAGGCGGTGTCCGTGCCCTTCGCCACCAGCGCCGCCGCCGTCTCCGCCCTCGTCGCCGGCAAGGTGGACGGGGTGATCGGAGATTCGCTGCTGCTGCGCAGCCTGGCCCGCAGCCAGAACGCCGGCAATCTGGTGCTCACTCCCGAGGAGTCCTACCAGCACTACGCCGTGAGCTGCGTGGTGCCTCAGAACGATTCGGCCTTCCGCGATGTGGTCAACCTGTCCATCGCCGGGCTGATGCAGTCCTACCTCGATGGCGTCGCCGAAGCCGTGGCGCTGGTGCATCGCTGGGTGGGTCCGGACAGCAACGTGGCGGTTCCCGCCGAGACGATCCGCATCTACTTCGAGAACGTGATGCTCGGGGTCGAGCCGATCCGCCCCCTGCCCCCCGGCCAGGCGCCCGCCCCCCGTCCGGGCACCTGACATCTCCCCGTTCCATCCACCGCGCTCCTGTTCCCGCCATGGCGTTCCTGTCCCGTTCCCGCCTGTTCGGCCTGCTGCTGATCCTGGCCTCGCTGCCGATGGATCCCGGCACGGCCCTGGCCAGCAACGCCGCCGCCTCCCCCGTCGAGCCGGCCAATCCCGCCGCCGAGGCGATGGAGGCCCGCCTGCAGCGCATCGCCGAGGCCCTGCGTCAGCAGAGCGTCAACGGCACGGAAGGCTCCTCGATTCCGGCCGATGCGGTGGCCTGGGTGGGCTGGAACAACGGCGGCGTGGGCGTGGGCTGGGGCAATGGCGGCTTCGGCAACGGCGGCTGGGGCAATGGGGGCTTTCGCAACGGCGGCTGGGGTAACGGCGGCTTCCGCAATGGGGGCTGGGGCAACGGGGGCTTCCGCAACGGCGGCTGGGGCAACGGCGGTGGTGGATTCCGCAACTTCCGCAACTGGTGATGAGCCCGGCAGCCATGGCCGACCTGCCCTCAGCCGCGGCCCAGTACGGACCGGTGAATCTGCTGGTGGTGCAACCCACCCCCTTCTGCAACCTCGACTGCGATTACTGCTATCTGCCCAACCGGGACGAGCGCAGCCGGCTGTCGATGCAGGTGCTGGAGCTCGCCCTGGAGCGGGTGCTCGAGAGCCCCTTCTTCCGGGGACCGTTCACCCTGCTCTGGCACGCGGGGGAGCCGCTCACCGCCGGCATCCCGTTCTATGACCAGGCTGCAGCCGTGATCGCCGGCGTGCTGGAGCGCCACGCGTTGCCCGCGGACACGGTGCGGCAGGCGATCCAGACCAACGCCACGGTGATCAACCAGGCCTGGTGCGACTGCTTCCATCGCAACGGCATCCATGTGGGGGTGTCGATGGATGGGCCGGCCTTCCTGCACGACGCCCATCGCCGCACCCGCACCGGTCTGGGCAGCCACGCGGCCGTGATGCGGGGCATCGATTGGCTGAAACGCTGCCAGGTGCCCTTCCATGTGATCAGCGTGCTCACCGCCGACGGGCTGGATCACGCCGATGCGATCTTCGATTTCTTCGTGGACAGCGGCATTCAGCTGGTCGGCTTCAACATGGAGGAAACCGAAGGGGAAAACGCCCGCTCCAGCCTCGAGATTCCCGATGCCGAACAACGCTATGTGGCGTTCCTGCGGCGCTTCTGGCAGCGGCTGCAGCAACAGCCCGATGCCCTGCGGCTGCGCGAGTTCGACGGCATCACCAGCCTGGCCTGTGGCGAGGAGCGCCTGGCCAACACCGACATGAACTGGCCGTTCGTGATCGTCAATGTCGACGTCAACGGCAATGTCTCCACCTTCGATCCCGAACTGCTATCGGTGAAGACGCAGGAATTCGGTGACTTCGCCTTCGGCAACGTGCGCGACGACAGCCTGGTGTCACTGCTGCAGAACGAGAAGTTTCAGCAGGTGGAGGCGCAGGTACGCGCCGGGGTGGAGCGCTGCCGCCAGAGCTGCGCCTACTTCGGCCTGTGCGGCGGCGGCGCCGGCAGCAACAAGTACTGGGAGCACGGCACCTTCGACTGCACGGTCACCCAGGCCTGCCGCTATCGCACCCAGCTGGTGGCCGACGTGGTGCTCGAGGGGATGGAGCAGGCCCTGGGACTGGTGGCCTGACGCTCTGCAGACAGCCTGCGGCGCAACGGGCGCAGGCATCGGCGGGACAGTGCCGGGGTGCCGGCGGGAGCACCCGGGCAGACCGGCTGGGGCAGGGCCGCAGCCGGGGGAACACCGCTGCCTCTGCCCACGCGAGACGGGCCCGGCCAGGGATGACGCAGTCGACCGGGGCTGACGCGGCTGGCCGTGGCCTTCGCTGTGGCAGCGGCCCCTCGGATGACGGGATCCGGCTCCAGGCCTCCGAGGGGCCGGGCCTCACAGCAGCCCGGCCGCCTGCAGCTCCTGCGTGAACCCGAAGGCGCGGCTGTCATGCAGGCGATCGACGAACAGCAGGCCATCGAGGTGATCGCACTCGTGCTGCACGACGCGGGCGTGGAAGCCGTCCAGCTCCTGCCGGTGCTGACCGCCGAGCGGATCGCGCCAGACCAGGTCCAGCCGCTGCCAGCGCTCCACCTGGCCGCGCAGCCCCGGCACGCTGAGGCAGCCCTCCCAGCCCAGCTGGCGCTCCTCACCCAGCGGCGTCAGCACGGGGTTGATCAGCACCGTCTCGGGGATCGGCGGCGCCTCGGGATAGCGCGGGTTGGCGGTGATGCCGACGATCACCACCCGCAGGTGCACAGCGATCTGAGGGGCCGCCAGACCGGCCCCGTTGCGGGCGGCCATCGTGTCGCGCAGATCGGTGATCAGGGCGTTCAGCTCGACGGAGCCGAACAGGGCCTCGTCCACCGGCAGAGACGGCTGGCGCAGCCGCGGATCCCCAAGGCGCAGCACCTCCCGGACGCTCATCGCACCGCCCCCACCGCGCCTCGCCCCCAGGGGGCCTGGTCGACCGCTGGCGGCCACGGCAACCAGCGGCAGTGGCAATGGCAATGGCAGCAGAGCGGAGCGCCACGCCAAGGACCGGGCCTGGGCTGATCGAAGCGGGTCATGGTGCGCAGCGCTCCAGCTGCAGGGCCTGATTGCAGCCCTGATGCCCCTGGTCATAGCGGCTGGCGACGAAACGGCCCTGCCAGCCGGCCGGCAGCTCGGCCAGCAGCGCCTCGGCGTAGGGATGGCGCACGGCCTCGAGGGCGATGGTGTGGGCCGGATAGAGGCGCACCTGGCGCCGGCTGACGCGGCACAGCTCCGCCAGGGCGCGGCGGTGCCAGGCCAGATCCAGACCCTGCCCGGTCATCAGGCCGCCGTCGGATCGGGGCGCGTAGGAGAACAACAGGTGGCCGCAGAGCACCAGATCGAAACCGGCGTCCGCGAAGGGCAGCTGCGGCAGGGAGGCGGCGACGTAGCGATCGGGATGGACGCAGCGATCAGCGAGGAAGGCCTGCAGGGCATCGAGGTGCTCCTGGCGACAGGCCCGCAGATCGAAATCGGGGCGCAGGGCCTCGCTTGCGGCCTGCACCGCCATGGTGTGGTCGAGATCGGCCAGGGCGCGCCGCTCCAGCGCGGCCGGCTCCAGGGCGTAGAGCGGATCGACGGAGGTGACCTCACAGCCCTCGGCGCGCAGGAGCGCCGCCAGCGAACCGGGGCCGCCGGGGCAGTCGAGCACGGCGGCGTCGCGCCAGCGGGGCAGCTCACCGGCCAGATTGAACATCTTCAGGGCCTGCTCGCCAAGCCGTCCATAGAAGACGACGCGCTCGAACTGCATGGCGGGACGTTATCGCGCCCGCAGCGGCCGACCACACGCTGCCGGCGGCAGCACGGCAGCACGGCAGACGCAGCGGCTGCGGACGCCGGGTGCGGCCGGGCCATGGGGCAACCAGAGCGACACACCACATCTGGTGTACCGAGCCCCAGCGGCCCCGCAGGGCCTGCAGAGCCGTCAGAACGGCCGGTCCCGGACGCACCTGCAGGGCCTCGGGGCGGCAAACGACGCCGGAGGGGCGGGGCGACAGACGACGCCAGAGGAGGCCGCGGCCACCAGCCACCACACCACATCTGGTGTGCCGAGCCCAAGCGGACCTGCAGGGCCTGAACCCGCATCCAATCCGCCAGCTCCCGCTTCCCAAGCCGCAAGCCGCACGCCGCACACCAAGGCGGCCAACCAACGCCCGAGCTCTCAGCCCCACACCACATCTGGTGTCCACACACCCCAGCAAGCGACACGGCCTGGCGTGCGATCAGGACAGCCAGCCACTGGCTCCCCCCGGTGCACCAGGCTGGGACAGCACGGCTGGGCGCCTCTGCCACCACACCACAGCTGGTGTCCGGCACCCCAGCGGACCTGCAGGCACCAGGACAGCCAGCCGAGGCGCCAGCCCACTGGGACTGGCCCATCCCACGCGGCCGACCGGCACCACACGACTCACCGGCCAGCACACCACATCTGGTGTTCTGAACCCCGACGACACTGCCTGCTCACCACATCTGGTGGGCAGCGGAGGCACCACCGGCAAGGCCCCGTGCGGAGCCCGACGCCATCACGAGCGCGGCACCCCCTGACCACCTGGCCGCTGCACCCGGAGGCTGGCTGTGCCACCAGCTGTCCAGCGACACAGCTCTCCGGCAACAGGGCCGCGACACCTGCCAGAGCGCCCGCCACGCCGGGAGGGATGATCGGAGCAGCGGCTGCCTCCGATGGCCGCAGCCGCCCGGACCTCCCCGCCGCCGCCCATGCTCCGCCTCGCCCAGACCCTCGACAGCCAGCTGCGATCGGCGATGGAGCGGGCCTTTCCGGAGGCCGCGGCTGCCGCGCACGCCGCCGGCCAGCCCCTCGATCCGCAGCTGGCGCCCGCCAGCAAGCCCGAATTCGGCGACTTCCAGGCCAACGGCGCCCTGCCCCTGGCCAAGCCCCTGGGCCAGCCTCCACGCAAGATCGCCGAAGCGATCGTGGCTCAGCTTCAGAACGACAGCGATTTCGGCGATCTCTGCCTGGAGCCGCAGATCGCCGGGCCGGGCTTCATCAACCTCACCCTCAGGCCCGAGCTGCTGGCAGCCGAGGTGGCGGCGCGGCTGAGCGATCCACACCTGGGGGTGCCGTCGGTCGAGACCACAGCCCCGGTGCTGGTGGACTTCTCCAGCCCCAATATCGCCAAGGAGATGCACGTGGGGCATCTGCGCTCGACGATCATCGGCGACTGCCTGGCGCGGGTGCTGGAGTTCCGCGGCCATCCGGTGCTGCGGCTCAACCACGTG
>CAYNGR010000141.1:0-8167 GCA_964396755.1 uncultured Cyanobium sp. | reverse complement strand
CCCGCGCCAGCGTCATGGCCGGGAAGGCTTCCACCTCCTGCTGACCCGCCCCCCCCTCGGCCGAACGCCAAGGGGGGTCATTCCGCTGGCCTGATCCTGGTCCCAGGACTCAGATCACAAAATCCGGCACGAAGGTGCGGGAGTCGCGGCTGGTGACGTGCAGTGCATCGCCAGCCTGAAGCTCCCGGCCATCCATGTGCTCACGGGGAAGCTGGGCCACGACCACCTCACCACTGTCCAGGATCAGTTCGGCCTGGATGTCGCGGCCCAGGTGAGTCAAACGGCGCAGCACAGCCGGCACGCTGCCCTGCTGGGGTTCACGGTGCAGCTCGAGGTCATGGGGGCGGATGAACAGATCACCCCGCTGCTCCTGGTTGACCGCCAGAGGCACGTGCGAGGGCAGCACATTGACCGCTCCCACGAAGCTCATCACGAAAGGAGTGGCCGGCTGGTCATAGATCTCCGCAGGAGTACCGATCTGCTCGATGCGGCCCTGGTTCATCACCACAATCCTGTCGGCCACCTCCATGGCCTCCTCCTGGTCGTGGGTGACGATCACGGTGGTGACGTGCATCTCGTCGTGGAGATTGCGTAGCCAGGCACGCAATTCCTTGCGCACCTTGGCGTCGAGGGCACTGAAGGGCTCATCCAGCAGTAGCACCCGGGGCTGCACCGCCAGAGCACGCGCCAGGGCGACACGCTGGCGCTGCCCTCCGGAGAGCTGAGAGGGGTAACGGTTGCCGAAGCCCTGCAACTGCACCAGCTCAAGCAGTTCATCCACCCGCCTGCGAATGGCGTCGTGCTTCCAGCCACGCAGCTCAAGTCCGAAGCCGACGTTCTGGCGCACAGTGCGGTGCTTGAACAGAGCGAAGTGCTGGAACACGAAACCAACCTCCCGCTCCTGGACCGACCGGGTGGTGGCCTCCTCGCCGGTGATCCAGATCCTGCCGGCATCGGCCTGCTCGAGCCCGGCGATCAGCCGCAGCAGCGTGCTTTTGCCGGAACCGGACGGCCCGAGCAGAGCCACCAGCGAACCGGTATCGACATCGAGGCTCACATGATCGACAGCCCGGAAGGAGCCGAACTCCTTGCAGACGCCGGAAACCCGGATGCCCATGACGACCATTCCAGCAGCAACAGATGCACCCTAGCCCATAGACCCTTTTCCCCACCGGCATACCGTTGTATCAAACGCCGAACGGTGATACGGTCCGCCCACTTCACATCGCGGCGTCCATGGCGCAACCTGTCCCACCTCGCAGGCGAGGGCTCGCCTGGCCCAGCTGGTTGCAGCTCAGCTGGTCGTGGCGCATCACCTGGCTGTACCTGGCCCTGGTGCTGTTTCTGCCTCTGGGTGCCCTGGCCCTCAAAGCCGCTGCCGTCGGCCCGTCTCAGTTCTGGCAGCTGGCCACCACCCCGGAAGCTCTGGCCACCTACCGCATCAGCTTCGGCCTGTCGCTGCTGGCTGCCCTTGCCAACGGCGTGTTCGGCGTGGTGATCGCCTGGGCCCTGGTGCGCTGCTCCTTTCCCGGCCGGCGGTTGCTGGATTCGCTGATCGACCTGCCCTTCGCCCTGCCCACTGCGGTGGCCGGTCTTGCACTGGCTGCGATCTACAGCACCAACGGCTGGCTGGGCGCACCTCTGGCGGCCCTGTTCGGCCTGAAGGTGTCGTTCACCTGGCTGGGCGTGGCGATTGCCATGGTGTTCATCTCGCTGCCTTTTGTGGTGCGCAGCGTCGAACCGGTGCTGGAAGCCCTGGAGCGCGATCAGGAGGAAGCCGCCTGGTGTCTGGGAGCGAGTCCTCGCCAGACCCTCGCCAAGGTGGTGCTTCCCCAGCTGATGCCCGCAATCCTGTCGGGCGTGGCCCAGGGCTACAGCCGGGCAGTGGGGGAATACGGCTCGGTGGTGATGATCTCGTCCAACGTGCCGTTCAAGGATCTGATCACCCCCACCCTGATCATCCAGAAGCTCGAGGAATACGACTTCGCATCCGCCACGGTGATCGGCATGGTGATGCTGCTGTTCTCCCTGCTCAGCCTGCTGGTGATCAACGGACTGCAGGTGTGGGGTCGCCACTGGGAAGCGAATCCGGCCCCAAGCGTCTGAGCGACACCCGCACTCGGTCCGATTCAACTGCTGCCGCCTGTGCATTTCCGATCTCTGCTGTCATCTCCGCTGTCTGCCATGCCCCCCATGCTTCGATCGCTGAGCCCGCGCTTTTCGAGGCCCTCCGCATCGCTCCTCATCCCGCTGATCGCTTGTCTGTATGTCGGAGTGATCATCCTGCTGCCAGCTCTGGAGGTTGTGGCAGGAGCCTTCGCCAAGGGAATTGGCCCTCTGGTGAAAAACCTGGGCTCGGAAGATCTGCGATCAGCCGTTCTGCTGACCCTGCGCTGCACCCTGATCGCGGTGCCGGCCAACACGATCTTCGGTCTGGCGGCGGCCACCGCGATCGCCCGGAGACAGTTTCCCGGCAAGGCTCTGCTGCTCAGCGTGATTGACCTGCCCTTCTCGATCTCACCGGTGGTGGTGGGCCTGATGCTGGTGCTGCTCTACAGCCCCACCAACGGATTGCTGGGCGGAATCGTCAGCACCCTGGGCTGGAAGATCATCTTTTCCTGGCCCGGGATGGCCCTGGCCACGATCATCGTCACCTTCCCGTTCATGGCGCGGGAGGTGATCCCGCTGCTGGAGGAGGAGGGCTGGGATCAGGAGGAAGCCGCCCGCACCCTCGGCGCCAACGACTGGCAGGTGTTCTGGAAGGTGACCCTCCCCTCGGTGCGCTGGGCCGTGGTCTACGGCTTGATCCTCACCACAGCCAGGGCGCTTGGTGAGTTCGGGGCGGTGGCCGTGGTGAGCGGCAACATTGCCGGCCAGACCCAGACCCTGCCCCTGTTTGTGGAGGATGCCTACAAGCAGTACGACACGGAACTGGCCTATGGCGCCGCCCTGGTGCTGGGAGGCGTGGGCGTGGTGTCGCTGCTGCTCAAGCTGGCTGTGGAGCAGCTGCTGGGCGGTGTGAAGGACTCACAGCCGACCAACTGAGAGGTGACTGGGACATCTCCCTGCCGGCGATGCGCTGGTGATCCGCCAGGCGACCTGATCAGCAGCCAGCGCTGATGGTGGCGCTGCCCGAACGGACTGGCCGGCATCGTCCCTGCCATCTGCAGCCCAGGCACAGCCGGAAGCGCAGCCCCCCATCGGTCTGTCTGAGAAAAGCCAGTCGCCTCTGCCAGCCTCACTCGCATGGCGGATGGACGCGTCAAGTCCGGGCATGCCGCTGAGCGGCAGCGCAGCGACATACCGCGCACAAGGCCTGCCACCCTGCATCAGGGCGTCATCCCAGGACTGCAGGCCTGAACCAACCGCTCAGGCAACCTCTCCAGCAGCGGCGCCTCGACCGACTCACGCAGACGCCTCAGGCACTGATCTGAACAGCCGACCACGGCGCAGGCGGAGCCCGCGGCACAGGCTGCAGGCAGGGCCATCCGCTGTCGACCTGACCTGCTGCGGGTCAGGACAGGCGTCCAGGCGATAGACCATGAGCCACGGCAGCGACGGGGCCATGGGTTGCAGCTGCGGGACGGAGCAGGCGGCTGCGCTGGAGCGCCGCACCCTCCTGGTGGTGCTGCTGATCAATGCCCTGATGTTCGTCGTGGAGCTGGGCTTCGGTCTGAAGGCAGGCTCCAGCGGCCTGATCGCCGACTCGCTCGACATGCTGGCCGATGCAGGCGTCTATGGCGTCTCCCTGGCGGCCGTGGGCCGCAGCATCCGGCAACAGCAGCGGGCCGCCCGGCTCAGCGGCTGGCTGCAGATCGCTTTGGCGGTCTGGGTGCTGCTCGATGGGCTGCGCCGCAGCCTGCAGGGCCGTGAGCCGATCAGCGCACTGATGGTCGGGGTCGGGGCCCTGGCCCTGCTCGCCAACCTGATCTGTCTGTTGCTGGTGCGCCGCCACCGCCAGGGCGGTGTGCACATGCGCGCCTCGCTGATCTTCTCCAGCAACGACACCCTGGCAAACCTGGGGGTGATCGTCGCTGGTGGGCTCGTCGCCTGGAGCGGCAGCCCCATCCCGGATCTGCTGATCGGCGGAGCCATCGGCCTGCTGGTGCTGCATGGCGGACGGCGGATCCTGCGGCAGGCCCGCTCGCCTCAACCCGCCGAGCCGGATCGATGCTGAGCAGGGACAACCTGCATAAGATCCCACCGTCGCACCGGTCGCCGTTCTCACCCCGCCCCCTGTGCACGTGCTCCACGTTGAGCGGCTGCCTGAGCTGCAGAGGCGGATCGACAACGAGCTGCTGCCGGCTCTGCAGCTGCGCAGCCTCGATCCGCACGACCCCGTCAGGGTGATCAGCCTGCCGCAGCCCTGGCGGACGCTGGGCTGCGGCAACTACGCCGCGGTGCTGCACCATCCCGACCACCCCGAGCTGGTGGTGAAGGTGTACGCCCCCGGGCGGCCGGGGCTGGAGCAGGAGGCCGAGGTCTACCGCCGCATCGGCGCTCATCCGGCCTACTCGCAGTGCTTTCACGTCGGCGCTGGCTACCTGATCCTGCGGCGCCTGCACGGCGTCACGCTGTGGGACTGTCTGCGGCGGGGCCTCCCGATTCCGCCGCAGGCGATCGAGGACATCGATGCGGCGCTGGCCTATGCCATCGACCGCGGACTGCATGGCCATGACCTGCACGGCCGCAACCTGATGGTGCACCGGGGACGGGGGCTGATCGTCGACATCTCCGATTTCCTCAACCCGGCGCCCTGCCGCGCCTGGCAGGACCTGCGCTGGGCCTACCGCTGGCTGTACCGGCCGCTGATCGCTCCGCTGGGCCTGCGGGCCCCGGCCCTGCTGCTGCACGGCCTGCGCAAGCTCTACCGCCAGTACCGGCGCCTGCGGCCGCCGGCGGATCGGCGCTCCGCGTGAGCGAATCCAGGCCGGGTCGCGGCGCATCGACGTGGGCGCTGGACTCAGCGTTGCCAGCTCGAAGGCCGGGGCGACTGGCCGGGACGGGACGGATGCCGGCCAGCGGTGGGGTGCCCTGCTTCGGCACTTGGGAACGGATGGACGCCGGGGGCCGGGTGGACGGACCGGCAGCCTCGGCGGGGCCGCCTCTGGCCAGAACGGCCCATCCTGAGGGGCGACGCTCAGGCCGCCCGGTGCAGGCTCAGGCTGGTCACAGCCCTTCGCAGTGCTGCACGGCCTTGAGGTACAGGATCCTGCCGGGGCGGTCCTGCCCGACCAGGTTGGCCGCGCGCCGGAGCCGGAGCTGCTCATCGACGCAGCGGTTGTAGCGGTGATCCCGGACGGCCCCGGGGATCTGCAACACGGCGATGGCCACCAGGCTGAGGCAGCCGATGGCCGCCAGCAGCGGATAGGCATGGGCCCGCACCATCTGCCGCGGCGTCAGGCGTTGTCCGTTGTGGTCGCTCATCAGCGTGTGTCAGCTCCCGTCAGATTGCCTGGACGCCCGCGGTCCGTTCAGGCCGCCGCCGGGCGACGCTGCTGAGCGTTGTAGAGGGCTGCGCCACCGGCCAGCAGCGCCAGGCCACCGCCCACGGCGAGGAACAGCAGCGTCTGCAGCAGCAGCAGGAACAGTCCGAGCGCCGAAAAGGCGGCGATGCGGATCCTGGCCTTGATCAGCAGGGTGAGCAGCAGCATCACCGTGGCCTTGAGGGCCAGCAGCCTGGTCGCGGTGAAGGGACAGAAGGGGTTGAACAGCACGGTGGGCGGATCGGGATGCCCATGCTGGCGGAGCGGGGCGGTGATGGTGACGGCCGCCAGCAGGCCCAGCGCTCAGGCCACCTCGGGCGCCCAGCCGCCGCGGCGATGCAGGTCCTCCGTCCAGCCGCTGCAGCGGTGGGTGAGGTGCTCGCCATGGGCGATCAGCCCCTGATGCAGATGGCAGGTGAGCAGCGGGATGCACTCCGGCCCGGGGTGATGCCGGAAGAAATGGCAGGTGAGGCAGACCCGGCGGCTGCGGCTGCTGCGCAGCACGCCCTGATCGAGCCAGGGCCAGTCCTCGAGCAGCTCGTCGCGGGAGGGCTGCAGACGCGAAAGAGGCACAGGCACCATGACGACTTGGCAGGGCGTACACCTGTACTAGCAGGCCTCGCCCTCTGCTGCCAGCTGCCGGCCTGTCCCCCGCCGAAGAGCCCTCAGCGCAGCAGCGCAGGCGCGAGCCTTGGGGCGAGTCGGCGCACGGCCGCGCCTGCGTGTGTCATCCGCCAGCTGGGCATGCGGACCCTGGAGTCGCCGCCGTGACGATCGGACGGATCGGCCCCACAGTCGACATTGACCGCCGCGGCGCCGGAGCTGCCCAGCCGCAGCGGGATCTGTGGGAGCTGGAATCGCCAGCCAACAAAAAACCCCGGTCGCAGGACCGGGGTTGATGGAATCCAACCGGCTGGCTGGAAGCATCGAATGAAGCGAAGTCGATCAGGACCAGCCGGCGTTGGCCTGGGACTCGACATAAGCGGCCACGTCTTCGATGTCGGTGGCGCTCAGCTTGCCGCCGAAGGCGGGCATGGCGTTCTTGCCGTTGGTCACCTGCATGACGATGGCGGCTTCATGGCCATCGGCGTAGTTGGCCAGGTAGGACTCGAGGGCTTCCTTCTTGAGGGTGCGCTCGGCATTCACCACGTTGCCGCCGCCCATGTGGCAAGCAGCGCAGTTGGCGGAGAAGATCTGGCCGCCGTGGGCGGCATCGGCAGCGAAGCTCGGGGCGGCACCCAGCACCAGCGCCAGGCACAGAGCGAGGAGAGAGAAAAGACGACGCATGAGAAGGCGGAGTGGGGTGTGTGCCACATCAACCCGGCCAAAATAGGAGCCAGGTTGCAGCGACTGCAGCTCCAGGCGCCAATCGCAACAAAACCCTGTAACACCTGACACCCGGACAGCCCGCAGGCATGATCTCCCCGCCAGGCTCGCCGGCGCCGAAGCCTCCGACACCAGGCCTTGCCTCGAGGCCCGCGCCGGCAAAGGCTGACGGCGCGGGCACCTTTGGCCGTGCAGCGGCAGCCAAGGCAAGGGCCAGGCCAGCCGACAGCCTGCAGGCCTGGCCCGGGCTGGCCGGGCCCAGGATGCCCCTGCCAGCCGGTGGCTGATGAAGCCCGGCCGCGGCCTGAAGACAAGCAGGCTCAGCCGGGAATCCGGCCCCGCCGCGGCAGCCCGGCCTGCTCGAACACCGCCTCCAGCGTCGGCGCCTGGCTCACCAGGCCGAAGCGCTCCGGGGGGGTCACCGGCTCATGCACGAAGTGGCGCTGGCGGATCGAGAAGCGATCCCAGGCGTTCACCTCGATGCGCAGGAGCTTGATCAGTCCCTCGATCAGCCAGCCGCGCAGGTCCAGTCCGACCGGCGGATAGAGGCTGTGGCGCCAGCTGCAGAGGCGCCGCACCGTGTCGTTGACCGTGACGTGCGGCTGCCCCAGCACCAGACGCCGCACCGCACCCTGGCCGGGCTCGGGATTGGCCTGATGGGGCCGGGTGGCCAGATGCACGCACACCCGCGCGATGTCACCGGCGTGGATGAAATGGAACGAGGCCTCGGCCCGCAGCCACTTCGCCAGCCACAGCCAGCGCACCCCTTCGCGCAGCCCTTCGGTGAGGTAGCTGGTGGGGAAGGGGCCGGAGCGATCGACCCGGCCGCCGAACACCAGGGTCGGGAAGACGGCCACGATCCGCTCGGCCAGCGGGTGCTGCTCCAGCTGCTGCAAGCACTGGGCCTTGGTCTGGATGTATTCGGTGCCGTAGGGCATCGCCTCCGGCAGCAGCTGCAGATCGCGATCGAGGATGCTGGCGGTGGAGAAGTACACCACCTGCTCGAGCACGGCCGGATCGGCGGCGGCCAGCATCTGCTTGACGGCCACCACATTGACCTGCTGAGCCCGCTCCGGATCCCCCCAGGCGGTGGCGGTGTGGATGATGCGCGTCGCCGAGGCGATCGCGGCGCGATGCGGTTCGCTTGGCCGGATCGCGCAGCCAGAGCAGCAGCTGGGCGTCGCTGCCGCGGTAGAGCTGATCGGCGATGTGCTGGCCGACGCAGCCGGAGGCGCCGGTGATCAGGATGCGGGCCGTGCCGGCGGCCCCGGCCGTCGCCTGGGTGCTCAAGCCAGGGCTCCGAGGCGGTCCATGACGCTCTTGCCGGCCTCGAAGAAGAACTGACCGTTCTCCTC
>CAYNGR010000140.1:2415-8179 GCA_964396755.1 uncultured Cyanobium sp. | reverse complement strand
CTGTCCGGCTGCCAGCCCCGCCGACCCGCCGGCCTGCTGATCCTGGCCGGCAAGAGCCGCATCGAGTCGCTCGATCCCGCCGCCGCCTCGCGGGTGGGCGTGCTGCAGGTGCTCAGCGCCCTGGGGGATCCCCTCTATGGCATCGGCTCCGACGGCAGGCTCGAGCCGCGTCTGGCCACCGCCCTGCCTCGGCTGAGCCCCGACGGGCTGCGGGCCCGCATTCCGCTGCGTGCCGGCGTCCGCTTCCACGACGGCACCCCCTTCGACGCGCCGGCGCTGGTGTTCTCGCTCGAGCGCTTCATGGCGATCGGCACCCTCGGCTACCAGCTCAGCGACCGGGTCAAGCGGGTGCGCGCCACCGCTCCTCTGGAGGTCGAGCTGGAGCTGAAGCAACCGTTCAGCCCGCTGCCGCGGCTGCTCAGCGCCATCTTCCTCACCCCCGTCTCCCCCAGCGCCTACCGCGCCCACCGGGACAAACCGCTGGCGGAGCGCTTCGTCGGAACAGGCCCCTACCGGCTTGACGCCAGCAGCGGCCAGCAGCTGCGCCTGCTGCCCTGGCAGGGGTACTGGGGGCGCCGGCCGCGCAACAACGGCCTGGTGATCGTCAGTCTCAGCAACTCCACCGCCCTGTTCGGTGCCCTGCGCAGCGGTGAGATCGACGTACTGCTCTCCAGTGGCCTCGAGATCGATCACCAGCAGGCCCTGCACCGGGAGGCCGCCGCCGGCCGCCTGCGCGAGGCGGTGGGCCCCTCGCTCAACATCGGTCTGCTGTCGCTGCGCAGCGATCAGCCGCCGCTGAACGATGGGCGCCTGCGCCGTGCCCTGGCCCTCAGCCTCGATCGCCGCACCCTCAGCACGCGGGTCAGCCTCGGCATGCGGCCGGCGCTGCGCCAGCTGGTGCCCCCCGGTCTGCCGGGCTCCGATCCCACGGCCTGGCCCGCCTACGACCCGGCTGCGGCGCGTCGGCTGTTCCGTCAGGCCGGATACTGCAACGGCCGCCCGTTGAGCCTGCCGCTCACCTTCCGCTCCGACATCCCCACCGACCGCCTGTTCGCGCTCACCTGGCAGGCGCAGGTGCGCCGTGACCTGAGCGACTGCCTTGACCTGGAGGTCAGCGGCATGGAGTCGACCACCGCCTACGACCAGCTGGGCAAGGGCACGCTGCCGCTGTTTTTCTACGACTGGAGCGGCGACTACCCCGATGCCGAGAACTTCCTGGTGCCGCTCCTGGGTTGCGAGCAGGCCGAGGGCGATCGCTGCCTCAAGGGCAACGCCGCCCTGAGCGGCAGCTTCTGGAGCGCCCCGGGCCTGGAGGCCGAACTGCTGCGCAGCAGCAGCCTCGAGGGGCCGCCGCGTGAGCGATTGCTGCGGCAGATCCAGCGGCGCACCGCTGCCGCCAGCCCCTATCTGCCCGTCTGGCTGATGGCGCCGGTGGCCTGGGCGCGTCCGTCGCTAGCGCCTCCACGCTTCGATGGCTCCGGCTGGCTGGTGCTCGCCGATCTGCAGCAACGGCACACCCCCGGGAGGACCCAGCGATGAGCCGCCGCAGCGACCTGCTCCGTTACCTGGCCGCGCGCCTGGCCCTGGCGCCGCTGATGCTGTGGCTGATCGCCACGCTTGTGTTCCTGCTGCTGCGGGTGGCCCCGGGCGATCCGATCGATGCACTCCTGGGGCCCAAGGCCCCGGCCGCCGCCCGCGCCGCCCTGCGCGCCCAGCTGGGGCTGGACCAGCCACTGCTGAACCAGTACGGCCACTTCCTCGGCCAGCTGCTGCGCGGCGACCTGGGGCTCTCCCAGGCCAGCAAGCAGCCGGTGGTCGGCATCATCCAGGACAGCCTGCCGGCCAGCCTGGAGCTGGGGGTGGTGGCGCTGCTGCTGGCCGCCGTGCTCGGTCTGGCGGTGGGCTTCAGCGGCATCGCCAGGCCCGAGGGCCGGCTCGATCTGGCCGGTCGCCTCTACGGCATCGGCACCTACGCCCTGCCCCCCTTCTGGGCGGCGATGGTGGTGCAGCTGGTGTTCGCCGTCTGGCTCGGCTGGTTGCCGGTGGGCGGCCGCTTCCCTCCCACCCTGCTGCCGCCTGCCGGCAGCGGCTTCTATCTGTTCGACAGCCTGCGGTCCGGCGACTGGCAGCAGTTCAGCGGCGCCGTGCGCCACCTGGTGCTGCCCGCCTCCACCCTGGCCCTGCTGCTCAGCGGCATCTTCACCAATGCCCTGCGCCTCAACCTGCGCCGCGCGCTCGGCTCGGACTATGTGGAGGCTGCCCGTAGCCGTGGTCTCAGCGAGACCCGCGTCGTGCTGCGCCACGCCCTGCCCAATGCCCTGCTGCCGGTGCTGACGATCACCGGCATCACCGTGGCCTCGCTGATCGGCGGGGCGCTGCTGATCGAGGTCACCTACTCCTGGCCGGGCATCGCCTACCGCCTGCAGGAGGCGATCGCCCAGCGCGACTACCCGCTGGTGCAGGGGATCGTCGTGGTGGTGGCGGCGCTGGTGGTGTTGGTCACCGTCGTGGTGGACCTGCTGGTGGCGCTGCTCGATCCGCGCATCCGTTTCTGACGCGCCGCCAGGCGCCGCCTGGTCTCAGGACTGCAGCCGCCTGCGCCAGCGGCGCGCCGACGCCGGATCGAGCACGTAGGCCCGCACGCCCTGCTGCAGCCGCACATGCGCCGGCAGCACCCCCGGCAGTTCGAGGCTGGTAAGGAAATCGCTGCCCAGCCCCAGCAGCAGGGTCTGCACCGTGACCGGATCGACCCCCACCCACTCACGTCCCAGCCGCAGCACCGCCTCCTGCTGCTCCAGCAGCCGCACCGGCGAGAAGTGGCTGCCCCCCTCCACCAGCACCAGCCGGCTGCGCGGATCGCCGCCGGGCAGGAACAGCTGCAGCTGCTCCTCCAGCGGCGGCGTCACCAGATCGAGGCTGCCCCCCACCATCAGCACCGGCACCGGCAGGGAGGCGGTGGCGCCATCGGGCCACAGCAGGCTGCCGAAGCCATTGAACAGCACCAGGCCGCGCAGGTCGTCGGGGCGGGCCAGCGGCGGCGGCAGCCCGGTGCTCACCAGCTCGCATTGCAGCAGTCGCGAGGGATTGCCGACCGGCAGCCGTTCGATCGCCTGGCTGCAGCGCCCTGCCAGCCCCGGCTGCGGCTGCACCCCCGCCGCCAGCAGAGCGGTCAGGCCGCCGAGCGAGTGGCCCACCAGCACCACCCCCTCGCCGGGTAGGGCCAGCCGGCCGTCGCGGCGGGCGGCCAGAACGGCCGCCACATCCTGCAGCCTGCTCGCCAGCGTCGCGGCTCCCGGTGGTGGGCTGCGGCCATCGAAGGCCTCGCGCAGGGCGCGGCCGTCGCTGCCGGGATGCTGCGGCACCGCCACCGACCAGCCCCGCTCGGCCAGCGCGCCAGCGAACCAGCCGAGCTGATCGGCATCGCCGCCCAGCCCCGGCAGCACCAGCAGCCAGGGCTGACGGCCGGCGGCAGGCCCCTGCCCTGGCCAGAGATCCACCGGCAGGCGCTCGCGCCGGTGCGGCACCATCAGCTCCACCCGCCGGGGGCTGAGCTGCGTTCCGCCCGTCAGCAGCAGCCGGCGCTGCTGCCTGGGCAGCTCCAGGGTCCGCAGCGCCGTCAGGGCCTGCCCCTGTTGTTCGATCTGCAGACGCCACTGCTCCGCCAGGCCCAGCAGACCATCCAGGCGCAGCCGCAGGCTCGTTTCCGGCAGAGCGCGCAGCAGAGCCAGGGTGGTCACCTCGCGCTGCTCGCGCAGCAGCTGGCGCAGGGTGCGCTGCAGCTGGGGCGCGCTGCTGTCTCCATCGGGGCCGGTGAGCAGGGCCCCCACCTCGGCCAGCATCTGACTGCCCGCCCAGCTGTCCAGCAGCTGGCTGCCGAAGCTGCGGTCGCGCAGCAGCGGCGCCCGCAGCAGTCGGGCCAGGGCGCTGCGGCTCTGCGGCTCCAGCAGGTTGAGCCACACCTCCAGATCGCTGCCGGCCGGCTGCGGATCGGCGCTGGCGACCGGGGCTGAGAGCCGTGCCGCCGCCGGGGATCGGCCCAATCCGTCTCCGGCGGAGCCTTCCGGCGGGGCGGCGGGCAGCGCCAGCTCGCGCTGGCTCCAGGCCTCCAGCTGATTGAGCCGCACCGGGATCTCCAGGCCCTCCAGCTGGATCTCCAGCAGCTCGGCCGCCGCCGCGGGCTGCGCCGTCAGCGGCGCCGTGCCGCTCAGCAGACTGAGCCCCACAGACGCCGCGCCCATGAGGCTCCGGAATGCGCGATGACGGAAGCTGGGGCGTGACGCAGGCAAAGGCGAGGGCCGGAATGAAGGCCTGGTGGTTCCAGTTTCCCGCGCCGCTGCGCGCCCTGGCACGGATCCGCTCGATCGCCATGCTGGGCGCGGGCGGTGTCCTGTATCTGACCCCCCTGGTGTTCCACCGGGAAGCCTTCAGCGCCAGCAGCGTGGGCGATGGTCTGGCGCTGGCGGCGCTGGCCGGCGTCGGCGGCCGCCTGCTCAGTGGCGTGCTGCTCGACCGCGGCCGCCGCGCTTCGCTGCCGGTGGTCCTGGCGGCGAGCTGCGCACTACTGGGCGATGCCAGCCTGTTCAGCGCCGAGGGCTTCGGGGGCTATGTGCTTGGCCAGCTGCTGCTCGGTCTGGCGGCGGGCCTGTACTGGCCGGCGATCGAGCTGGCGGTGCCTCTGTGCTGCGGCACATTTTCTTCCGCCCGCGGTTTCGCGCTGGTGCGCAGCGCCGATGCCTTCGGCGTCGTCTGCGGTGCCCTGATCGGTGCGCTGCTGGCGGCCCTGGGCTGGTTGCGGGGCATTTATCTGGTCGACATCGCCTGTGTGCTGACGATGCTGGCCCTGGTGCTGCGGCGGCCGCTGCCGGCCAGTCCCAGGAATGTGGCCAACGACGCCGAGGAGCCGCCGACCCTGGGCTGGCTGGTGCCGCTTCTGCCGCTGCTGGCGGTCACGGTGATCGCCACCGCTGTCCCCGCCCTGATGCAGGGTGCCCTGCCGCTGGACCTGGTGCGCGGCGGTCTGCAGCGTCCGCCGCTGCCGGAGGCGCTCGGGGCCCTGACCATGGGGCTGCAGCTGGGGCTGCTGTTGCTGCTGCAGTGGCCGGTGGGGCAGGCCCTGGCGCGCCGGCCCGTGGGCACGGGTCTGAGCCTCAGCCTGATCTGCTTCGTGGTCGGCGGGGTCCTGCTGGCCCTCTCGGCGTTGACGCCCCACGGCCTGGCGTTGTTGCTGCTGGCCCAGCTGCCCGTGGCCCTGGGCCAGGCCGCCTTCCTGCCGACGGCCACCGAGGCGGTGGTGGAGCTCAGCCCGCTGCATCGCCAGGGTGTGGCGATGGCGCTGTTCTCGCAGTGCTTTGCCATCAGCGCCTTCACGGCCCCGCTGGTGGCCGGCCGGCTGCTGGACGGCCAGCGCCATGGCGTCGGGCTGTGGCTGGGGATGGCGTTGCTGTCGTTGCTGTCACTGGCGGTGGTGCCCCAGCTGGAGCGCTTTCAGCGCCGCAACCTGCTGCAGGTGCTTGTCGGCAGTGGCGAGCGCGGCCAGGGGGGTGTCCGCCGCATCCTCTATCGCCTGCCACTGCGGCCGGGCGCCCGGGGGAGCGGACCGCTGGACAGCCCGGCCGGCGAGGACGACGCGGGCCGCCAGCCTCCCGAGGAGGCGCCGCCTCCCTGAGGCCATCAGCATCGCTGCTGCGGGCAGAGCTTGGCTTCCGGCATGACTCTGTCTTCGATCAGAACGGTGTCTTCCGGAAAGACTCTGGCTCCAAGCAAG
>CAYNGR010000140.1:0-2315 GCA_964396755.1 uncultured Cyanobium sp. | reverse complement strand
GGCTGCTTGCAGGCTCGGGGCTGCTTGCAGGACCGGGGCTTTTGGCCCGACCCTGGTGGTCAGTCGAGACCGTTGTGTCGCCGCCCTTCCCGCAGCAGCGCCGAGGGTGGGCTGTCGAAGGCCTTCTGAAAGTCGCGGCTGAACTTGCTGGGATGGTCGTAGCCGAGCTCGGCGGCGATGCTGCTGACGCTGTCGTCGGGCCGCGGGCTGAGCAGGCGTTCGCGGGCGAGCTGCAGCCGCTGGCTGCGGATCCAGTGCACCGGTCCGCAGCCGAAGCGCTCCTGGAAGAAATTGCGCAGGCTGCGCTGCGAGTAGCCGCTCTGCCGCACCAGATCCTGCAGCTGCAGCGGCTGATGCAGGTGGGCCTGGATCCAGGTCAGCAGTTCGTCGATGACGCGGTTCCGCTGCTCGGCTCCAAGCCCCGAGCGCTGCCGCGCTGCCTGGATCAGCGGACCGCACAGCAGCAGCACCACCAGACGCTGGATCATCCGATCCACCTCCAGTAGCTCCAGCAGCTCCAGCTGTCCCTGCTGCCGCAGCGTCGCTGAGCTGCCCAGCTGCAGCAGCTGCAGCAGGGCGGTGCCGAGGTCCCGCTCGGGGCCGCCGCGCAGCTGCAGCGGCTGGCCCTGTTCCAGCTGGCGGCGAAACCGGGCAGGGCTGAGCCGGTGCTCCGTCAGCTCCGCGGCCAGCCGGCAGAGCTGCTGCACGTCCAGCTCCAGCCGCCAGCCGTCGAAGGGGGCGGCGCGCAGCCCTGTATCCATCGCCGGCAGATAGAGCAGATCCGCCGGCGGGTAAAGGATCCGTGGCAGGGTCTCCTGGTGCAGGTTGAGGGGCTGGCCGACCGGGATCAGCAGCAGGGCCCCTGCGGCCGGCGCCTGGCAGGCCGGCTGCAGCCCCAGGCTCAGGCGCAGGCTGCCCAGCTGCCAGCCGGGCAACGGCTGCCCGGGACGGCCGGGATGGGGCAGGGCTGCCGGCGGCCGGGTCGCGGCGGCGGCAGGGGCCGAGGCGGACAGGCTGACCATGGCTGTCCCTCAGCCCTCGCTTCGGCCGGCACCGCAGGCTTCCCAGCGCCATGCCGGCGAGGGGGATTGCGGAGTGGCGGGCGGCCTGAGGCCCGGGTCAGTGCCCGAGGGGGCGGTGCGCATGCCGGCTGCTGCGGACTGTTGCGGCCACGTTGCAGGCCTCGGCAGTCCGGCGCCGCACCGATGCGTGTTTGGTCCACAAGTTCTGCGCCGGATGCAAACAATCCGGCGGTTCCGCTGGGCCTGGCTGAGGACCGGGCCGCTCCGCAGGCTTCAGGCTTCGGCCACGACCCTGTCCGTTCAGGCGGAGGCTGCTTCGTCGCCGGCCGTGTCGGGGACGCCACCGGCGCGTTGCCGGTTCAGCCAGGCCTCATGGGGCAGGGGCTCGGTGCCGTACTCCCAGTCGTCGTAATCGGGATCGTTGCGGATGCGGCGATGCTCCTCCTTCTGGATGTCGAAGTTGTGGGGGGTGCTGCCGGCGGCACCGGTGTCCGCGGGTGTGCTGGCGGAGGAGGCGGCATCGGCGGACGTCATGACCCGGGCGGCGGACTGGGGACATTGTCTCCCCTGCCCGTCGATTCGTGCAGCCTGCCGGGGGCCGCCGCGCGGAGCCGCCATCAGGCAGCGGTGTCGCCCGCTGGGCTCTGACGTCAGCCGATGGCGGCCCTAGCCTCCGGCGCTGACCACCTCTGCTGCCGTTCCGCTGCTCCCATGGTCCGATTCCCCCGTCTGTTCGCGCCGCTGCTCGGCCTGGCCCTGACCGCCTCGGCCCTGCCGGCCTCGGCCTCCAGCCCCCAGGCCTGGAATGCCTATGGCCAGCAGGTGCTCAAGGCCTGTGTCGCCGCCAGCGGCCTGCGCAATCCCAGGCCCGTCGGGGAGCGGCTCGATCTGCCCGGGCGCGCCGACGACCTGGTCAGCGCCCTGCTGCTGGAGGGCACCGCGCCCCAACCGCACATGGCCGGTCGCCGCGTTCAGGAGCTGTGCGTCTACGACCGCACCAGCCGCAAGGCCCGGGTGGCGGATGCCGAGCGGCTGCACAAGCCCGCCCGTCAGCCCTGAGCGCTGGCGGCTGCGGCGACCCGCTCGCCGCGGCGTGGAACCGGGCCGCGTTCCGCGGCGGGCCTGGCGGCATGTGCGTCAGGCCCGCCGGTCTGCAGAGGCCTGATGCTCCTCGGCGATCAGCCACCTGCCGCGGACTTCCCTGCCGCCCCGTGCTGAGCCAGGCTGAGCGAGATCCATCCCTTCTGCCGCCCTGCCGCCATGGTCCATGCCGCGCGCGCCGCAGTCCTTGCC
>CAYNGR010000139.1:0-8221 GCA_964396755.1 uncultured Cyanobium sp. | reverse complement strand
CATGGCACCGGCGGCCAGACCCGCGCCTTCATCCACATCCGCGATTCCGTTCGCTGTGTGCAGCTGGCTCTGGAGAATCCCCCCACCCATGGTGAGCGGGTCAAGATCTTCAACCAGATGACAGAGAGCCACCGGGTCGGCGACCTGGCTGAAAAGGTGGCGGTTCTCACCGGCGCCCAGGTCAACCATCTGCCCAACCCCCGCAATGAGGCGGTGGAAAACGATCTGATCGTCGACAACCGCTGCTTCATCGAGCTGGGTCTGCAGCCCACCACCCTCGATGACGGTCTGCTGGCCGAGGTGGTCGACGTGGCACGCCGCTGGGCTGATCGCTGCGATCGCTCGCGCATTCCTTGCGTGTCCGCCTGGACCAGCCGTCAGGCTCAGGCGATCGGGGCCCCGGCCTGAAGCCCGAGCGGAGCCTGGCGTGAAGATCGCACTGTTCACCGAAACCTTCCTGCCGAAGGTCGACGGCATCGTCACGCGGCTGACCAAGACGGTCCAGCACCTGGTAGAGGCCGGCGATCAGGTGCTGATCTTCTGCCCCGAGGGGGCGCCCTCCAGCTATATGGGTGCCGAGGTGGTGGGCGTGCCGGCTCTGCCCCTGCCCCTCTACCCCGAGCTGAAGCTGGCCCTGCCTCGGCCGGCGGTCTCCGAGGCCCTCGAGCGCTTCGCCCCGGATCTGGTGCATGTGGTCAACCCGGCGGTGCTGGGCCTCGGTGGCATCTGGCTGGCGAAGACCCGCGGCCTGCCCCTGGTCGCCAGCTATCACACCCATCTGCCCAAGTACCTGGAGCACTACGGCATGGGCATGCTCGAGCCGCTGCTCTGGGAGCTGCTCAAGGCCGCCCACAACCAGGCCCGGCTGAATCTCTGCACCTCCACCGCCATGGTCGAGGAGCTGGCCGGCAAGGGCATTCAGCACACGGCTCTGTGGCAGCGCGGCGTCGACACCGAGCTGTTCCGCCCGGAGCTCCGCTCTCAGGAGATGCGGGCGCGCCTGCATGGCCAGCACGGCGACACCGGCAATCTGCTGCTTTACATCGGTCGCCTCTCGGCTGAGAAGCAGATCGAGCGCATCCGGCCCGTGCTCGAGGCCCTGCCCGATGCCCGTCTGGCGCTGGTCGGCGATGGGCCGCACCGCCAGCAGCTGGAGCGTCTGTTCGAAGGCACCGCCACCACCTTCGTTGGTTACCTGGCGGGTGAGGAGCTGGCCTCCGCCTATGCCAGCGGTGATGCCTTCGTGTTCCCCTCCAGCACTGAAACCCTGGGGCTGGTGCTGCTGGAGGCGATGGCGGCTGGATGCCCGGTGGTGGGGGCCAACCGCGGTGGCATCCCTGACATCGTCAGCGACGGGGAGAACGGCTGTCTCTACGACCCGGACGACCCCACCAGCCTGATCCGCGCCGTCGAGCGTCTGCTGGGCGATCCGGCGACCCGCAGCCAGCTGCGCCAGGCGGCCCGCCAGGAGGCGGAGCTCTGGGGCTGGGCCGGCGCCACCGAGCAGCTGCGCGGCTACTACCGCCAGGTCCTGGGGCAGCGGGAACTGCAGCTGGCGGCCTGATCGCCCTGGGGCGTTCGGCGCCTCGCAGGCCCTGAGGCCAGCGCCCTCCGCCACACAGCATCCGTGATCCTGCAGCGGATCGGAACGATCGCGCTGCCTGGCTCCTCGCTGCTCGGATCAGACTCCCTGGCCGCCCCGCTGCTGCGCCCAGGGAGTCTGCTGTGGCCACAGCCTCTACCACCCTGCCGCCATCGCACCGTGTCGGCGGGTTCTGGCGTGGCCGGGGTGGCTGCGCAGCGGCTGCGGTCCGCTGGCCCTGAGGCTGCCGCAAGGCCGCCGGCGGGTCCCACACCGCGCCACGGGGAGTCGGCCCCCTGCTGAACGACCGTCATCGCAGCTGTTCCGGCTGCAGAACCTGCCTGGGACGTCATCAGCGGCCGGCTTGATCGCCAGCCGTCACCACACGGGGCTGGCGGGTCACGACCCAGCGGCGCTCAGCTGCGGCCCTGGCGGCTCAAGGCTTGTCCTCGCCGATGTGGAACCAGGTGCTCATCAGCGCCTTCACCATCGGGGCCGCCACCGTGCCTCCATAGCCCCCGGAGTTCTCGCCGAAGGCGACGATCACCAGATCGGGCCGGCCGGCCGGTGCGTAGCCCCCGAACCAGGCGTGGTCCGGGCGCGGCGGGTCCTCGCCGGTGCCGGTCTTGCCAGCCACCGGCGGCAGGCCCGGATCGTTGAGGATCGTGGCGGTGCCGTCGGTGACCACCATGCGCAGGCCCTCGCGCAGCACCCGCACGGTCTCCGGCTTGAGGCCGATCCAGCGGTTGGGGGTGGGCCGCTCCACCAGATGGGGGGTCACCAGCGTGCCGCCATTGGCGATGGCGGCGTACAGGCGGGCCATCTGGATCGGCGTGACGGTGACCGCCCCCTGGCCGATCGCCGAGGTGATCGTGTCCACCGACGTCCAGGGTTCCCCGAGCACCTTCTTCTTCCAGGCCGGGTCCCCCAGCAGCCCGGGGGTCTCCTCATCGGCCAGCTCCACGCCGGTGAGCTGGCCGTAGCCCAGCTGCCGTGCCGCTTTGAACAGCTGCTCGGGTCCCACCTTCAGGCCCAGCAGGTAGTAGAAGCTGTTGCTGCTGACCGCCAGCGCCTTCTGGAAGCCGATGTGGCCGAAGGCGCCATGATCGCCGTAGCACTGTCCGTCGTAACAGAATTGCCCCACCGTCGGCAGCGTCGAGTTGGGCCCGTACTGACCGGATTCCATGCCCGCGACGGTGGTCACCACCTTGAAGGTGCTGGCCGGCGGGAATCCCTGGAAGGCGCGGTTGAGCATCGGCGCCTCCGGCCGGTTCAGGTCGGTCCACTGGCTGGTGGTCGGTCCCTCGGAAAAGATGTTGGGATCGAAGTTGGGCCGGCTGGCCATGGCGCGGATGGCGCCGGTGCGTGGATCCATCGCCACGATCGCCCCCTTGGCGACGGTGTCGAGGGCCCGTTCGGCGGCGCGCTGCAGATCCAGATCGATCGTCAGGCGCAGATCCCTGCCGGCGCGGGCCGGTTTGTCGCCCAGCACCCGCTGCACCTCGCCGTTGGCATTCACCTCCAGCTGCTGGCCGCCCCATTCGCCGCGCAGATGGCTCTCGTAGGCCTTCTCCAGGCCGCTGCGGCCGATGCGGTCGCGCAGGCGGTAGCCGCTCTCGCGCAGCCGCTCGTATTCCTGTTCGCCGATGCTGCTGGTGTAGCCGAGCAGGTGCGACGCCAGCCGCCCCTCCGGGTAGTGGCGTAGCACGTCCGCCGACACCTCGGCAGCCGGCAGCGTGGAGGCCTGCTCGCGGAAGCGCAGCACCTGGCTCGGGCTCAGCGGGCCGGCCAGTTCGATCCGGTAGCCCTCGCTGTTCTGTCCTCGCTGGCGGCTGCGCTCCAGGCTGTCGGCGGGAATCCCCAGCAGCGAGGACAGCCGATCCCGCAGCGACGGCCAGTCGCCCGGGCCCAGCAGACGGGGCTGGACGTAGAGCTTGTAGGTGAGCCGGTTGGTGGCCAGCACACGGCCGTTGCGGTCGAGCAGTCGCCCGCGGATGGGATCGCGCGGGATCAGGCGGATGCGGTTCTCATCGGCCATGGCCCGGAACTCGCTGCCGTGCAGCAGCTGCAACCAGGCCAGTCGGCCGACGATGGCGCTGCTGAACAGCAGCACCACCAGCAGCAGCAGCGTTGGCTGGGAGCCGACACCGGTGTGCCGGGAGGGGCCGCCGTAGGCGCGCATCAGTCGCTCCGCCGGTCGCCGTTGCCGTCGGTCCGGGCCTGAGCCAGCAGCCGCGTCTCCAGCAGTGTCAGCCGGGACGCGATGCGACTGAGGGCCCGCTGCAGCTCGGCCGGATCCTCGACCGACGGCTCGTCGGCGGGGCCTGCCTCGGGTTCAGGCACGTCGCGCACCGACACCTTGACCACTGGATTGCCCAGGCCGGGCTGGAGCCGATCGAGGTTGTCGCGCACCTGCCTGGCTGCCGGCTCGCCCTCCTGGCGCAGCCGGGTGAGCGGATCGCTTTCGCTGCCCTCGAACGCGGCGATCACCTCGCGCGGACCGCCACGGCGGGCCCGCTCCACCACGGCCAGCCCCAGGGGCAGCATGTCCTGCATCAGCGTCAGACGCAGAGAATCGAGGGGCTCGCCAGCCATGGGTGCCGCTCCGGCGTGAATCGGGTTCAGTCTGGCGCGGCGGCCTGCTCAGGGCACCGGGCGCTGGATGCCGGGTTCGACGATCTGCTGACGGCAGGAGGACTGACTGCCCAGCCACCAGCCACCGGCCGTCGTCAGCACCAGCAGGGCGGTCAGCGGCACCAGGGCCTGGCGGGTGGCCTCCAGGCTCAGCCATTCGCCCCAGTAGCGCAGGGTGCGCTCGCGATCGAAGCGGCGTCGCTCCTTCAGCTCCTGCTGCCTGCGCCGTTGCAGCGCCCGCTCCACCCAGCGCTCGAAGGCGCGCTTCTTGGTCACCGCCATCTTGCGCTCCACCTCGAGCAGGTTGCCGGCGCTGAGGTTGGGGTTGAAGGTGGTGATCAGGTCCAGCGACTTGAGGAACATCTCGACCGCGCCGTCCTTGATCGCGGACTCGTCCTCCTCCAGCAGGTCCCAGTCCAGCTCCGGATAGAACCGTCGCCGGTTGGACTGGATCTGCTCCTCGCTGAGCTGACCTGGTTCGCGCAGCCAGCGGTCGGTATTGGCGTCGAAGCGGCGCCAGTACAGGAAGGGATTGAGGTAGATCGTGCGGCCCGCCAGCACGATGCTGTCCTGCTGCAGGCGGCGCTGCAGCTGGGGGTCGGGATCGCTCACCCCAGCAGACGTGCTGGGGGTGGTGCCGACGGCGGGAGGGACGGCGGTCACGGGCCGAAACTTGGGTGCCCGATGGTACCGGCAGGATCCGCGCTGAGCCAGCCTCCCGGATGCCCCGCCTGGCTGTGTCAGGTCGGGCTGTCTGTCGGGGCGGCGATCCAGGCGGCTGTCCAGCCAGCAGCGTCAGGTTCGGATCCCGCGGCCAGTGCTCCGGGTTGACGCTGCCGCTGCGGTCGTGATGGGCGCCCGCAGCACGGTCGTTGCCGCCTCGCGGATCGTGGGGTCTGGCCGGCGTCGAGCCGTCCTCGTGCGATCAGGGGCCGCCTTGTGAGCCGGGCCACGCGGGTGCAGGCCTGATCCGGCAGGGCCGGATCGCTCAGGCCCTGCCTGGGCTTCAGCTGGCCGCTCCTCTGCGTCCGCCGGTCCCGCTGGCCTGGACCCTCACTCCCACTCGATCGTGCCGGGGGGCTTGCTGGTGATGTCGAAGACGACCCGGTTGACGCCGCGCACCTCGTTGACGATCCGGTTGGAGATCAGCTCCAGCAGGTCGTAGGGCAGGCGCGACCAGTCGGCTGTCATGCCGTCCTCCGAGGAGACGCAGCGCAGCACGATCGGATAGGCATAGGTGCGCTTGTCACCCATCACACCGACGCTGCGCACCGGCAGCAACACGGCGAAAGCCTGCCAGATCTCGTTGTAGAGGCCGGCGTTGCGCACCTCCTCGCGCACGATCAGATCGGCGTCGCGCAGGATGTCGAGCTTGTCGTCGTTCACCTCGCCGAGGATGCGGATCGCCAGGCCCGGGCCTGGGAAGGGATGGCGGCCGACGATCTCCTCGGGCAGGCCGAGGGCGCGCCCGACCTTGCGCACTTCGTCCTTGAACAGGCGCCGCAGCGGCTCCACCAGCTTGAACTGAAGGTCCTTGGGCAGGCCGCCGACGTTGTGGTGGCTCTTGATCTTGACCGCCACGCGCTCGCCGGTCTTGGGGTCGATGTTGGTGCCGGCCGATTCGATCACGTCCGGGTAGAGCGTGCCCTGTGCCAGGTAGTCGAAGGGTCCGAGCCGCTTGCTCTCCTCTTAGCAGACGCGGATGAACTCGGTGCCGATCAGCTGGCGCTTCTCCTCCGGATCGGTGACACCGGCGAGCTTGCCGATGAAGCGCTCGCGGGCATTGATGTACTCCACATTGATGTGGAAACGCTTGTCGAAGAACTCCACCAGGAACTCGGGCTCGCCCTTGCGCATGAAGCCCTGGTCGATGAACATGCAGGTCAGCTGATCGCCGATCGCCTTGTGCAGCAGGAAGGCCAACGTCGAGGAATCGACGCCGCCGGAAAGCGCCAGCAGCACCCGTTTGTCACCCACCTGGGCGCGCACATCGGCGATCGCCTCATCGATGAAGGCGGCTGTGGTCCAGTCGGGGGCGCAGCCGCAGATGTGATAGACGAAATTGCGGATCAGCGCCATGCCGCAGGTGGAGTGGACCACCTCGGGGTGGAACTGGACCCCGTAGAGGCGCCGCTGGTGGTCGGCGACTGCTGCCTCCGGGGTGTTGTCGGTGTGCGCCAGACGCACGAAGCCCTCCGGCAGCCGCTCGACCGAATCGCCGTGGCTCATCCACATCGTCGAGCCGTCGTCGACGTTGGTGAGCAGGTCGATCGGATCGTCCACATGCAGCGGCGCCTTGCCGTACTCGGCCCGCCCGGCGGCCACCACCTCGCCGCCCAGCTGCTGCACCATCAGCTGCATGCCGTAGCAGACGCCCAGCACCGGAATGCCCAGCTGCCAGAGGCCCGGGTCGCAGAGAGGGGCTCCCTCCTCGTACACCGAGCTGGGACCGCCGCTGAGGATGATTCCCTTCGGGGCGAGGGCCCGCAGCTCCTCGGCGGAGGTGGTGTAGCTCATCACCAGTGAGTACACCTCGGTCTCGCGCACCCGCCGCGCGATCAGTTCCGAATACTGAGAGCCGAAATCGAGAATGACGATGGCCGGATGGCGTCCATGGCCAGCGGTTTCAAACGCGGATGTCGCGCTGGCAGCCTGCGGGATATCCGTTTGCGGCAGATCCGATTGCGACATGGAGGTCGTCAACAGTCTCCCTGCACCCTAAGGGTCGACTGTGCGCCGCTCCCCGCCCCCGTCAGGTCGCCCAGCAGCGTCGTCCCAAGGGTTCCGCAGGCACGGATGCGACGGGCGCGGTCGAACAGCACCGCCCCCACGGCCGGCCCGCTGGCGTCATGGCGGGCCAGGTAACTGAGGCTGCGGTTCTCGATGGCGTCCGCCAGACGCCGGCGCACCCGGCTGGCCAGCGCCTCATCCCGCCGCTCCAGATCCTTCAGGGCCGCCTCCACCGTGGCGGCGGCATGCAAGGCGGCGAGATCCTCTCCGCTCAGCCCCTCGAGGGCCGCCTGGGCGGTGAGGATCTCGAGTCGGCCATCGGCCAGGTGGTGATGGGTGTGAAAGATTCCGCCCGCCAGCTTGATCAGCTTGCCTTGGTAGCCGAACAGCAGCAGCCGGCGCACGCCGCCCTGGCCCGCTGCCACCAGCACGGGTCCGAGCCAGTTGCCGCACTTGACCAGCAGCTGCGGCGGCAGCCCCAGCCGGGGCGCCAGGTCGAGGCCGTTCTCGCCGATCACCAGCACCAGATCGCCGCCGAAGCCGGGATCGGACAGTCGCTGGCGCAGATCGGCGAGGGTGCGCTGCAGCTGATCCGGATCGGCGCTGGCCTGGGTTTCGGCCTGGGTGCCGATCAGGGCCAGGCCGTCCACCACCCCGAAGGCGGCGTTGCTGGTGCGCTCCGCCAGCCGGCGGCCGCTGGGCAGGATCAGGCGCAGCCTCAGGCCCAGCTCCGCCGGGCGCAGCGGCGCCAGGGTGCGCTCCAGCAGCTCCCTGGCGTAGGCCGAGATGCAGATCTCCCGGCTCTCGGCGTGGACGCCCACCCCTTCGCCGGCCTCCAGCCACAGCCAGTCGGCGGGGCTCTCCCCGCTCAGCGGCTGCCACGACGCCTCCACCCACACCTCCAGGCCGCGGGTGAGATCGAGGCCTTCGCCCGGCTCGCAGCGGGCCACCGCCAGGGCTCTGCCCTCGCCCAGGGGGGCCGCCGCCTGCACCGGCACCAGCGTCAGCGTTGCCTGCGGCGCCGTCGCATCGAGCTGCAGTGGCTGCTCCAGCGCGAGCGGATCGCCGCGTAGCTGCCCGACGGCGGCGCGGGCCGCCGCCGCCACCCACACCGGCAGGGTGTAGCCCCCGTTCCGCTGGGGCTGATCGGCGGATGGGGCGGACATCGGGTTGGTTGCTGCGGATCTCGGGGGCGCACTCCGCGCGGCCGCTGGCCTCGTCAGGACGCCCAGGCGTTCCAGCATCGCCGCTGGCAATCAGGCTGACCATGGCCAG
>CAYNGR010000138.1:3967-8254 GCA_964396755.1 uncultured Cyanobium sp. | reverse complement strand
GAGCCGCTACGCGCGGTTCTTCCACAAGGTGAGGGTTAGATACCAAGTCCTCGCCTAAAGCCTCACTGGCGGCCGCATAGTTATCTTTGCCGGTCAATTGGATTAACCCGCGCCCAATGTATTTGGCCCCGTCACCGTCCTCGGTGTTGCCCATCCTGCCGCCATACACCTTGTTGGCTATCTTTTCCGGCTGGCGCTCAAAAGCTGTCGCGGTTTCTAGGTCAGGGAACCGGCTGGGCCACGTTGCCATCAAGGCTTTAGCTGAATAATTGAGGTTTTCGCGCAGGAACCGGAACCCACCGGACTCATGCATACACTGCCCTAAAAAGCAGGCTTGGCGCCTTGGGGTGTTTATTTGGTACTTGGTAAAGGTGTTATTAAGGGCTTCTGTCCACTTCGGGTCAATGCCCAACGCTAAAAGCTGGCTTTCAAGCATCCTTTTTAGCCTTCATATCGATGATTTTTTCTAGGGTTCTGCCGCCAAAGTAGAACGACATGATGAGCATACCCCACTGACCGAGCAGTTCCACGTACTTTTCGTTTGCGTTGTAGCCAAAAGTACTCATGCCAGCAAATAGGAAGTAACCGGCAAGAATCGCAATCAGGGTCATGGGACGGATGTTTTTAGATAACCAAGAGTCCGATGCCATATCCGACTGCTGGCGTTTGGTGACTTCTTGGGCTTCAATATTGTCGGCTTGCAGTTCAGCCAAACGACCTTCTTGCTGGAGTCGTAATAGTTCCTGCTGGGCTTTGGCTTTGGCTTCAGGGTCAGGAATGAACTTATCTAAGACTTTCATGCCAACGTCAAACAGCGCGGTTAGTGGAAACATATTACCTCCCGATAACGGTGTCGTTGGAGCCTTTAGTAACCAGCACCTTGTCTTTATCAACAACCACATTCATTGGGTCGCGGTCAGCCATACGGTCAAGGCGCTCAATTAACTGTTTCATGATTTCAAACTCAGGCTTTTCCTGCTTTGGAGTAGCGCCTGCAATACCGTTAAGCATAGAAATCAAAGCAGTAAGCGCCGCGCCCAACAATCCCATGACTGCGGCCATTTTGGATTCTTCCAAAACGATGCTGGCGCCCACACCAATCACTACGATAAAGGTAATGTAAAAAAGTCCTTGTTTGCCGATTGCTTTACCGGCGACTTCTTTGGCCGATTCTTGCTCGTTCATTTGCGTACAAAAAACTCAGTCAAGTAAGTAATGATTCCACCACCAACGGATGCAACACCCATTAATGCCCATAGACTTCCTTTTGAGCGTTCTGCCATGTTGACCAGCTTTTTGATGTCGGCTTCCATGACATCAATCTTTTTTTCCATGGAATCAAACTTGCGCTCGTAATCCTCGACCTTCTGCCAAAGAACACCGTACTTAACGGGGTCAATCTCAAAAGCCATAATCAGCCCCAAATCGGCTGTGGCTCTGTTGGCCATGTTGGGTTAACTACAGGGCTAATAACATAACCACGCAAAATGGCACGATAGTTTTCAAAGTCGGCTTTGTTGGTAATTTGTACATCAGGCAAAACAGACCAATCCGATGCGGCAAGTAAAGATTTAGCTTGTGATTTACAGTTAGCTTTTGCAACAGTTGTTTCTGTTGGAATTGCTAAAGCATCAAGTTCAGCTTGAGTTGGCTTTGGTGTATCAGAATACCAAGTTAAACCATCATAAGAATTGCCATTTAACGACCATTGTGCGTTTGGATAATTAACAGAAAGAATTTGTGCGTAATCAATCATCCTGAAATCTCCATAACAATTATTGATGATACCGCTCTAGGAAATGCAAAAGCATCAGTATCATTAGATGTTCTATTTACAAAAAATGTATTAGTAGTTCCGCTTTTGCCTTGCATTTTGTAAGTTATTGCAGATGTTGTAGCAGGGGAATCTAGAAATACAATGGAATCAGTAACAATGTTATCGGCACTTGCAGTTCTCATACCAGCAAAACATTGTGTTCTACTTCCTGCCGCATCACCAACAGCAATAGGAGTGGAATCTCTCAAAAGCCTTACAGCATTTAAATCGCTTGCGCTTGCCGCCCAATTAATTGTTGCAAATATTAAAACTCTATTTGAAGCACTTGTTGGTGTAATATTTACGCTTAATCCTGTTATATCAACATAAGTTGATGTAAGAGAAGAAAAAGTATCTGTTTTAATTGTTTGCACCACTTGAACTGGTACTTGCCCACTACCTCTGATTGTTACTGGCATATTACGCTCCTGCTTTCAATCCCCGTAACTCATCTAGGGTAGTTGCACTATCAGCTAACAAAGTAATATCACGCAGTCTTTGCTTTTCAGCTACGATTGCAGAAGTATCTGCACCAGTTTCTAAGGCACGCTGAAACGCTACATCTTGTGCGGCTAATAGTGGCGCACGCTCTGCACGCAGACGATTCTTAGTAATCTCTTTAGCTTTAGCGAGGTTTACGGTTACGGTCGTGTCATCCATTTCCCAAGCGTCATAAAAGTCGTTATCACGGGGCAGGGAGTTTTGGTCAACAATCCGTGCGCCTTTACCTTTAGGCACATCTTTTTCTAAGACGGCTTCAATGGATAGTTCGCCAGTAGGAATACAAGTAGATACCCCACCGTTATCGTTTTTGAAAATAATTACTTGCATTTGTATTTTCCTTATCTAAACACCGCAAATTGAACAATTGCAGGGTCTTGAAATGCCCCTGCTCCCGCATTGTAAATATCAATTGAAAATGTTGTTGTTGTTCCCGTTGTTGCAATTGTTCCTATTCTTGCGCTTTGGGTTCTTGATTCACCGCTTGCTGTAATAACAACAGCATAACTTGTATCTACCAATGCGTTTGTCATAACGATGGTGTAATTTCCAGTTGTTGTTCTTGTTACAGAACTTATATTGTAAGAAGCACGAATTGAGCCGTTTGTTCCATTAAAGTTTGCCCATGCCTTTGCACCATTAATGACATTGGCTGTACTTGTGCTTACAGTTCCGTTTGAAATTGTTTGTGCTACTAAAGTTGACATGATTTATTCCTTATGAACTGAAAACTGCAATATTTACATATGTGCAATCTTGTGCCGCTGGGCCTGATAAATACATTGTTCGAAATCTAAAAGCAGAAGTCGTTGGTAATGTTCCTGATGCTCCATTTACATCGCCATAACAAACCACATGAGCGTTTACATTAGAAGAAAACATTGCTGAACCAGCAACCGAATAATTAATATTTGGCATTGCAGTTGTAAAATTTACTGTGTAATCACCAGTTCCGTTGTCAGTAATGCTTGACACATTAAATGAACTGTTAATAGCAACTGTTCCTGTGCCGTTAAAATTAACCCACGCTTTAGCAATACCAGTCATTCCGTTCTGTGTTGCAAGAACGCCTGTATCGTTGTTTAGTGTACTTACGACTACTTTGCCTGCCATAATTTATCCTTTGTTCTCAGTATTTTAGACTACACCACAGTCCATGTCGAGCCGGTTGAAACCGTTACAGTGATGCCGGTATCAATAGTAATTGGCCCTGCTGTCATCGCATTTTTAGTTGATGGAATTGTATAGTCAACAGTTACGGTTTGGTCGTTCTCAAAAAAGACTTGATTACCACCACCGCCAGTTGCTCCACCACCTAAAGAACCCCACGAACTTGCACCATAACCCTCAAATAAATTAGTAGAACTATTAAAACGAATCATGCCCGTTACAGGGCTAGGTTGTTGTCCAGTCGTTCCTGCTGGTATTTTTAGCGCGCCAGTTCCGTTAAATGAGCCTAAACCGGTAAATGTAGATGTTCCAGTAACCGATAAATTACTGCCTACCGTTGTGTTGCCGGTAGATTCTAAAGTAGTAAAACGACCGCTTGCAGTGGTTGTTGCGCCAATCGTAGCACCGTTAATCGTGCCACCCGTAATAGCGACTACGGTTGTTGCGGATACTAACTGAGCATATTCAACCGCATCACCAGCAACGTTGCCAGCCGTTAAATTTACAATTTTGTTGCTGTTTAAGTCTAAATTACCGGTCATTGGAGTTTGACCGTCTGCGGCAACCGAATCAGTAAGCGCGGCCGCAATATCGTTCATGGTGTTATTAGCCCATGACGATGCAATCGTAGTGCCGGTTACGACTGGATTGCCAGCCGGAAGAGAATAGACCCCTGAACCATTACGCGACATAATTTATTCCTTTTCTGCGCCGACTTGAGCGCCGCCAGTAGTAATTAATAAACGAGCCAATTTTTGTCTTTCTTTATTGGTTACTGGTCTTGCGGCCTCAATTGCTTG
>CAYNGR010000138.1:0-3867 GCA_964396755.1 uncultured Cyanobium sp. | reverse complement strand
CGCTCAATCTGACGCTGAGATAAAACACCATCTTTGCGGGCTTTTGCTAATTCGCGGGCAAACGTACCGGCCAAGATTTCTTCTCTTTCAGGCTTGATTGCTTTGCCAGTAATGGCTTGAATTGACTGTAATTGGTCAATTGGCTTGGACAAACGATTGAACGTTTCTCTTGCCTTTTTGTAATCAGGATTGACGGTCTCAATAAAATCAAGCAATCTGCCTTTTGCTACCTTTAAAGCATCAATCTTGGCTTTTTGTGCAGATGTGGGGTCAGGCACAGTCAAGCGTGCAATCTCATCATCAAGCGCCAATTTTGTCTCATGCAAACCGCGCATTGAACCTTCAGGATTCTTAATGTCGTAACCCTTGTTCAAAGCGTTAATTTTTGCCTGCTCCATAGCAGTTTTAATTGCTGGGGCCTTGGTTAATTCTTCTGCTTTTTTGATTAACTCGGCTGGCAGTTCGTCCATGCGCGAGGTCACAGCGTTTTCGTACAATTCATCGCCTAATTTCGTACGCAAGTCGATGTATTTAGATGTTCTTGTGTCGGGCGCGATATTACGCAAGGCTTCAGCACGCGCTTGGTTTTGTAAGCGCTGTCTTTGTGCAATTAAATTGGTTGCCTCAGGGCTTGTGGCCACCACAGAACGCTCTAATGCGGCGATGCTTGGTACACCAGCCGCTTGGCCTACGGTTGGCTCAGAACCCCGCACAAATTGCTGTGTATTGGCAAGATTTCTAACCATGGTTGGTGTTTCTGAACCAGCGGTTTCTCTCAAAACACGACCAATAATGCGTTCGCGGCCTGCTTGATATAAAGGTTCAACAGCAGTTCTGACTGCGGTCGCGCCCTTGTTAATTAATCCTGCAACGGTTGGGCTTACTGCGCCAAATCCAAGCCCTGTAAATCCAGCTTGTGCGCGATTTTGTTCATCAGGTGTCAAACCGTAACCCATAGCGCCACCAATGGCCGCTTGTTCACCGCTTGCAACCGCAAAACTTGGTATTTTTCCAATTGGGTTTAAACCTAATGCTGTTCTGCCTGCGGTCAAACCACGCTGTAATTGTGCGGCTGGTAATGCATAAGAACCGTATTGGCCAATTGTTCCGGATACTGGAGCAACACTTTTTGCGCCTTGGGTCATGGCCTCACCAACCTCAACCATACGGGTTCCTGCTTCAGGAAATGCCATTTGGGTTAAAGCGCCAGCACCTTTAATTAATTCGCCAGTTCCACCAACTAACATAGGGCCAACCACACCACTGCGACCGCCGGTTTGTGGGTTGCGCAGGCTTTCTAAAAAACGGTCATAAGCGCCGACAGGCTTTGGCTCATCGGCAGGGGTTTGGCTTGGTGCGGCTTGGGTTGTGGCTTGAGGATTATATAAACGCTGTGCTTGAGCAATAATCTCTGCCTGACTAGCACCAACAGGGCCAATCAGCGTGATTTCTTTGCCATCAGGAGCAACGACTGTATATTCTTTTTCAGCCATTATTATTTAACCCGCCATTGATTTTGCAATTCAACAGGCCCAACACCAGTTCCTTGTAATGCTTCCTTAGGAATGTTTGGCAAACGCTTATTCCATGCATCAACAGAGGCTTGAGCCACTTTCTTTTCAATTCTTGCCAGTTCAAGCAAAGTCTTGGAATTAAGTTCAATCGTGCCGCCCTTAACCTTTTCCAAGAACTGACGGTCTTTGTCAGTAAAGCCTTGACCAGCGCCAAGACCGGATGCCTTAATAGAATCAAGAACAATCTGACCGCGATTAGCAACCAATTGCTCAGTGTTTTTAATTAATTCGCTGTTATTTGCGCCTGCAACATTCAGGGTTCTTGCTAAGTTCAATTTGAAATCAGCGCCAAAACCAGTAATTGCACCCTTATTAATCAAATCTTCTGTGGTCAAAGCATTTTGGTAAATGGTTGGGGCTTTTTGAGCAATGCTATAGGTGTTCAAGTCTTCTTTAGCGATACCCTCACCAAATGCGCCGGTATAAGCCTTGCCAGTGTTAACCACTAAATTAGTGCGGCCAGCTTCTTTATCCGCAGTGATTCTATTGTTTATTAAATTTAATTCGTTTGGCCCCCATGTTGATGCTTTGCTTGGGTCTAAACCAACGCGAACTGCCGCAGATTTGACATCCGATGGCAAATTAACACCGCCCGCGCCCATTTGATTAAACGATACCTGACCGCCAGCAAACGATGGCATTTGGAATGTTTCACCTTCTTTGAATGTTCTTGGCTTGAGAATTTCGTTAACGTAGTTTTTAACGTATGCAGGAGCGTTGGGGTCTGCGGCCAAAGCCATTGCACGTTTAAAGTCAGGTGCGCCTGCAACGGTTTGAGTAGGCATGGGAATGTCGCGACCTTCAGGGCCAACACCTTGACCGTATGGGCCAGCCATTTGTACTTGTTCTGTTGGGCTAATAGCCTCAAAGAACTGCTGACCAACCTTTTGCTGTCTTTCAGATTGTTGGCGCAACAAGTCGGCCATAGCCTTGTCACCTTTTTCGGCCATACGCATTCCTGCAAAGGTTTGTGCGAGGGGCGCGGCATACTGAAAAAAGCTGGGCGCAACATAACGACCGCTAACCATTTGACCGGATGGCATCTGCTGTCCTTGTTGCATGAGCAATTGCGCCAATTGTTGCTGGCGGTTTAGTGCCTGCTGTTGAGCAAATAAATCCGGCGATAATGTGCCGATTCCGGTATTGGTTGGTAATGTCGCCATATTACTCTCCGTAGTTGCCCCAGCCGCCAGTACCCATGTTGTAGTCGCTAAACGGGTTAGACGTGCTACTGCCTAATTGTGCTACTTGGTCTTGCAAATAAGGCGATGCTTGTGAATTAAGAGCCATATCAATTCTTGCGCCCAAATTAGTACCGTCTAGAGGTTTATTGCCTTTACGCAACAAAGCCGCCATCGCCATTGGGTTCATGCCACCGCCTTGTGCGGTTTGACCGGCTTGGCCTACAAGCTGATTTTGCTGTGCAAGTGCCGCATTTTGCATAGCTTGCTGATTGCCAATGTTTTGAAAAACAGGCATCAAACCACCTAATTCCTGTTGTTGCTGGGGATTTAATTGAGCAATATAGGGGTTTCCGTATGGTGTCATCATAGAATTAGTCCGTAGTTAACTACTTTGTAACCGTCGTTCAGGGTGGTAACAGCGTGTGGGAATACTTTTTCAACTTCGTCTGCCATAACACCAACATGAACACCCTCACCAGCCAACGGATGGCGCTTAACTTCATCTTTGTATTCAAAGCTGTAAAGCGTTAGTCCGTTTTCAAGCACTCCAATTGGCTCAATGTTTTCTTTTAGACGTCGGTCTGAGAAAGCCATGATTCCAGCACTGCCAAGACCCATCAAACCTTGATTTAGGTTAGCTTGCGCGGCCTGCTGTGCGTTAAAGTTACCCATTTGAGCGTTGTATCCCATCTGTGCCGCGCCCAAAAGGTCAGGGCCAGCGGTGGTTGCTTGTTGGGCAGAATTAACGAACTGTGGCCCCTGTACTTGAGCGCCGGTACGAACTGCTGACAAGGTATTTAGTGGCTCATTACGCAAATAAGCCTGCTCTTGCAGGGCAGATTGGCGGGCTTGTTGGCCAACACCAAATCCTTGGGTTGTCGCGCCCAATAGTAGGTCATTTTCACGCTGTGCTTGGGTACGCATTGCGCGGTCGTAAGCCTCAGAGCCAATATCAATGCCTTTATTGGCTAATTGTTGCTGTAATTGTTCACGACTTTGTTGAATTTGGGGCTGGAGCCTTTGCATATAGGCTTCTTGGTAAGTCTGACTAGGATTAAACCCTGTGCTTGGCAGTTTGCTTGTGTCAAACGGTGTAGAAAGCATATTTT
>CAYNGR010000137.1:2360-8265 GCA_964396755.1 uncultured Cyanobium sp. | reverse complement strand
TGCTGTGGTGCTCCATCACCGTGAGCAGCACCTCATCGCCGGGGCGCAGGTTGGCCTCGCCCCAGCTGCGGGCCACCAGATTGATCGCCTCGCTGGCATTGCGGGTGTAGACGATCTCGCGGGCGCTGGCGGCACCGATGAAGCGGGCGACGCTGTCGCGGGCGGCCTCGAACTGCTCGGTAGCGCGGGCGCTCAGCTGGTGGGCGCCGCGATGCACGTTGGCATTGTCGTGGCCGTAGTAGTGCTGCAGCGCCTCCAGCACCTGCACCGGCTTCTGGCTGGTGGCGGCGTAATCGAGATAGATCAGGGGCTGCCCCAGGCAGGCGGTCTGGGCCAGTAGCGGGAAATCAGCTCGGGTCAGGGCCGAGAGATCCTCGGGAGCAGCCGGGGTGTCGGCAGGCTGGGCGGCACCCGCATCCGCACCGCCGGTCATGGCCTGGGCTGCGAGAGCGGGATTGAGCCCGGGGCCGCTGCCGGCGGGATCGGAGGCCTGCTCCGACAGGACGGTGGGGGTGAGCGTCATCGGTCGGTGATCTCCCCCAGCAGGGTGGACAGGGGCTGCCAGGCGGCAGCGGCGGCGGGCAGGCTGCGCAGGATCTCCTCGCAGTAGCCACGCAGCAGCAGGGCGGCGGCACGATCGGCGCCGATGCCACGGCTCTGAAGGTAGAAGAGTTCATCCTGCTGCAGCTGGCTCACCGTGGCGCCGTGGGCACATTTGACGTCGTCGGCGACGATCTCCAGTTCCGGCTTGGTGTCGATCCGGGCGCGCTCGCTGAGCAGCAGGCTGCGGCTGAGCTGAGCGGCGTCAGTGCGCTGGGCGGCCCGGGGCACGCGCACGGCGCCGTTGAACACACTGCGAGCGGCGTCATCGGCCACCACCTTGTGCAGCTGATCGAGACGCCCTTCCGGTCCTTCGAACGCCACCTGGCTGTGGGTGTCGGCCAGCTCCTGGCCGCGCACCAGCTGCAACGCCTGCAGGGAGGTCTGGGCCTGGCCCTCGCTCTGCTGAATGCGCGGCTCGAAGCGCAGCAGCCCCCAGCCGGAGCTCGCGGAGGTGAGCCGGAAGCTGCTGGCGGGTTCCTGGCGCACCGCCAGGTGGGCCAGCAGCGCCGCGCCGGCATGGCCGTGGGCCAGCAGGCCGTGCTCCAGATGAGCGGAACGGCCCAGCTGCGCCTCGACAACGACGCTGGTGAGATTGGCGCCGCGGCTGCGATGCACCTGCAGCAGCGAGAGGCTGGCGCCCTCCTCGAGCACCAGCAGCACCCGCAGCGGCACCAGGCAGGGGCCAGCGCCAGCGTCGCTGACCAGCTCGAGCACGGGCTCGACGGCGCCGCGCACGCGCAGGGCGAGCAGCTGACCGGCTGCGGCCTTGTTGAGCAGCACCGGCCAGGCCTCGCGGCAACCATTGGCCTCCAGGGTCTGGCCGAGACAGCGCTGCAGGTCGGCGTCGCTCAGAACCGAGAGCCCCTGGGGCAGGGTCACGCCCGCCAGCGGATCGCTGCGGCCGTCGAGCACCAGCCGCAGGGTGCCGGCAACGGCGGCCGGCAGACCGACCGCTGGCTGGCAGCCCAGCGCCAGCTGGGAGGGATCCAGCGCCGTCAGCACATCGAGTGGCGTGAACCGCCAGGCCTCATCGCGGCGGCCGGGCAGCGGCAGGCCGGCCAGCCCCTGACGGCCTCGCTGCTGCACCGGTGCGAGCACGCCGGCTTCCGGGGGCAGGGTCTGCAGCAGCGCCTGGCTCCAGGCGGCAGACGCAGCCGGACGGGACGGGGAGATCGCCACCATCAGGCAACCTCCAGGGCGGCGAGCTCCTGGTCGACCCAGTCGTAGCCGTTCTCCTCAAGCTCGAAGGCCAGCTCCTTGCCGCCGGTGCGCAGGATGCGGCCCTTGGCCATCACATGCACATAGTCCGGCGTGATCACATCGAGCAGACGCTGATAGTGGGTGATCAGCAGCGTGGCGTTCTCGGGGCTGGCGAGATGATTGACGCCGCCGGCGACGATGCGCAGCGCATCGATGTCGAGGCCGGAGTCGGTTTCATCGAGGATCGCCACCAGCGGCTCAAGCAACGCCATCTGCAGAATCTCGTTGCGCTTCTTCTCGCCACCGGAGAAGCCCTCGTTGACCGAACGATCCAGGAAGGCGGGATCCATCTGTACCACCGCCAGACGCTCGCGCACCAGATCCTCGAAGGCGAAGGTGTCGAGCTCCTCCTCGCCCTTCTGCACACGGCGGGCGTTGGTGGCCACCCGCAGGAATTCGAGGTTGCTGACGCCGGGGATCTCGATCGGATACTGGAAGCCCAGAAACAGGCCGATCCGGGCCCGCTGCTCGGGGTCGAGGTCGAGCAGATCCTGGCCCTGGAAGTGGACCGATCCAGCCGTGACGCTGTAAGCGGGGTGGCCGGCCAGCACCTTGGAAAGGGTGCTCTTGCCGCTGCCGTTGCGGCCCATGACAGCGTGAATCTCACCGGCGCGCAGCGTCAGATTGACGCCGTGCAGGATCGGCTGATCCTCCACGCGAGCGTGCAGATCGCGGATCTCGAGCAGGACCGGGGCGTCGGGGCGAATCACGGCAACGGGGAGAACAGACGGAACAGGGAAGACGAACGAGCGGATCGATTGGCGCGGGCGGCGATCAGCCGACCGAACCTTCGAGCTTCAGAGCCAGGAGCTTGTCAGCTTCGGCGGCGAACTCCATCGGCAGCTGATTGAACACATCGCGGCAAAAACCACTGACCATCATCGAGACGGCCTCTTCGAAACCGATGCCGCGGCTCTGCAGATAGAAGAGCTGATCGGCGGAGATGCGGCAGGTGCTGGCCTCATGCTCCACGTTGGCCCGGGGCTGCTGCGAGCGGATGTAGGGATAGGTGTTGGCGGCGGCGCGATCGCCGATCAACATCGAATCGCACTGGCTGTAGTTGCGCGCGCCCACGGCCTTGGGACCGATCTGCACCAGGCCGCGGTAGCTGTTGCTGGACTGGCCGGCGCTGATGCCCTTGCTGACGATCGTGGAGCGGCTGCGGGGGCCGACATGGATCATCTTGGTGCCGGTGTCAGCCTGCTGGCGATTGTTGGTGAGCGCCACCGAATAGAACTCGCCCACCGAATCCTCGCCCTGCAGGACACAGCTGGGATATTTCCAGGTGATCGCCGAACCGGTTTCCACCTGGGTCCAGCTGATGCGGCTGCGCGCCCCGCGGCAATGGCCGCGCTTGGTCACGAAGTTGTAGATGCCGCCGACACCGTTCTCATCACCGGCATACCAATTCTGGACGGTGGAGTACTTGATCGAGGCATCATCGAGGGCCACCAGCTCCACCACAGCCGCATGCAGCTGATTAGTGTCGAACATCGGCGCAGTGCAGCCCTCCAGATAGCTGACGGAAGCGCCTTCCTCGGCCACGATGAGCGTGCGCTCGAACTGGCCGGTGTCGCCGGAGTTGATGCGGAAGTACGTGGACAGCTCCATCGGGCACTCGACGCCCCTGGGGATGAACACGAACGAGCCGTCGCTGAACACCGCCGAATTGAGCGCGGCGAAGTAATTATCGTTGCTGGCGACGACGCTGCCCAAATACTTTTCGATCAGCTCAGGATGCTCCTTGACCGCCTCGCTGATCGAGCAGAAGATCACGCCGTGCTCGGCGAGCTTCTCCTTGTAAGTGGTGGCGATCGAGACGCTGTCGAACACCGCGTCGACGGCCACATTGGAGAGGCGCTTCTGCTCGCTCAGCGGGATGCCGAGCTTGTCGAAGGTTTCCAGCAGCTTGGGATCGACCTCGTCAAGGCTGGCCTTCTTGACCTGCTGCTTGGGAGCGGCGTAATAGATGATGTCCTGGTAGTCGATCGCCGGATACCCCAGGGCCGCCCAGTCGGGCTCCCGCATCTGCAGCCACTGGCGGTAAGCGCGCAGGCGGAACTCCAGCAGGAAGGCAGGCTCCTGCTTCTTGCTGGAGATCAGCCGAACGACATCCTCGCTGAGACCCTTGGCGATCTTCTCAGTTTCGATGTCGGTGACGAAGCCATATTTGTAGGGCTGGCTGACCAGATCGCCGACGCTGGCTGCGGGAGAACTCATCGGAGCAACGGCATCAGCCGGCAGTGTGGGACTTGATTTCGTCGAGGGTGATGGACTGCTTCTCGCAGCGGAAGGGATTGTCTTCGGTGAGGAAGAGCATGCAGTGGCACTCCTTGCGCTCCCGCATCGGCACGCAGGGGCAGTTCCAGAACGCCTGAGCCACCTCGGCCTGCTTGTCCTCGTAGTGCCGGCAGGGACAGAGAGCCGCACCCAGCTCGTCCTTGTGGCGGGCGAGTCCCTCGAGCACCACCGCCGTGACGCCGGAATCGCTGCAGAAATAGGTGCCCGTGCGCTGGGCGTAGGTCTCAGCGAACTTGCGGATCACCTCAAGGCTGTCGGACGCCTGGGGGGCAGGCGCGGCGCTGGAGGTGTTGACACTGGAGCCAGTGGCGGCGTCGGACATGGGGACAGGGTCAGGGAGCAGCGGCAGGCGGGATCGCGGCAGCGGGACCTGCGGGTGACCAGTTACGAAACACAATGGTTTCGTTAGTCAGACCATAGGGCACGGAGGCGATGCACGGGTGCAGCTCGCCATTGTGCCCACCGTCACGTCCGCGGCGCGCATCGAGCCCTCGTCCCCTGCTACGCACATCGGGCGGTCGAGTCCACCAGATGCCGGCAACGCGTGGCATGGTGAGGGCGTATCTCCTCCGCCATGAGCGTCCCGCCGTCGACCGGAACCGACACCTCCAGGGCCGCAGCGGCTGGCGATCGCTCGGCACTGCCCCTGGAGCCGCCCACCGTGGGGCCGGCCTCGACCGGCGCGGCTCCCACCCGCGATGCGGCGCTCTCGATCCTGCTGCGCGAGGGCGAGGCCACCGCCGCCGAGTTGGCCTCCCGCCTGGGGGTTTCGGTGCAGGTGATGCGCCGCCATCTGCGCAGCCTTGAAGAGGACGGCCTGGTCGAGGCCTGCTCGTCCCATGACGGTCCCGGCCGGCCCAGCAATCGCTGGCACCTCACGCCGCAGGGCCACGAACGCTTTCCCGACGGCAGCGAGCATTTCGCACTGGGGCTGCTGCAGTCGATCTCCAGCAGCCTTCCGCCCGAGACCCTGCGCACCCTGCTGCAGGATCAGGCCAGCACCAAGGCGGAGCTCTACCGCCAGCGCATCGGCGAGGGCAGCCTGCGCCAACGGCTGGAGCGGCTCGTGGAGCTGCGTCGCCAGGAGGGCTACGTGGCTGAACTGCGGGCCGATTCCGAGCTGCCGGCCGGTGCCGGCCCCAATCGCCGGGGCTGGATCCTGAGTGAATTCCACTGTTCTGTCATGCGCATCGCCGAGGAGTTCCCGGTGGTCTGCGACCAGGAGCTGCAACTGATCCGCCGCACCTTCCCCGACTGCCATGTCGAGCGGGTGCACTGGCGGCTGGAGGAGGGCCACTTCTGCGGCTTCCGTCTGACGCCCGGCGAGGCCGGCGCCTGAGCGGGATGCTCACCCCTGAGGAACTGGCCGGCCTCGAGGCCACCCTGCTGCCGGCGCTGGAACGTCACCATCTGCGCCTGCTGGCCCACGGCCTGCGCACCCTGCAGCACATCTCCGGCCGGCGCGGCGGCGCCGCTCCCGATCGGGAGTCCATCAACCGCTGGGTGCTCGAGCAGGACGCCACCGCAGGCGATGCCGCCTTCGCCGAGGCATTCAGCGGCCAGATGCTGAACGTCGCCGATCAGCTGCGGGTGATCGCCGGCCCGACGCGCCAGGCCCTGGATCTGGAGCTGCACGACCTGGAGAGCTGGGCCCGCCGCCAGGCCGACAGCCGCATCGGCGCCAGCAGTGGCGGCGACAGAAGTGGCGGCGACAGCGATGGTCCGGCCACCCCGCAGCACT
>CAYNGR010000137.1:0-2260 GCA_964396755.1 uncultured Cyanobium sp. | reverse complement strand
AGTGGCGGCGACAGAAGTGGCGGCGACAGCGATGGTCCGGCCACCCCGCAGCACTGAACGCCACCGCCATCAGCGGCGCCCCGCGCCCTCTCCGCGCCTCCAGCCGGTTGCCAACGAGCGCCGCGACCGGGACAGTCCCGGCAGGCCCCACCGGACTCCTGTTCCCAACAACACGCCCGGAGCAGAACAGGCGAACGCAGCCCGGCTGGACAGCTCCCTGGCATGTGGGAGGCGAGACCCCGAGCTGCTCCTGCTGCGATCGCGGCCACGACATTGCGATCATGCTGGCTGCGAGCCATGCCAGCGAGGCAGCCCCGTGAGCGGATCCATCCCCGACGCCCTGCAGTTCTTCCGCCTCAGCTGCGGCCGCTGGCGCTCCCAGCGCAGCAGCCACCACCTGCTGCACCGCCGCGCCGAGGCCGGCGGCTCGTGGATCGAGGTGGTGGAGCTCAGCCCCGACGACCCGCGCCTGCAGGCGATCGCCGGCCTGCACGGCCAGGATCCCGCCGCTCTGGTGGGTGGCTGCCGCGTCACCTGGAGCGGCTCGATGGCCTGGGACAAGGCCGGCGAGGCCCATGAGGGCGAGAGCGTCTTCGGCCTGATTCCCGACGACGAACGGGGACGCTCCGGCCTGCTGCTGCGCGACCGCGGCTACGCCGAGACCGCCCCGGTGGCTGGACGCTTCGCCATGGACGATCGCGACGGGCTGCTGCTGACCACCGCCTACGAAACGATGCAGTCGCTGGAGCGCTTCAGCTTCGCGGGCCCGGATGTGCGGCTGCGCACCAGCACGGTCCAGGGGCTCTCCAACACCGCCTCCTTCTGCGTTGAGACGCGCATCGCCGGCCCGGACGGCCAGGCCGGCGCCTCTGGGAGCGGGGCCGAGATGGCGCAACCCACCGGGGGCGAGGCGGCGCCCCTGTCGGCCCTGGGCTGGTGAACCGGGCTGCGGCAGGCAGCCCGCGGCGCACCCGGCGCGGTGCGCAACGTTACGGACTGTGAGTCCTGGCACGGCCCCGGGAAGCGCACCGCGAGCGCACTTCTACGATCGCGTCCGACGGATGACCGGACCCCGCGTGGCTCTTCCCCTCCTCAAGTACGCCCCCACCTCCCAGAACTCCCGGGTCAATGCCCTCCGGGTGGGCTCCGACGAGGATCCCCGCGCTGCCTCCATGGACAAGGCCATGGATCGCGAAGACCAGAACTTCGTGATCGAGAGCGCCTACCGCCAGATCTTCTTCCACGCCTTCAAGGTCGACCGCGACCGCACCCTGGAGAGCCAGCTGCGCGACGGCCAGATCACCGTTCGCGATTTCATCCGCTCGCTCTGCCTGTCGGACACCTTCACCCGCAGCTTCTACAACCTCAACAACAACTACAAAGTGGCCCGCCACCTTGTTGAGAAGCTGCTGGGCCGCACCACCCACGGCAAGTCCGAGGAAATCGCCTGGTCGGCCGTGCTGATGACCCGCGGCGTGCGCGGCATGGTCGACGACATCCTGAATTCCCAGGAGTATCTCGACGCCTTCGGCTACGACACCGTTCCTTACCACCGCAACCGGGTGGTCGGCTCCCGTGAGGTCGGTGAGACCCCCTTCAACCTCACCTCCCCCCGCTACGACGAGTACTACCGCGGCATCCTGGGCTTCCCCCAGATCGTCTACACCGGGACCGCCAAGGCCTTCCCGCAGCGTGCCCAGCAGCGCCGCGGCGGCTCCCCCGAGGACTACCTCCCCTGGGTGCGCACCCTGCCTGCCCTGCGTGGCGTCGGCAGCGCTCAGGGCAACACCGGCATGGATTACCTGGCCAAGGTTCCCTACCGCAGCATCAGCCGCTGAGGCGATCAGCGCCTCAGCTGAGCTCCATGCTTTCAGGGTGTCCGTCCACTGGGCGGGCACCCTTTTTGCTTGTGGGATCAGCGCCGTCAGTGGACCCTGACGACCGAGAGGTGCCGGGCGGCGGCTCGGCCCAGACTCGGCCAGACTGATCCCAAACGAAATCTTTGCTGTGAGCCAGTCGCCGCTGTCGTCCTTGGCAACGCAGACCCTGCGTCAACTGCGCCAGATCGCGAGCGAGCTTGGCGTGACCCTCTACAGCCGCAAGACCAAGGAGGAGCTGCTCGAGGCGATCAGTGAGCGCCAGCAGGACGGCGACGAACCACTGGAGACCCTGGTGCGCTTCGAGGCGGCGGAGCTGCCAGCCCCGCGCCGCGGCGAGTCGGAAACCCGCGTCGTCTTCCTCCCACGCGATCCCCAGTGGG
>CAYNGR010000136.1:0-8347 GCA_964396755.1 uncultured Cyanobium sp. | reverse complement strand
GGCTCTCCGCCACGTTGTGACCGGAGCGGCGTTTGTCGATGATCGCCAGCGGGGCGTCGTTCATCTGCTTAGCGAAGGCGCGGGCACGCGCCACACCGCCGACGTCGGGAGACACCACCACCACCTCGCCGAGATCTCGGGTGGACAGGTAATCGACGAGCACCGGAGAGCCGTAGATGTGATCGCAGGGGATGTCGAAGTAGCCCTGGATCTGGGAGGAGTGCAGATCCATCGCCAGCACCCGGTCGACGCCGGACTTGACCAGCAGGTTGGCGACCAGCTTGGCCGTGATCGATTCGCGGCCGGCGGTCTTGCGGTCGGCGCGGGCGTAGCCGTAGTAGGGAACCACCGCCGTGATCTGCCGGGCCGAAGCACGCCGGCAGGCGTCCACCATGATCAGCAGCTCCATCAGGTGATCGTTCACCGGAGCGCAGGTGGGCTGGATCAGAAAGACGTCGCAGCCCCGGATCGACTCCTGAATCTGGATGTAGAGCTCACCGTCGGCGAAGCGCTTGATCACGCGGGGGCCGTCGGGGATGCCCAGATACGCGCCGATTTCGCGGGACAGATCCGGATTGGAGGTGCCGCTGAACAGCCTCAGCCGTCGCATGTCGTGGCTGGCGGGGGCCTGCACCCCTGCCGTGTCCACCCGGGCAGCAGTCGGGAACGTGGTCACGGAACGGCGTACGGGGCTGCGCAGGACCGATGGTAGAAGCGTGCCAGCCCCAGGGGGATGAAGCTCGATGAAGGAATGGCCTCTGCCGGCGGATCGGACGGACGGTCCACAGCGCGACGGAATCGTGCTGGTGGGCCTGGGCAGCGGGGATCCGGCAGGCGCTGGAGGCCTGCCGCCACTGGGCCGGGTGACCCATCAGCTGGCTGCACTGCTGGGGCGCCCCGTGCTCGCACTGGATCCCGAGGCGGGCCCCGATGCCGCCCAGCTGTCGCTCGCCGCCCAGGCCCGCACCCAGGGCGGCGGCTGGCTGGCCGGTCTTGAGGTCGACGTCGGCCTGCCGCTGGCCGATGGCCGCCGCTGGGCCGAAGCCCTGGGGGACTGGCGGCAGCCGGCCGTGCTCGTGATTCCGGCGGCGCAGCTGACCAGCGGTCTGCCCGCGGCGGCCACCGCCCTGCTGCGCCAGTGGCGGGTGCCGCTGGTGGGACTGCTGCAGTGGGGCGGTGCCTGGCAGGAGGACGCGCGACTGCAGGATGGCCTGCCCTGGCTGGGCCAGCTGGCCCAGGACGCAACGGCGGAGGCGGCGGGCACAGCACCCGCGGAGGGGGAGGCCGCCACCCGCCTGGCGGCCGCCGTTGCGCTGCGCTGGCGGCAGCTCACGCAGGCCTGACCCTGCGCCTGCGGGCGCCGCCAAGGCCCACCAGACCGGCCGCTCCAGAGCGCCGGCCGGGAGCTGATCGGACAGGCCTCAGGCGCTCGCCGGAGCCCACCTCCCGGCCCGTTCATGGCCGCGGGCTGGGCTGCTGCAAGGCCGCATGGGGGACGATCCAGGCCATGGATTCAGTCCGCTCCGCAGCTGCGCAACCAGCCGGACTGGCTCAGACAGCGGCCCGGCAAAGCCCAGAACCCGCTGACCGCCGCGCCACGGGACGCCTCATGGCACCAGGGACCCTGCCCGGCGTCAGCCCGATCGCCCGGACTCAGCACAGGATCCAGGCCATGCCGCTGGGTCATCGACGGCGGAGCCAGCCGTGCGAGGGGCGCCGGGCGCCCGTGTACGCCGCGCTCAGGACTTGGTCTCGGGCCAGATGGGAGCGGGCGACTTGCTGCTGAGCTGGCGCAGCTTGCCGTGGCCGGGCTTGGGTGGATCGAGAGGCAGGCTGGCGAAGGCGATCGGGCGCTCGTCATCCAGGCCGGCCGCCATCAGGCTGAGAGCCTCCAGCGGCGTGAGATTGGTGTCCACCTCGCCCTCCAGGTCGCGCAGCACCCCGGGCAGCGCCGTCAGCGGTTCGGTCTGACGCAGGCGCTCGCGCAGGGCGACCTGGAAACGCTGCTGGTTGTTGCGCCGATCCGACTCTCCCAGCCAGCGGTCTCGGTAGCGGATCAGCTGCTCGGCCTGGGCGCCCCCGAAGCGCTGCAGACCGCCCTGCAGGTCGATCTTGAGCTTCTGGGCCTTGTCCTGGTAACGCATGGTGCGCGGCGGATCGATCTCCAGCCCGCCGATGCCGTTGACCAGTTGACGCAGCGCCGCGCGGGGCAGCACCACGTAGCGGTCGGGGCTGGGGGCGTGCAGGCCGGTGAGCTCACGCACCGCATCGGCCGTCAGCGCCACACCTCCGCGGCGGTAGAGGCTGCCCAGGGCCACGGGCTGCTTCTGGCCGGGCAGACGCACGGCCAGCTCGGTGGGCAGGTTGAGCACCTGCAGCGGCCCCTTGGGCTGGACCCGCAGTAGCAGCACGGCATCGGCATTGGCGGATCCGGCCGGCGCAGCCTTGTTGCTGGCGTCCCCGAGACGGTCGGCATCGACTCCGATGACCAGAACGGTGACGGGGCGGCGCGGCTTGTCGGCCAGGTTGGCGGGCGTGACCTCCGGCCTGGCCTGGAAGGCCTGGTCATGCTCCGGCCACACCAGACCCAGGACGGTCAGGGAGACCAGGGCTCCGCCCGTCGCCACCGCTGTCAGCAGCAGCTGACGGCGACTGGGCAGGCGGAACAACCGCCGGCGCAGAGCGCCAGCCCCCTGCAGCAGGGAGGCCCCTGGCAGGCGGCGCGTGCGAGGGGAGTCGGCGGGGGGGCGGGGGTCCCGGCGGCGGGGCATCAGGCGGCGCGGAAGGCTTGAGGACGCCCACTCTGGCCCAGGCTTGGCCGCGACGCTCCGCTCGCGAACGGCGGGGCCGATAGCTTGAGCGCTGAGCTTCTCTCCATCTCCGCTTGTCCGCCGCCCAGCCCGCGTCACCGCCGCCTTCGGCGGAGCCCACCACTGCGGAGCCCACCTCCGCATCGACGACGCAGGCGCCCGGCGCAGGCCAGCCGCCCCTGGCCCCGCATGAGCGGGCCCGGCCCCTGGCCCCAGGCAGCTCCTATCCGGCCCGCGATCTGTGCAGCCAGTGCGGTCTGTGCGACAGCCGCTGGATCGCCTATGTGCGGCGGGCCTGCGCCTTCCTCGAGCAGCGCTTCGAGGCGATGGAGGAGCGCGCCCATGGCCGCAGCCGCGATCTCGACAACGAGGACGAGCTGTACTTCGGCGTGCACCAGCGCATGCTCACGGCAAGGCTGCGCCAGCCGATCGAGGGGGCCCAGTGGACCGGCATCGTCAGCCGCATCGGTGTGCGCGCCCTGGAGACGGGACTGGTGGACGCCGTGCTGTGCGTCCGCCAGAGCGAGGAGGACCGCTTCACGCCGGTGCCGATCCTGGCCCGGACGCCCGAGGAGGTGCTGTCGGCGCGGGTGAACAAGCCCACCCTCTCCCCCAACCTGAAGGTGCTCGAGCAGCTGCCGGGCAGTGGCATCCGCCGCCTGCTGGCGATCGGCGTCGGCTGCCAGATCCAGGCCCTGCGCGCCGTGCAGGACACCCTGCCGCTGGAGCAGCTGTACGTGCTCGGCCTTCCCTGCGTCGACAACGTCTCACGCGAGGGACTGCAGACGTTTCTGGAGAGCACCGTCAGCTCACCGGAGACGGTGGTGCACTACGAGTTCATGCAGGACTTCCGCATCCACTTCCGCCACAGCGACGGCCGTGAGGAAACGGTGCCGTTCTTCGGTCTCGACACCCCCAAGCTCAAGGATGTGTTTGCCCCCAGCTGCCTGAGCTGCTTCGACTACACCAACGCCGGCGCTGACCTGGTGGTGGGCTACATGGGCGCCAACTTCGGTCGCCAGTGGCTGACGGTGCGCAACGACCGCGGAGCCGAGCTGCTGGCACTGGTGGAGGACGAACTGGACACCGCAGCGGTGAGCAGCCGCGGCGACCGCCGCGCCGCCGTGCAGCAGGGCATCGAGGCCTACGACAAGGCCGTGAAGCTGCCCCGCTGGCTGGCTGAGCTGTTCGGCCTGGTGATCGGCCGGATCGGGCCGCAGGGGCTGGAGTACGGCCGCTTCTCGATCGATTCCCACTTCACCCGCAACGCCCTCTGGGTGCGTCGCCACCACCCCGCCATGGCCGAGCGCCACATCCCGGCCTTCGCCCGGCGGATCATCAGCCGCTACCGCCTTCCCTCCCTGTGAGTTGTCCCTCCCCGAGCAGCGGCGTTCTGCTGCACCCCACCGCCCTGCCGGGAGCGGGCCCCTGCGGCAGCCTCGGGGCTGAAGCGCGCGCCTGGATCGATCTGCTGATCGCCGCCGGCATCGGGGTCTGGCAGGTGCTGCCCCTGGCGCCCACCGATGGCACCGGCTCCCCCTACAGCTCCCCGAGCGGATCGGCCCTCAACCCGTGGCTGATCGATGCCGATGATCTGCTGGCAGCCGATCTGATCAGCGCCGAGGACCATGGCGCCCTGCCTGGCGCCAGCCCGGAGCGTCTCGATCCAGCCCAGGCCAGCCAGCGGGCCGCCGCGATCGGCGCCGCCCTCGGACGCCACTGGCCGCGCCAGAGCGCCGCCCGTCGCGACAGCTTCGAGCGCTGGTGCCGCAGCCAGGCGGACTGGCTGCAGGATCACTGCCAGTTCATGGTCCTGCGGAGTCTGCAGGGGGGCCGTCCCTGGTGGGAATGGCCAGGGCCCCTGGCCCAGCGCCAGCAGCGGGCCCTGCGCCAGCTGCAGCAGCACCACGCGCCGGAGCTGCTGCAGGAAGCCCTGCTGCAGTGGCAGCTGCAGGAGCAATGGCAGGCCCTGCAGCAGCGCTGCCATGCCGGCGGCCTGCGGCTTGTCGGGGATCTGCCCTTCTACGTGGCCCACGACAGCGCCGACGTCTGGTGCCGCCGCGGCCTGTTCTCCGTGCGGCTGGACGGCAGCCTCAGCCAGCAGAGCGGCGTCCCGCCCGATTACTTCGCCAAGACCGGCCAGCTGTGGGGGACGCCGGTGTACCGCTGGTGGCGGCATCGGTTCAGCCGCTTCCGCTGGTGGCTGCAGCGGCTGGAGCGGCAGCTTGATCTGTTCGACCTGCTGCGCCTCGATCACTTCCGCGCCCTGGAGGCCTACTGGAGCGTGCCCGGCGGCGCCGCCACCGCCGAGCATGGTCACTGGCGCCCCTCCCCGGGCGAGCGCCTGCTGAGCAGGCTGCAGGCCCTCTGTCAGCAGCAGGACCGGCTGGTGCAGGGACAACTGCCCCTGATCGCCGAAGACCTGGGGGTGATCACTCCGGAGGTGGAGGCGCTGCGCGACCGCTTCGCCCTGCCGGGCATGAAGATCCTGCAGTTCGCCTTCGATGGCGCCGCCGACAATCCCTACCTGCCGGCCAACTACGTGGGCGAGCGCTGGGTCGTCTACACCGGCACCCACGACAACGCCACCACCCTGGGCTGGTGGCAGCAGCTCGATGGCGACAGCCGCGAGCGGGTGCGCCAGGCGGTCGGCGCAGAGGTGCGCTCACCGGGCTGGCAGCTGCTGGAACTGGCCCTGGGCTCGCGGGCCGAACTGGTGGTGGTGCCGCTGCAGGATCTGCTCGAGCTGGGCGACGAGGCCCGCTTCAACACCCCCGGAACGGCAAGCGGCAACTGGAGCTGGCGGCTGCAGCAACCGGTCGCCAGCCTGCACGACAAGCTGCAGGGGCTGGGGGCGATGGCCGCCCGTTACGGGCGCGCTGCAGGGGAGGCGGCGTCCTGAGGGGCTGAGCCGGGCTCGAGGGCCGTGGGCTATTGATCAGAGGCGGCCGTTGGCGTCGCCGTTTGCCTGAAGCGCTCGTCCTGCGTGGGTGGCTCAGGAGAGCCGCCGCCAGCGGCGGCCATGCCTGGCGAGGAGGGTTCTGGCGAAGCGCTTCCTGGCGCGGCCGTGCCCGGCGAAGCGGTTCCCGGCGAAGCAGCTCCAGGCAAAGCCGTTCCCGGCAAAGCCGTGGCAGACGACACTTGGGACTGGGGCGGGCGGCGCAGCAGGCTGAGGCCCTGACCGCGACCGGCCCGCTCCAGGGGCCGCAGATCCGGATAGGCGGCCTGCACCCGCAGCCGATCGCGTTCATCGCCGGCGGCCGTTGCAGAGGCCGGCAGCGCCTGGGGAGCCACCGGCCGCAGCGGCAGCAGGCCCTGCACCACCAGCCGCTGCTGCTGACGGTTGAGCCCGTAGATCAACAGCAGGCAGAGCAGGCCGTACAGGAGGGTCCCCTGCCAGGTGGTGAGCACGGCGATCGAACTGATCGGCAGCCGCTCGCTACGGACCCTGAGGCTGGTGCGCAGACGGCGGGAGGTGCGCAGCGGCAGGGCGGCCTCCAGGCTGCCGCGGTCGAGAGCCAGATGCTCCTCCAGCAGCCTGAGCATCGTGCGCAGGTAGGCCGACTCGGGCAGACGATCGCGCCAGCCCTTCTCCAGCGCTTCGAGCACCGTGATGCTGATGCGGGTCTCCTGGGCCAGCTGGCGCAGGCTGAGGCCGCGGGACTCACGCGCGGCGCGCAGCCGCCGGCCCACCTCCAGAAATGGATCACCGCCGCTGTAGTCGCCTCGGGAGACCACGACGGTGGCGGTGCGGCGCAGCAGACGACCGAGCAGCCGCTCTCCCTGGCGCCTGAGGGGAGCGATGGCCGCGGCGCGGGCCTGCAGGGTCGGCGGAGGAGACGTCACAGCAGAAGGGTGTCCTGCAGATCCTGCCTGGCAAGAGGGCGGCGGCCGCGAGGCTGGCCATGGTCACCGTCCCGTGACAGGGGAGGGGCGGGCGGCGACGCCTCGCGGTCGTCTGGCAGCAGGGCCAGCTCCTCGGGCTGGAGGCGTCGCCAGCGGCCCTCAGGCAGTTCGCCCAGCGACCAGGGGCCGATGGCGGTGCGCTGCAGATCCAGCACGCGATGGCCGAGCAGGCCGGCGGTGCGGCGGATCTGACGATTGCGCCCCTCGCCCATCTGCAGCTCAAGCAGGGCGGCATCCGCCTCGCGCTCGAGCAGGCGCAGATGCACCGGCTGGCTGGGTTGGCCATCCAGGGCGACACCGGCCCGCCAGCGCCGCAGGGCCTCGGCATCAGGAACGCCACGCACCCACACCCGGTAGGTGCGCCGATGGCCGTAGCGGGGGTGGGTGAGCCGCAGGGTGAGGTCACCGTCGTTGCTGAGCAGCAGGGCGCCGCGGCTGTCGGCATCGAGGCGGCCCACGGGATGGAGGCCCTGGCCGCGGCGCAGCTCCGGCGGCAGCAGGTCCAGCACCGTGGGGCGACCCTGCGGGTCGTGGCAGGTGGACAGCAGCCCCAGGGGCTTGTTGAGCAGCAGGGTGAGCGCGGGAGGCGGGGCCTGCAGAGGCCGGCCATCCACCTCGATCCGGTCGCGGCCGGCATCGGCCTGATCGCCCAGGCGCGCGGGCCGTCCATTGACGCGGACCCGGCCCTGACGCAGCAGCTCCTCGCCGCGCCGGCGGGAGCAGAAGCCCGCGGCCGCCATCAGCTTCTGCAGTCGTTCCCGGGGCATGCCCCCACTTTGGCCTGCGAACGCGCCAGGCGCAGCCTGCAGCGCCCCAGGTCCGCAGGCCTGCAGCAAAGCGGCAGCCCGGTGCAGATCGGCAGCGACCCGCAGCGGCCGCAGCGCAGCGGCCAGGTCGGAACCGCTCCGGAAAACCATGGTAAATTTACGAAACCAAAAGGTTTCGCATCCTCCGGACGATGCCCATCTCCATCGCCGTCGCCACCAGCACCACACCGCTGGCCCCCACCGGCGATCTGCTGCGGTCCTACCTGCGCGACATCGGCCGGGTGCCGCTGCTCAGCCACGAGCAGGAGATCACTCTGGGCCGTCAGGTCCAGGAGCTGATGCAGCTCGAGGACCTGCGCGAGGAGCTGCGGCTGCGCTCCGGCGGCGAGGAACCCAGCGCCGAGACGCTGGCCGAGGCCGCCGGCCTGACGCCGGCCCAGCTGCGTCGACGCCAGCAGGCCGGCCGCCGCGCCAAGGAGCGGATGGTGGCGGCCAACCTGCGTCTGGTGGTCAGCGTCGCCAAGAAGTACACCCGCCGCAACATGGAACTCCTGGACCTGATCCAGGAGGGCACCATCGGCCTGGTGCGCGGCGTCGAGAAGTTCGACCCCACCCGCGGCTACAAGTTCTCCACCTACGCCTACTGGTGGATCCGCCAGGGCATCACCCGCGCCATCGCTGAGAAGAGCCGCACCATCCGCCTGCCGATCCACATCACCGAGACGCTCAACAAACTCAAGAAAGGCCAGCGCGAGCTCAGCCAGGAGCTGGGCCGCACTCCCACCGTCAGCGAGCTAGCTCAGTTCGTGGAGCTGCCCGAGGAGGAGGTCAAGGATCTGCTCTGGCGCGCCCGCCAGCCGGTGA
>CAYNGR010000135.1:0-8591 GCA_964396755.1 uncultured Cyanobium sp. | reverse complement strand
AATGAGGACTCCCTTTTTTCCAAAAACTGCGGACTGGGGTACCGGGTATGGCAAGGCCCCCTCCCAGTGAGCAGTTGTTACCGGGGGGACTCCGACGCAAATATCTCTACATATTCTCTACTACTATTTCTCCCATCGTAGAACTACACTCTCTATCTATCCTACTTATTCTCCCTACCGTAGTAAGTGCTAGGTGTGTCTTATTTGCTTTGTATTTGACCAACTAGAGGTCAATTGGTAGGTAACGAGTAGTTGTTAGGATGTGTTCTGTAAGGCTTGTATACAGTTGGCATATCGGGGTAGGAGTAGTCAGTAAGGTATCAAGTATGCCAACGCACGTAAATACGTGCATATACGAGCGTAATTGTGTGGTTACGTGTGGATAGATGTTATCCAGTGAGTGGATAGATTTGTAATGCGTATTCAGTCATCTTGCTGCCCTGTAGTAGTATATAAGGCATGACAAAGAATACGTTGTACCAGTATGCGTTGAAGCGTGTACGTGTAGTAGATGGCGATACGTTGGAAGGCGATATAGACCTAGGCTTTGGTGTTATGTTGTCAGCTACGAAGGTCAGGTTGTCAGGTATTAACTGCCCTGAGAAAGATACAGAGGCTGGTAAGCTTGCCAAGGCGTTTACTGAGCAGTGGATAAGTAAGATACTAGATAGTCAAGTAGATGTTGTAGTGCTGGTCAAGAACCACAAGAAGGATAAGTATGGCAGGGTGTTAGGTGTAGTGTCTGGTAATGGTGAAGACTTAGCACAACAGCTGCAGATGAACGGTCATGCTAAACCGTATGACGGTACTGGTGTAAGACCAACCTAATCTGCTATAGTACTGATGCCACCGAAAGGTGAGCATCAAAAAAGAACAACAACTAACCAAATGGAGCCACCTTGAATAAGCACCAGGGTGGCTTTAGTTATTATGACAATCGAGCAAAAACGACAGAACTGTAAGGATATGAGGGATGCCCTCATACTGCACTACGGCTACAAAGACCTGAATAAGGATAGTGTTGCGTATATAGATAACGCTAGTAGTGAAGAGATAGACCTGCTGCATAACAAGCTTGTCAGTATTGTTAGAGGCAAAGTACTACGCAAGTAGATAAAAGGAGTGAGCCACCCAGTGGCGGCTGAGTGGCTCTAGGGAGACAGAGTTATGAAACAGGTTTGAACAGTTAGTCGGGTTTTCTGGAGACTTTCTTTCTGTTCTACTACCTCTCGGCAGTAACCTAGTATATCACTCAGGTTGTTGATTGCAAGCGTTTTGGCTACAAGCGTGTTTGATACGTGCTTCTGCTATTGCTAGATATTCTTCGTCAAGTTCGCATCCTATGAAACGAAAGCCTTCGAGTATTGCTGCCTTACCTGTCGAACCAGACCCCATAAATGGGTCAAGGACTACACCACCAGGTTGTGTTACTAGACGGCATAAGTACTTCATTAACTCAGTAGGTTTGACTGTTGGATGTGGGTTACGTAGTTTAGTAGCCTCTTTAATGACTGTTCCGTTACTACGTATCTGTCCTTCCATACCTTCGTTAAATTGCTTTGCGCCTACCTTTTCCTCAAAGTCATCTAAGCCTTCTTCTTTATCTCGCTTAGAGGCTTTAGGTACATAGAAGAACCTAGCAGCTGAACCAGAATCATCGTAACCAACTCTATTGATGCCTTCAATACTCTTATTCTTCCAAGACCTAGCATTACTTTTAGTAAAACCAGAACCCTTGCTACCTTTGACATCAGGAAACAAATCTAAGACTTCTTGGCAGCCATCATGTATAAAGTTTGCTGGCCATCTACCTGAAGGATTGACCGGATTAGCACCTGATAGGTCACTACTGTTCTTCCAAGAGTTACCCATCGTGCCACCTTTTTCACGTATGCGTTCTACTCCAGAAGATAACTTTTCGTAGTCCTCATCAGACATAGGCACTCGTGTAGCATCGATATTAATGCCTCCAGTACCCCACTTCAGTACATTATTGGCTACCGTACCATCTAGTGGTTTACGTGCCATTGCTATAAACTCTTGACTAGGCTTAAGAGCAGTACCCCAACCCGACCATTGCTTTGCTTCATCCGTCTTAGGCTCATATGGACCAACAGGATTACTAGTCAACTTATTCTCTTGGTCTACGTCACACGCCTGATACGACGAGGCAGTAGGTATTGCACGACCTCGATTAGGATGACCGTACATCTTGTCTATGGATGCAGGGATATTGTGTGATTTTGGAAAGCCTGAGGCGTACACCCAACTTACGCATTCTCTGATTTCAAAGCCAGCATCTTCGATATTGATAGTCATTCGATGGTAAGTACGTGTACTTGAGAAGGATAAAAGGAATCCACCAGGCTTGAGTACCCGTAGGCATTCTTTCCATATCTCAACGCTTGGTACATCATAGTCCCACTTCTTGGACATAAAGGATATACCGTATGGAGGGTCAGTAACGATTGAATCTACTGAGTTATCAGGCATATCCTTGAGTGAATCAAGACAGTTACCTAAGTGAAGGGTATATCTATCTACCAAGCTCGTTCCTCAATCACTATCCAATCATTAGCAAAAAAGTCTTCAGTAGGCAAAGTGATACCTTGTAAGATGGACTCTTTCTTGTCTATGGTGAATACAAAAGCGTTGAATGCTTCAGACCAGCGAAGATACGCTTTCTCACTATTCCAGTGAACACGAGACACCTTTTTACCTACAGCAATAGCGTTGTACACTTCGCCAAACGTCATATTCAGTAATCTCCCTATGGTTACTGACAATTGTACAAGTCTTACCTAAACTTGGCAACCTTCTTTGCAACCGTCTTAGGTTGTGCTACAAACTGCTTACCTTGAGCGTTACCAGCTGCCTTAGCACGATTGGTTGCTGCCTTCTCACTAGCAGATAAAGAAGACCAAGCCTTCTCTGGAAGGTATCTTTTCTTCCCTTGACTAGGACTACCATCACTAGTTGTCCACTTCTGGTCAGTCCACTTTGAAAGACTGTTACTGGAAGACTTTGAACCTACGTATCCACCACCTGATTTCTTGTATTCTTGTACGGCTAGTTGTGCTTTACGTGCCGACCATTCACCAGGGTCACCACCCTTGGAAGAGGCTTTTACCTTCGCAACTACAGCCTTCCATTTTGATGGATTTGTCTTCTTTGCAACGCTCATAAACCATCATATCAAAGACCTTAGAATGGTGTAATACCCGACTATTAGGGGGTAAAAATCTTGTGGGGGGAGGGGAAAGAATTTTATACCCCTATTAACAAGAATATATACATACTAAGTATGTATATTATATATACGCACGTTTTGGTATGATGCATTCATGCCATACGTCAACAAGGAACGACCATACAAAAAAGAGTACGCTCAACAGATGTCTCGTGGTGAACACCCGCTACGTATGGAACGCCAAAAAGCACGTCGCTCTATGGACTCAAAAGGTGTCAACCGAGCAGGTAAAGATATCGACCACAAGAAACCACTTTCAAAGGGTGGTACTAACTCACCTGCCAACTTGCGACTAGTCAAACCAAGCACTAACCGAAGCTTCAAACGCAACTCAGACAGTAGCGTCAAGTAAGTTATGGTATACTGACACTGATGACAGGTAATGTCAGAGGAGTTAGTGATGAAGTTAATTGGTTTTTCAAGGGATTCTGAGATTGAGGTTGTTATCAACCCATCTGTCCCTGGTACGTATGACGTATCGTTCGCAACGCAGGATGGCATCAATATTGAGTGTGGTTTGTCAGCTGGAGATGCTTGGTTGCAGATTCGTACATCTGGACTCAAAGTTCCTGCCAAGTTGATGCTTGACTTTGCTGAGTTGGCTATTGCATCTTTGCTCAAGAGTAAGCCTGTTTATAACGTCACACTTAAGCCAGAGGTGACAGATGCTGAATAGAGTTATTCTTGTAGGTCGATTAGTTGCTGACCCTGAGCATCGTATGACTCAGACTGGTAAGGGTGTTGCTAATCTTCGGGTTGCAGTAGACCGCAAGGGTCGAGAAAAGGAAACGGACTTTTTCGATGTTACAGCTTGGGGTCAGTCTGCGGATTTCGCTTCTACATACCTGTCTAAGGGTAGACTTGTGGCTGTTGAAGGTCGTTTGCAGGTTCGTCAGTACACTGATAAAGACAACCAGCAACGCAAGGTATGGGAAGTCGTTGCTGATACTATCCAGCCTTTGGATAGTGGAAAGACTAGAGAAGCGGGTCAGCAGGGTCAGTCGGCAAATTCTGCACCTTTAGCAATGGATGACATATCGGACCCGTTCGGTTAGGTATCCATAACTCTAACTTTATAAAGTAACTAAGAGGAATGAAAACTGACTGCGCTTGGTCATACTCATTCCTCTTTATTCTTGGTCCAGCTAGTCTTGATTCTAGGTCAGGCATCTGTTGGACTTCTGTTATGTAGTCACCATCAGTGAACTCTGTTAGTAAGATTGCATACCCATCGTAACTCCGTAGGTAGTCCCACTTTGACTTGGTAATCATCACGTCAGGGTAAGTGCCAAACTTATGCGTACGTTGCTTGTATTCACATATGCCAGATAACTCAGGGGTAGACCAGTTAATGTCATGCTTACAGGTTTTTGACGTTATTGCTACGTCACATTCGCCGAATATGCAGAACAGCCTTCCTTGTAGTTTGAGTGCTGCATATGCTTGTGCCTGTCTATTGGCAGGTGTTTCAAATAACTTACGCATATTTGATTCTATAGGAACAACATGAACGAAGTAAGAACAATCTGGGCTACTCCAGATGCTGAAGAACACATTTGTTATTGTGCTAGAGTTTCTTCTAGCACACAGTCCAATAGGACTGAAAAAGAGAATAAGCGTCTACTTAAGTACTGTATGCGTAATGGTCATTGGTCTATCTTTGAGATGGCTAACTGGACAATCGAGATAAAGACTAGTAGGATGGTTAGCCGTCAGTTCATACGTCACTCAAGTATCAGAGTGCAGGAGTTTAGTCAGAGATATGCAGAAGTCAAGGATAGCATTACACCTCCAGAGATGCGTGGAAAGCATCCTTACAATCGACAGATGTCCATACCTCTGTCTACTGATATCCAGGTATATGCTGACCACATTGTTTCTGACGCAATTCGCAAGATTGAAGACGCATATGACGCTTTGATTGAGTGCGGAGTAGCTTACGAAACCGCTAGGGCTATCTTGCCTGAGTGTGCGCCTACAAAGGTATACGCTAACTCATACATCCGTAATTGGATTCACTATATGAACGTGCGTAGAGGTAACGGTACGCAGAGTGAACACGAAGACCTTGCCAACAAGATATTCGCTGAGTTCAAAGTGCAGTTCCCCTTTATTGCTGAAGTAATGGAAGAGATGGAAGAAGAGAAGAATGTTCAACCTACTGTTTAAGGAAGCTTGTGTTCCTACTAGGGCTACATCTGGTGCAGCTGGATTTGACCTGTATGCCTTAGATGATTACGAGTTGTCTGATGGACAAGTAATCGTAGTGTCTACTGGTGTGTCTGTAGATATCCCTGAAGGTCACTATGCTATGGTTTGCTCACGTTCAGGACTTGCTGCCAAGTATGGGGTATTCGTACTGAATGCACCGGGCATTATTGACTCAGACTATAAGCTTGAGATAAAGGTAATCCTGTCTAAGGTTCCTAATGGTAAGAACTCAACTAAGTTCAATATCAATCAGGGAGACCGTATCGCTCAACTAGTGTTTGCAAAGTGTGATGCAGACGTATATCCACGAATGACTAGTGATGCTGTACGAACAGGTGGATTAGGCTCTACCGGGGTATAAAAGCAACAGAGCCAACCGCTGGGAGTACGGCTGGCTCTATCTAGGTAGAAAGGTTATCTGAATCAGTTAGGTAGGTAGGTAGCAATCCAGACATCAGTAGTATACATCACGTTTCATCACTTACAAGTGACTTGCGATGATATTCAGCATAATCAAGTGCTAGGTTTATTAGGTATCGATGGCTGTCTGCTATATTGCACTTCTTGTATATGTTTTGAAGGTGGAAGTGTACTGTTCTTTTAGAGATGAGTAACTTCTCTCCAACCTGATTGACCGTTAGTCTATCTATGGCAATCATGTGCAAGATATCAAGTTCACGCTTGGTTAGATTGTCAAACATCCCTTGCTCTCCGCTTTAGTGTGTTGAACTGAGTTTCAGCTTTAGCCTCATCTTCATAGAAGTAGATGACGTTCTGTTGCTTGCCATTAGAGTAGTCTTCTCGGTGGAATACGAAGAACTTATAGGTTGGATGCTTAGTGATAGTTCCTAGATTACATACTAGGCTATGACCAGGACAGCGTCCATTGATGCAACCTTCTTCGCAGTATTGCTTGCCTACAAACTTCTCTTGCCACTTAGGGGATACGCCCATAGGTGTACCAAATGTGCGTTCATCAAGAAGATTGGCTAGGTGTACGATTGCATTGATGTACAGTGGGTCATCGGTTGAAGTGATTAATTTCTGTGCCATATGACAATAATATCAGGTATGTAATATTAGGGATATACGTTACAATCGTTTTATGGGCGTTGTCAAGAAATATCAGAATCCTAAGGGTGGATTAAACGCTGCTGGTAGAGCGCACTTTAAGCGTACTACTGGTGCTAACCTTAAACCGCCAGCACCTAATCCTAAGACACCTAAAGATGCAGCAAGGCGTAAGTCATTTTGTGCAAGAAGTGCTGGTCAGGCAAAGATGTTCCCTAAGGCAGCAGCCAATCCTGAGTCACGACTCAATAAAGCAAGGAGGGCTTGGAATTGCTAACTTGTACTAGATGTAAAGTAGACAAACCTGGTACTGCAGAATTTTTTCCATTACATAACAAAAAACATAATGGTTTAGATTCTTGGTGTCGTGAATGTCGAAATAAATACAGGTCTAATATACGTCGTGGAAATTACAGGAATATGATAAGTGATGAAAATTTAAAAGATTTACTTCAATCAATAAAAGAGTGTGTAATTTGCGGAATTGAAGCACCTTTAGTTGTAGACCACGACCACGCAACTAATAAGGTTAGAGGACTATTGTGTAATAAATGTAATATGGCAATAGGATTATTACAAGATGACCCAATGTTACTGGAGTTTGCAAGAATGTATTTAATTGCCAATTCTGTTTCATCTGAAGAATATGAACATGAAGAATACAAAGCATACCTAGAGGAACACTCAAAGGCATGAAGGCTAAACGTACATCTGCTAAAACAGCCAACGACCCAAATAGTCGAATCAATAAATCCCTTAGGGCTTGGAACTGTTAGAGGTGAATATGAAGAGTAAGGCTCATCCTGGATTCAAGGCAGTCCAAGCAAAGATTGCTAAGAAGCAAGGCGTATCTATGGAATCAGCTGGTGCTATCCTTGCGTCAGCAAGCCGTAAGGCAAGTCCTGCTGCAAAGGCTAAGAATCCTGCACTCAAGAGAGTTGCTGGTAGAGGTCGTTAGATGCTGAACGAAATGAACAAGCATATGAATCACCTCTCTATGGGTACTTTGATGAACGTAGAGATGAGAGAGCATAGGCTTAAGAAAGCACCTACAAGAACTGAGCTTCTGAAAATGGAGCAACGGGAGCATAAGTTAGGCAGCCGTCCTACTATGCGTCAAGCAATGGAAGCCGAGTACGCAGAGCATTCCAACGCTGAAGGTCAGTTGGTAATCAAACCGAGCAAAGCGCAGGAAGCTAAGGCTACTGCTATTTACAAGAGAGGGAAGTAACTAAAATGCCAATGGGTATGCCTTATCCTAAGGGAAAGATGTCGATGTCGAAGATGATGGGTGTTGAGTCCAAAGAGCATAAGGCTCCTATGAAGTCAACGTCCGCAGTTATGAAGGCTGAGACTAAGGAATATGGAAAGCGTCCTGCATCTAAGGAAGCAATGATGAAAGGCGAGATGAAAGAGCATCGCTTTATGAAGGGCAAGAAGAAATAATGGCTGAAGATATTTTCTCTAGTGTCCGAAAGGTATATGAGAATAGAGATAAAGGCTTAACTTCTACTGGTCAACCATCTCGTGATGTAAAGATGAAGTCAGGTATGTCTTACGGTATGGGTAATACTAGTAAGGCTGTATTTGGACCACCTAAAGCACCTGAAGGTGGTGGAGATACCCTTAACTTTTTGAGAGCTAATCAAGGTACACCACTAGGTAAGGCTCTTGCTTATGGTGTTTCACTTGTTGAGCAGTCTATGAAAAAGGGTCTGCTTAAAGATAAGTCCGAGTACATGAAACTACTGTCTGGTTCTGAGGAGTTCCGTAAACTTGACCCAGAAGGACAACAGAAGGTTCGCCTTGGAATGCAACAGTGGTTCCAGACTCAGTCTGCTTTTAATCCTATGAAAGCAGCAGAAATAAGAAAGGCTGCAGAACTTAACCGACAAAAGGCTGATGCTAAACAGGCTGCAGATATGATTTCAATCTTCTAATTAATCTCTATCTCGATAAGCCTGTAAAAACTTATCAGTAAACTCAACGTCACCACTAGTTAGTTCATAAACCAAATACCAGAGTGCCTTCATCAAGTCATCTTGACGAGTGGCACTTT
>CAYNGR010000134.1:5047-8758 GCA_964396755.1 uncultured Cyanobium sp. | reverse complement strand
AGCTGGCGATGCCGTGGGTGTACCAGGAGGTGGCGAAGGTGGTGCCGGTCAGCCAGCCGCCCAGCGCCAGATAGGCGGTGGGGAACAGCAGCAGACCGGACCACCCCACGAAAACGAAACGGTCGCGCTTGAGCCAGTCATCGAGGACGTCGAACCATCCGCGAGCTGCTGGTGCGCGCCCTACAGCAATCGTCATGGGTGAACGGGGTGTGTCGCAGGTTCGGGAACCCGCGGGCTGTGGGTGACCGCGCGATCGTAACAACGTTGCCTGGGCCGGCGCGGTCGCTCGACACGGGCTGACATGCCAGGGCTGGCGGGGCTTCCCGCAGCCGCCGCAGCTGACGCCGGACCCCGGCGAGCGGGGCGGCATGGCGGTCGGGATGCGCCCATGGCGCACAGGCGTGTGCGGGCCCCCAGCCAATGGCCCCTCCGGACGCCAGGATGGCCGCTCCCATCCTTTGACACCGAGATCCATGGCGTCCAGCCAGGCCTCCGCCGCCGGCAGTCCATCTCCGCGCAACCGTTCCAAGGCCAAGACCGCGGCAGCCGACGAACTGCTGGAGCAGTCGGTGCTCGGCTCCCGCCGCCTCTCCAACCTGCTGGTGGCCGCGGCCGTCAGCATCGGCGGCATCGGCTTCCTGCTGGCCAGCGCCTCCAGCCGCCTGGGCCGCGATCTGCTGCCGCTGGGCCACGCCGCCGATCTGATCTGGGTTCCCCAGGGCCTGGTGATGGGCCTCTACGGCGTGGCCGCCGTGCTGCTGGCTACTTATCTGTGGCTCGTCATCGTTCTGGATGTGGGGTCGGGCATCAACCGCTTCGACCGCGCCAGCGGCCAGGCGCTGATCAGCCGCCGTGGGTTCCGCCAGACGATCGAGGTCGCCATCCCCCTGCGCGACATTCAGGCGGTGAAGGTGGAGGTGCGTGACGGCCTCAGCCCCCGCCGCCGGCTGGCCCTGCGGGTGCAGGGTCGTCGCGACCTGCCGCTGACCCGGGTCGGCGAACCGATGCCGCTGGCGGAGGTGGAACTGGCCGGCGCCAACCTGGCCCGCTTCCTTGGTGTTCCCCTCGAAGGTCTCTGACGCGATGACCCGTTGCGATTTCAGGCGCCGCTGGCCGGCGCTGCTGCGGCCGGTGATCCTGGCCGCCCTGATCAGCCTGCTGCCGCTGTCGCTGGTGGCCTGCAGCTCCGATGCCGGCAGCCGCCCGGTCGGCTGCGCCGCCGCCACCACCCCCTGCCTGCAGGGCAAGGCGCTGATCGGACTGGAGACCAGCCGCGGCACGGTGCAGATCAGTGTCGATGGCAAGGACGCACCGCTGACGGCGGGCAATTTCGTCGACCTGGTGCGGCGCGGCGTCTACAACGGCACCTCCTTCCACCGGGTGGTGCGTGAACCCGTGCCCTTCGTGGTGCAGGGGGGAGACCCCAGCAGCGCCGATCCGAAGGTGCCGCCCGCCAACTACGGCATGGGCAGCTTCATCGATCCCGACACCGGCGAAGCCCGGCTGATCCCGCTGGAGCTCAGGTTTAAGGGCAGCGGCGAACTGCGCTACGGCCAGCCGATCAGCACCGCGGCACAGAGCCGCGACCTGGCGCTCACCCACCAGCGCGGCGCCGTGGCGATGGCCCGCTCCAATGATCCCAACTCGGCCAGCGCCCAGTTCTACGTCGCGCTCGAGGCCCTGCCGGAGCTCGACGGCCGCTACGCCGTGTTCGGCCGGGTGAGCCGTGGCATGGAGGTGATCGATCGCATCCAGCAGGGCGACCGCATCGTCAAGGCGACGGTGCTCGAAGGCGGCACGCTGGTGAAGGGCCAGCCCTGAACATCGGCTCAGATGCGGCGGGCCGGCTGCGTCCGGCCCCGACTGATTGACCCATCAGACAGAGGACGCCATGCCGGGCTCCGTCCACGCATGGCATTGGCTCTGCTCGCATCTGCTCAGCTGCGCTGTCGCCCCCCGGGACGAGCAGCGCCAGCTGCATCCCGGCGGCTTGCTGCGGACCCATGCGCTGACACCTCTGCGGCAGATCCATGCCGGGAAGCGCCGGCGGACCCAGCCGCCCAGTCGCTGAGACGCAGAACCTGCGGGGAATGCTCAGCGAGCTGGCCTGATCGCATCAGCATGGCCGCGCATGGCCAGGCCGGCACCCCAGCGCCTGCAGGCTTGCCGCGGCCGTTCAGGCCGGCACACGCTTCACCGAGGCGCTGGCCTTGAGCCACTCGGTGTTGACGCCCGAAGCCCTCTCCAGGGCCACTTTGCCGGTGCGGGCGATCTCAAGGATGCCGTAGTTCTCGAGCAGCCGCTCCAGGGCCACGAGCTTGCCGGGGTCGCCCACCACCTCGAGCGTCAGCGCGTCGTCGGCGACGTCTACCACCTTGGCGCGGAACACCTGCACCAGATCGAAGATGGCGCTGCGGTTCTCGGCCGGGGCGGACACCTTCAGCAGCATCAGCTCCCGTTCCACCGCCGGAATGGTCGACAGGTCGATCACCCCCAACACATTGACCAGCTTGTCCAGCTGCTTGGTCATCTGCTCGACGGTGCGGTCATCGCCCTCCACCACCATGGTCAACCGCGAGACGCCGCGGTTCTCCGCCGGCCCCACCGCCAGGCTCTCGATGTTGAATCCACGGCGTGCGAACAGCCCGGAGATGCGGCTGAGGGCACCGGATTCGTCTTCGACCAGCACCGAAAGGGTGTGCTTCATGGACCGGGTGGCGAAGGGGGTGGGCGATGTGCCCCAAAGGTACGCGGCAGCGGAGAGGGCAGGGGGCTAGAGCTGCCCCAGCCAGGCCAGCAGGACCTCATGGAATCCCCCGGGGTTCTCATCGTGAGGACAGTGGCCGCAGTGCTCGAGGGTCTGCAGCGGCAGATCAGGGCGCACCCGCAGGCACTGCTGCGCCACGGCGGTAGGCACCAGCCGGTCCTGGCGACCCCAGAGCAGCAGCAGCGGCTGGCGCAGGCGCCGCAGCAGCGCCGGGGCGGTGGCGTGATGCGGCCGCAGCGCCATGCCGATGCTCATCGCCCGCAGCGCGCGGGGCGCCGTCGGCCGCCGGGCCGGCCTGGCGATCAGGCGCAGCAGTTCGCCATCCGCCAGCACCGGGCGGTGATAGGCGGACTGCAGCCCCAGCCCCAGCAGCGGCGAATGGGCCAGCAGCGGCACGATCAGCTCGAGGGGCAGCAATCGGCAGAGCAGCCCGACGCTCCAGCGGCGCAGTCGCCGGCGCCAGGCGGCCTGGCGCGGAGCCCGCAGTCCCGGGACTTCAGAGCCGGTGATCAGGGCGGGATCGGGCAGCGGCGCCGCCACCACCGCCCGCACCCAGGCCGGGAAGAAGACGCTGCAGCTCAGGGCCACGAGGGCGCCCAGCGAATGGCCCACCAGCACGGCCTGCCCCTGCACCACCTGCTCGAGGAAAGCCTGCAGCTGACGGGCCCAGAGGCGATTGTCCAGACGCGGTTGGTGGGCGGGCCCCGGCTGGCTGGAGGCGCCGAAGCCGATCAGATCGAGTCCGTAGACGCACCAGCCCGCGGCAGCCAGAGGCGCGGCGTTGTGGCGCCAGTGGCCGCAGGCCGCACCGAAGCCATGCACCAGCACCAGGGGGGGATGGCTCGGATCACCCAGCACCCGCCAGTGGCAGTGGTGCCCGCGCCACTGCCAGGTGCCGTGCTGGCCCCAGTCAGCGCCGGAAGCTGCAGCGCCAAAAGCCGTGG
>CAYNGR010000134.1:0-4947 GCA_964396755.1 uncultured Cyanobium sp. | reverse complement strand
GGCGCCGGGCAGGGCAGGCTGGGAGAGATCAGGCAAGGGGAGGCTGCGGTGACGACCCGCCACGGAGTCGAGGCGCCTCACTATTGCGAAGGCCTGGCACAGCTGCGGCTCGGCGGGGGCTTCTTCCGGCCCGAATCCCGTCCGGCCCGCGACGTCACCGTGCTGCTCGCCCGCTGGCTGGCGCAGCAACGGCCCGTGCGACTGCTCGATCTGATGGCCGGCTGCGGCATCCGCAGCCTGCGCTGCGCCCTCGAGGCCCCGCTCGCCGCCCTGTGGGCGAACGATGCCGATCCCGACCGCCTGCCGCTGCTGCAGGCCAACCTGGCGGGACTGCCCGGCGGCCTGGAGCAGCAGTGCACCGCCCTGACCGCCCAGCGGCTGCTGGCGGGCTGCCTGGAGCGTCAGCAGCGCTTCGAGCTGGTCGATCTCGATGCCTTCGGCTGCCCCAGCGCCCTGGTGCCGCTGGTGCTCGACGCGGTCGCCCTCGACGGCGTGCTGGTGCTGGCCAGCAGCGACGGCCGCTCTCCCACCGGCCACGACCGCGTGGCGGCGGTGCGTCGGCTGGGGGCCTCGGCCCGCGCCCATCCGGCCAGCTGGGAGCTGGCCCTGCGCCTGCAGCTGGGGGTGATCGCGCGCCAGGCCTGGGCCCAGGGGCGCGGCATGACGCCGCTCGTGAGCTTCAGCGAGGGCCGCACCTTCCGCACGGCGGTGCAGCTGCGGCGGCGGCCGCAGGCGCGCGAGGAACGGCAGCTCGGCCTGCTCGCCCACTGCCATGTCTGCGGCGATCAGCAGGTGCAGACCCTGCTGCAGCTGCGGGGCTGGGCTGCCTGCCGCTGCGTCCGGAGCAGTGAATCAGGGCCGGACGGTTCCGCAATGCCGACGGCCCTGGCGATCAGCGGGCCGCTGTGGATCGGGCCCCTGCAGGATCCGCAGGCCGTGGGCGCCCTGCTGGCCGATGCGCCGCAGGCGCCAGGCGGGGCGGCTCCGGCCAGCCTGCGGCTGCTGCAGCGCCTGGCCGCCGATCCCGGCGCCAGCCCGCGCTGCTGGCCGCTGGCCCAGGTCGGACAGCAGCTGGGCGGCGGCCCACCGCCACTGCCGGCCCTGGTGGAAGCGCTGCAACAGCTGGGACACCAGGCCTGGAGCAGCGGCGTCATGGACGGGCAGCTGCGCAGCGATGCGCCCTGGGAGGTGATCCTGGCCAGCGCCCGCGAGCTGCAGGGCGCCGCCGCGACCGTCAGGGCTGCTAAATAGGTAGCCCATTCGCCTTCGTCCGGGACATGGCCTCTGAAATCTTCGGCACCGCAGCCCTGTTCTGGGTGCTGATCCCGGTGGGTCTGGCCGGAGGCGCCCTGCTCCTGAAGCTGCTCAAGGACTGAGCGCTGCCGCGACCGGCCGGGCCTGCTGGCAAGGGCTGTCGATCCTGCCCACCAGTCGACGCGGGCCCGTCAGGCGTGGCCCTAGGCTCGGCCCCCCTGGACATGGATGATGCGGGTTCTGGTCGTCGGTGGCACAGGCACGCTCGGACGCCAGATCGCGAGGCAGGCCCTGGATGCCGGCCACAGCGTCCGGTGCATGGTGCGCTCCCCCCGCAAGGCCGCCTTTCTGCAGGAGTGGGGCTGTGAGCTGACGCGCGGCGATCTGCTCGAGCCCGACAGCCTCGACTACGCCCTGGAGGGACAGGAGGCGGTGATCGATGCCGCCACGGCCCGCGCCAGCGACAGCCTCAGCGCCTACGACATCGACTGGAGCGGCAAGCAGAACCTGTTCGCCGCCTGTCAGCGCGCCGGCGTCTCGCGGGTCGTGTTCCTGTCGGTGCTGAACGCGGCCCGCCACCGCCAGGTGCCGCTGATGGACATCAAGGCCTGCAGCGAGGCATGGCTGAGCGCCTCGGATCTGGATTACACGATCCTGCAGGTGGCCGCCTTCATGCAGGGCCTGATCAGCCAGTTCGCCATCCCGGTGCTGGAAAGCCAGACGGTCTGGGTGAGCGGCGCGCCGACGCCGATCGCCTACATGAACACCCAGGACGTGGCGCGCTTCGCGGTCGCGGCCCTGGGACGACCAGAAACGGTGCGTCAGGCCTACCCGGTGGTGGGCCCGCGGGCCTGGAACACCGGCGAGATCACCCAGCTGTGCGAGCGCTACACCAGCAAATCGGCGCGGGTGGTGCGTGTCTCGCCGTTGTGGCTGCGGCTGATGCAGGGCGTGACCAGCTTCTTCGAGGGCAGCCTCAACGTGGCCGAGCGACTGGCCTTCGCCGAGGTGGTGAGCGCCGGCTCCGCCTTCGATGCGCCGATGGAGGCGACCTATGAAGCCTTCGGGCTCGATCCGGCCGAGACCACCCGGCTCGAGGACTACCTGCGCGAGTACTACGACACCATCCTCAAGCGGCTGCGCGAGATGGAATCCGATCTGGACAAGGAAGCCAAGAAGAAGCTCCCCTTCTGAGCCCTGTCGCGCCTGTCGCGCCGCGCCGGCCCACGACTGCGTCAAGCGACAGGCAACCTGAGCACCGCCGCTGATCAGACCCCGCCAGCCGGGGAGTGGGCCCACTCGCCTGGCAGCGCCCTGCGGCCGGGAGCCGGCACAGCGATCAGGGTGATCGTCGCGACTCGACCGGCAGCGTCACAGCGAGCGGGCCGGCAGCCGTCCGGGCCCAAGGCTCCAGAAGCCGGGCCGGCAGCCAGAGCGCGCGGGCACCGCCCCAACCGCGCCGGCAAGTTCAGGCGTACTATCGCCCTGGGGCCGGCCGGCGGCCGCGCCTCAGCCATTCACACCATTCCCCGCCATGGCCATCGCCCAGATCAAGAACCTGCAGCGTCGCCTGGCGGTGCTGGAGGAGGAGGCCGTGGCGGAGGTGAGCCGGGCCTGCGGCCATGAGCTGTGGCAGAGCCTGGGGTTTGACGCCCTCGACACGCTCGAGGACCCCGATCGGCGCGCTCGCGCCAACTACTACTACGGTCAGCTGCAGACGGTGCGCGAACTCAAGGACGCCCTCGCCTGAGCAGGGCCGTCAACCGGTGCTGCTCCTCCTCGCTGACCGGCCGCCAGCGGCCCGGCGCCAGTCCCGCGAGATCGAGCGGCGGCCCGTCGTCCATCAGATCGATCGCCACCCGCAGCAGGCGCAGGGTCGGCAGTCCAACAGCGGCCGTCATGCGCCGCACCTGCCGGTTGCGGCCCTCACGCAGCTCCAGCCACAGCCAGGCGGTGGGCACCGTCAGCCGGTGGCGGATCGGCGGATCCCGATCGGGCACCGCTGGCGACGGATCGATCACCCCGGCCCGCGCCGGCAGCGTGAGGCGACCCTGAACGGGCACGCCGCGGCGCAGCGCCTCGAGGGCCTGCGGCTGCGGCAGGCCTTCCACCTGCACCCAGTAGCGGCGCCAGTGCCCCCAGCGCGGATCGGTCAGCCGTTGCTGCAGGCGGCCATCGCCTGTGAGCAGCAGCAGGCCCTCGCTGTCGGCGTCCAGCCGGCCCGCCGCGTAGACATCGGCCACATCGATGTAGTCAGCCAGACACCCCCAGCGGCTGCCAGGCTCCGGGGTGAACTGGCTGAGCACCCCGTAGGGCTTATGGAACAGCAGCGTCGTCACAGATCGCTCAGCCCCTGGTGCTCACGGGAGGACGCAGCGCAGCACCACTCAGCCGTTCTGACGCAGGCGCCAGAGATTCACCACCCCGATCGAGATCAGCAGCAGTCCGAGATCCATCGACACGGGCGGCAGCAACATGGCGGGATCGGCGACAGGGGGGAAACAGGTCCTGGGCCTGGACCCTACCCGGCGGCGGCCCTGCACCGCAGGGCTCGAGGCAGCCTGAGCTGAGCCCACCAGGGTCCCAGGCATGACTGGGCGGGAAGGGCGGCCGGGGGCCGGTCGCGGCGGCCAGGCCCAAGCCGATTTCCGACCATGCGTGGCTCTGACTGGCCGTGCTGAGCGCCTTGCCAGCGGCCTCCGCACCGGCAGGCCTGGAGCCTGCGGCGTCACTTGCGCCCTGCGGAACCGGAGCCGTCCGCCGGCCCCAGCAGAGCTGGAGCCGCGAAGCCATCCAGGCCAGGGCACGGCCACCGGCGGCTCCGGGACCGTCTGCCGCGGCGGCTCTGATGGAGCTGGGGAGGGGCTCCGCCGTGACGATCCGGGTCAACGTCTGCCGCCGTCAGTGACTGGCCGTCCAGGGCCGATCCGCCGCGGCGAGGGGCTGATGCGGACAGGGCTGCCGCACAACCGCCCCAGGGCACCCTCCGCCAGCACCTAGACTTTGTTGTCAGCTTCATATCCCACAACCTTCCGCATGATCGAGACCTCCGGAGTGATCGAGAAAGAACAGGGCAACGGCTTCTACCTCGTCACCCTGGAGCAGCCTGCCGGTCATCAGTGCCTGTGCCGCGCCGCCGGCAAGCTCACCAAGTTCCGCATCAAACTGCTGGCAGGTGACAAGGTTCTTGTCGAGATCAGCCCCTACGACCTCACCCGCGGCCGCATTACCTACCGGGAGCGCAATGCCGGTGCCACCGGCCCCCGTCCCGGCGGCAACCGCCCGGGCGGTCCTCGCCGCCGCTGAGGCACCGCTCCCTGCTGCTGGGGCGACAGGGAGCGGTCGCCCGCCCACACTGACCGCTGCGCGAGCGGGTCTCGGTGTGTGCAGCCGCGTGAGCTTCATCCGGCCGCAGCCACCGGGACGCCGCCAACGCCTGGCTGAGCAGTCCGGCAGCAACGGCCGTCCTGGTGAGCGCGCGACGACGTCCTGACGGGCGGAGCCTGCACCGCACCGACGTCCCTGCGGTCGCAGGCTTCGGATCCGTGGACAGCTGCTGCCAGGACGTCCTGCTGCAACCCGGCTGGCTCGGGCTGGTGGGCCCTCGTCTCCTGTGGCGGAGGCTCTGCCGACGCCTGCTCCGCTCCGCTGTGGCGACAGACCAAGCGCCGGAGAGGGCTGGTCCACGGATCA
>CAYNGR010000133.1:5426-8796 GCA_964396755.1 uncultured Cyanobium sp. | reverse complement strand
GATGCCCTCGAGGATGTCCTGATCGACGCCCGGGGTGATCAACACGCCATCGCGCACGATGAACAGATTCATGCCGCTGGCCTCGCTCACCTTGCCGCGGCTGTTGAGCAGCAGCGCCTCGTCGAAGCCGCTCTTGACGGCTTCGGTCTTGGCGAGCGAGCTGGTGATGTAGGCGCCGCTGATCTTGCCGCGCAGCGGCAGCGAGCGATCCTCCTGGCGGGTCCAGCTGCTGAAGCGACAGCTCACGCCGTCAGGGGAGAGATAGTCGCCCAGCTCGATGCCGTAGATCAGAAAATCGGTCTCGATGTTGTGCAGCCGCGGCGCGATGCCGAGATCGCTGGTGTAGACGAACGGCCGCAGGTAGATCGGGCAGGTGGGCTTGTTCGCCTTGAGGAAGGCGTCGATGGCCGCCTGGATCGTCTCGACGCTGAGATCGGCCATCAGCAGCTTGGCGCTCTGGCTAAGTCGGCGGGCGTGGCGGTCAGCGCGGAACAGCAGGATCTCGGAGGGGTCTGCCGGGTTCGGCAGGGCGCGCATGCCGCCGAAGGCGCCGGTGCCGTAGTGGAGGGCGTGGGTGGCCACCGACAGGGTGGCCTCGGCGAAGGGCACACAGGTCCCGCCGAACCAGGCATAGGGAAGGAACTGATGCATGAGGGGCGGGAGCGATCGCCCGATCTTCTCACCGCGGACAGCAGGATGGGGTCATGCACAGACTTGCAGCGGTTCCGGGCCTGCCGGAGGGTCCCGACGCGGACGGGCAGGTGGCCTACGTGGAGCAGTCGCCGGCTCCGGTGCTGCTGCTCAGCAGCGCCGACACCGACCTGGTGGCCTTCGCCGATCTGCTCAGCCGCCAGCCTGCATTGCTGGGCGTGGAAGCCCGTGCCCTCAACCTGGCGGCCCTGGCCCATCCGGCCGTCATCGACCACTACCTCAGCAGCACCGTGCGCCGGGCGCGGCTGGTGCTGGTGCGCCTGCTGGGCGGCCGCGGGCACTGGTCTTATGGACTGGAGCAACTGCAGGCCTGGGCGCGCCAGCCGGCGCCGGATGGGGGCGTGCGTCAGCTGCTGGTGCTCTCCGGCACCCCCGACCTCGACCTGGACCTGGCGGAGCTTGGCACGGTGAAGCCTGCGCTCGCAATCGCCCTGGCGGCCTGCCTGCGGGTCGGCGGTGCCGACAACCTGACGGCGGTGTTGCGCTGCCTTGCCGCCCTGCTGCAGGGAGATCAGCCTGATCCGCCCGCAGTCGCACCGGCGCCCGACCCGCTGGCTCACGACTGGCGCCAGGAGGATGGCGCGCGCGTGGGCGTGCTGCTTTATCGGGCCCTGCATCAGGCCGGCGATGACGCGTTGATGGAGGCGGTGCTGGCGGCGCTGCGGGCCCGGGGGCTGTGCCCGCGTGGCCTCTGGGTGAGCAGCCTGCGCGACGGGGCCGTGCAGCAGGGGGTGGCCGACCTGCTGGGGCGCGAACGCGTCGAGGCGGTGCTCTGCGGCACAGGCTTCGCCTCGGTGAGCTTCGAGGAGGCGGGCCTCGGAGCGCCGCTGTGGGACCGGCTGGCGGTGCCTGTGCTGCAGCTGCTCACCAGCGGCCGGCCCCGCTCGCAGTGGCTGCAGAGCAGCATCGGCCTGGGGCCGCTGGACCTGAGCCTGCAGGTGGCCCTGCCGGAACTGGACGGCCGCATCGGCACCCGGGTCGGGGCGTTCAAGGAGCTGCTCTCTCAACCGGGCGACGAGCTGACGGCCCGGACGTCAGCTGCTGAGGATCCGCCTTCTGGATCCCAGCTGCCCCCTGCGGCGGAGCCCGGCCGCAGCCGAGGCGACGCCGATCCTCAACAACCGCCGGCGGCGGCGGGTCTGGGCACGGCACTGCTGCGGCTGCAGCCCGACCGGGAGCGTCTCGACTGGATCGCCTCCCTCACCCAGGCCTGGATCCGGCTGCGACAGACAGCGGCACCGCAGCGCCGCGTCGCCCTGGTGCTGGCCAACTACCCGACCCGCAACAGCCGCCTGGCCAACGGCGTCGGCCTCGACACCCCTGCGAGCACGGCCGCGATGTTGCAGTGGCTGCGCCAGGACGGTTACGACCTCGGTGATGCCGCCCTTCCCGCAGATGGCGAAGCGCTGATTCAGCAGCTGCTGGCAGGCCGCAGCAACGATCCCGAAAGCAGCCATCGCGCCGCGCTCGATCAGCTGCCGCTGCACAGCTATCTCCCCTGGTACGAGCAGCTGCCGCAGGCGGGCCGAAGTCAGCTGGAGGCGGTCTGGGGCCCGCCGCACCAGGACGGCGGGCTGGAGGCCGGTCCCGCCGGCCCCGGCTTTCCCGTGCGCGGCCTGCGCTTCGGCAACGTCGTGGTGCTGATCCAGCCCGAGCGCGGCTACGACCGTGATCCCTCGCTCAGCTATCACAGCCCCGATCTGCCGCCGACCCACGCCTATCTGGCCCAGTACCTGTGGCTGCGCCGCAGCTTCGGCGCCCAGGTGCTGGTGCATGTGGGCAAGCACGGCAACCTCGAATGGCTGCCGGGCAAGGGGGTGGGCCTGTCGGACAGCTGCTTTCCCGAATGGGCCCTGGGGCCCATGCCCCATCTCTATCCCTTCATCGTCAACGACCCCGGCGAGGGCAGCCAGGCCAAGCGCCGTGCCCAGGCCGTCATCCTCGATCACCTCACACCCCCTCTCGGCCGTGCCGGCCTGCACGGGGATCTGCAGGTGCTGGAGAGCCTACTGGATGAATACTGGGAGGCCCGCTCCCTGGGAGGCGAACGGGCGAGGGGCCTGCGCCAGCGCCTGGCCGGAGAGCTGGAGCGGCTGCAGCTGCCCTTGGATGCGGTTCCCCAGGCCGCCAGGCTGGCTGCATCGGCCACTGCAGCAACAACCCCTGCAGTGCCCTGCTCCGCCAGCACGACGGGCGCCGCGGCTGGAGCTCAGGCGGACGGCGCGACTGGGGCAGCCCCACCACGCTCCACGTGCGGTCCATGCAGGCCCGCAGCAGAGCAGGGAGCGAATCCTGAGCCGGCATCCGCTGGACCGGCGCCAGACCCCGATCCATTGGCCGACCTGGACGCCCGGCTCGATGCCGCCGATGGCTACCTCTGCGAGATCAAGGAGGCCCAGATCCGCCTCGGTCTGCACCGTTTCGGCAGCCTGCCTGCATCCGGTCCCCTGGCCGAGCTGCTGCTCTGCCTGGCCCGTCCCCCTCAGGCGGGCCTCTGCGGCCTCACCCAGGCCCTGGCGCGCGATCTCGGGTTGCAGTTCGACCCGTGGAGCGATCCGGAGGAAACCCCGCTTGGTGGGGCAGACCGACCGCTGCTGCAACAGCTTCCCTGCAGTGAAGCCGGAAGTGACCCGGGCTGCGGCGAGCCTGAAGCGACGCA
>CAYNGR010000133.1:0-5326 GCA_964396755.1 uncultured Cyanobium sp. | reverse complement strand
GCTGTTGCAGCAGGAGCTGGCCGAGGCTCAGGCCCGCTCGACGCAGCCTGTGGAGGCCGGGGAGCTCTGCAGCAGCAGCCTCGACGCCAGCCCGCCGCAGGCTGGACCCGGGCCTGTCGCTGTCTGCGGTCCGGCGACGATTCCGCCGCCGCCCCTCCCGCAACAACACATCGTTCCGGATGGCAACGTTGCCGCGGAGCACGGGCAGGAGTGCCTTCAACCATCCGGGGCCGTCGATCCGGCCGCTGCATCCCGCCGGTTGCTGCTGGCCTATCCGCCGATCGGTGCCCAGACCCGGGCGGTGCTTGAGCATGTGCGCCAGCGCCTGTTGCCGGCGCTGCTGGTCTGCGGCGAGCGCGAGAAGCAGGGCCTGCTGCGGGGCCTGGAGGGGGGCCGCATCGCCGCCGGGCCCTCTGGTGCCCCGACGCGCGGACGGCCGGATCTGCTGCCCACGGGGCGCAACTTCTACAGCGTCGATCTGCGCGGTCTGCCGACCGAGGCCGCCTGGGATCTTGGCCGCCGCAGCGCCGAGCTGCTGCTCGATCTGCACCGCCTCGAGCAGGGGGAGGAGCTGCGCAACCTGGCCCTCTCGGTCTGGGGCACCGCGACGATGCGCAACGGCGGCGAGGACATTGCCCAGGCCCTGGCGCTGATGGGCGTGCGTCCCGTCTGGGACGGTCCGACGCGGCGGATGGTGGACCTGGAGGTGATCCCGCTGAGCCTGCTGGGTCGCCCCCGGGTGGATGTGACGCTGCGGATCTCTGGGCTGTTCCGCGATGCCTTCCCGCAGCTGGTGGGCTGGATCAACCGGGCCTGCCGCCTGGTGGCCGGCCTGAACGAGGAGGAGGACGCCAATCCGCTGGCCGCCGCAGCCCGGCGGGAGGGGCAGTGGGGACGTGTCTTCGGTTCAGCGCCGGGGGCCTATGGCGCCGGCCTGCAGGGCCTGATCGACAGCGGCCAGTGGGAGAGCCGCTCCGATCTCGCCAGCGCCTTCATGAACTGGAGTCAGTGGCGCTACGACGGCGAGATGCTGCCCGGTGGCGGCGGCTTCAGTGACGGGCCAGGCGCCCATGCCGCTGCAGGGGGAGGACTGGCTGTGCAGCTCGATCGCAGCGGCCTGGAACAGCGCCTCGCTCAGGTGCAGGTGGTCCTGCACAACCAGGACAACCGGGAGCATGACCTGCTCGATTCCGACGATTACTACCAGTTCCAGGGAGGCCTGAGCGCCGCGGTTGAGCAGCTGCAGGGGCGGGCCCCGGCCCTCTGGTTCGGCGATCATTCGCGCAGCTCCAGACCACGGCTGCACCGGCTGGAAAAGGAGTTCGACAAGGTGCTGCGCTCGCGCCTGCTCAATCCACGCTGGATCGAGGCGATGCAGCAGCACGGCTACAAGGGTGGCTTCGAGATGGCGGCCAGCCTCGACTATCTGTTCGCCTACGACGCCAGCACCGGGCGGGTTCCGGACTGGAGCTACGGCGCCCTCTGCAGCAGCTGGCTGTCGGATGAGCGGGTGCTGGCCTTCCTGCGCCGCCACAACCCCTGGGCCCTGCGCGACATGGCGGAGCGCCTGCTGGAGGCGCAGCAACGGGGTCTGTGGCAGAGCGCCTCGCCTGAGCAGCTGGCTCGACTGCGACAGCTGGTGCTGGAGAGCGAGGGACTGATCGAAGGGGCCTGAGCGGCTTCGCCGATCGGCGACGACGCCACCCCTGAGCGGCCGCTCCGGGCGGGCGGCAGCCGCCTCAGGGCTGCGTACGCTCGCGGCCGGGAAGCGACTGGATCCGCGATGTCACGCCGTCTGAGCGCTCTGGCTGCTGCCCTGCTGCTGGGCCTGGACGTCGGAGCAGCGGCCGCGGCGGTGCGCGAGACGATCCGCCGGCTGCCACCTCGGCCAACGCTGGACCCAGCGACCACGACAGCGACCGGGTCTGTGGCCGCCAGCGGGACCGCAGCCCGGGCCATCTCGGTGCTGATTGAGGGGGCCACCCGTGGATCGGGGGTGCTGGTGGAGCGCCGCGGCGAGCGTTACACGGTGCTCACCGCCTGGCATGTGGTGAGCGGCCAGCGCCCGGGCGAGGAACTGACGATCAGCACGGCCGATGGCCGCCAGCATCCGATCGAGCCAGGGTCGATCCAACGGCTCGGCGCGGTCGACCTGGCGGTGCTCAGCTTTCTCGACAGCGCTGACCATCGCATTGCCGCCATCGGTGACGTCCGGCAGCTGCGGCGTGGCCAGCCGGTGACGGTCGGCGGCTTCCCCAACAACGGATCTCAGCGCTGGATCGCCAACGGCGGCTCGGTGGTGGCCAATGCCGATGTCGGCATCGACCAGGGCTATCAGCTGCTCTATTCGAACAACACCGAAGTCGGCATGAGCGGCGGGCCGGTGCTCAACGAGCGGGCGGAACTGATCGGCATCCATGGCCGCGGTGAACTCGATCCGGTGGCCTCCAGCCTCGACAGGATCGTCAAGACCGGCATCAACCAGGGCGTGCCGATCGACTTCTATGTCGCCTTCCGCCAGGGCAGGACGGTCGCACTGGCGACAGGCACCAGCAGGACACTGGATGACTATCTCGCCCAGATCCAGTCACTGCTGGACAAGCCAGGACAGGAGCAGACGGTGATCGCCCTGGCCGATCAGGCGATGAAGCTGGGCCCGAGCCCGGAACTGCATCTCTACAGAGCACTGGCACGCTGGCATCACCTGGAAGCCTGCACCAACGCCCATTACGTCAGCCGTCCGAATGTGGCCTCGGGATTTGACAATCGTGACTACCGATCGCTCGTGGCAGGTCTGCAGTGCACGTTGCCGAATGGCGAAAGGCTGCATCGTGTCAGGGATGCGGCCCAGGCGCTGAGCCGTGATGTGGCGCTGGATCTGGCGCGTGCCATTCGCCTCAAGCCCGGTCTTGCCGAGGCCTACAACGCTCTGGGAGTCGTCCTGGAGGATCAGGGTTTTCAGGTGAGCCGCTCGGACTACCGTGCCGAGTTCAGGCGCATCTATCAGAGTCTTGGCTTTGACAATGAGGAGGCTCAGGTTCTGAGGCTCTACAACAAATCCATCAGTCTCAAGCCGACTCTCGATCTCGCTTATTACAATCGTGGTCTGCTCACATCCGACAGGTCAACCCGCGATCAGGTGGTCGATCTGGCCAAGGCGATCGAACTCAATCCTGGCAACTGGAAGGCCCATCTGGCGCTTGCCGACGTGCTTCGATTCGGCATCTGCGGGGCCAATTCCGGCGTCTGTGGCGTGACCCTCTGGTCACGTGATTACAAGCCTGCCTATGGAACCTGTCAGTCCAACGTCCGGCAGGCGATGCAGATTCTCAGATCGCCGATGTTGCTGTTCCGTGCCCTGGACATGCAGGTCAGCGGTGAGGTCAGCGAGCTGACGGATCCCGAGCGTTTCTGCCGCTCGTCGAGGAGTCGCACGTTCAGACCTTCCCTCGAGTGAGGCGCCTGCATCCTCCCGGAGACCTCTGCAGGTGCGCCAGCCATGGCCCATGCATGTCCGACCAGGCCGCCGCCACCGGTCAGATGCCCCCAGACCGCTGATCCACAAGGGGGCCAGGAGCCATTCGCTGGATGCGAAGCAGCGAAGCCATGCTGGCCGCGTGCAGCCATTGGGACGCCGCCAACGGACACCACGACGGCCCGTGGTCTGCTGAGCCTGCCTCTGACGGCCTTGTGAGCCATGACGGCGGATCACGCATCAGCCATCACCGCAAACCTGCGGCGGAGCCGACCGCACGCCGCGGCACAGCCAGGCGGGCCAGCTGTGGCCCGACGGGGTCAGGATCAGGGCAACAACAAAAGCCCCGGCCCTGAGGGTCGGGGCTGCTTGCGATTGAACCTCGCGCTGTTGCGGCTCAGCTTCAGAAGCAGGCTGCCGTTGGGCACCGCCGAGGATCCGGGCTCAGGCGCGCAGATCCTTGGCCATCGACTTGAACGGATTGATGTCGCCCGGCTTGCCGCCCTGCTGGGCGATCTGGGGCTGCTGGGAGGTCTCCTCCTGCTTCAGTTCCGCCTTGCGGGCGACCGGCGCGGTCTGCACGGGTTCGTTGGCCGCCACCGCAGTGCCGCGCTTGCGCTGATCCAGCTCGGCCTGCGACATCGGCTTGGCGAAGGTCTTCTTGACGGGCTTGGGGATGCCGCCGGTGAGATCGACATTGACGTCCTGGTCGGGGTTGATGCCGGCCAGACCGGGGCTCATCGTCTCGAGACGGGCCTCCATCGAGGCCACCTCGGCCACCATCTCCTTGTTGCCGGGGCTGTCGGCGGTGCCGGGGAAGGTGTGGCGGATCGTGTTCGAGCGCCGCATGAAGTTGACGTCGCCCAGGCTGCTGGAGGCGTCCGGATCCAGGAACACAGGCTCCTGGGACTTCTTCGGTTTCGACTCGGAGCCCTGGCCGGACACCTTGACGGAGGCGGAGCGGTTGCCCAGAAGGCGATCGAACAGTCCCATCGGCGGCATGGAATGCGTCCGCAAACCCTAGCGGCCATCCAGCACCAGACCATGGGTGTCGGTGCCACAACAGTGCAAAAGGCCACGTTTGCTCAGGTCGCTGGCGATCGCCTCGCACACCAGCGGCGTCGGCTGCCAGCGCGGCTGCATGTCGTAGTCGTACCAGGCCTCGGCGCCGTCGAAGCCGAGCTCGGCTGCCGCGGCGATCAGGCGGGTGAAGGGCAACCGGTAGCGGGCCGGGTGGGCCAGCAGGGCCAGCCCACCGGCGGCCTGGATCGCCTCCAGAACCGCCTCTGCCCGCAGGGCCGGCCCGACGACGGCGCTGCCCTGGAGATAGGGGAGCAGCGGCGTGTGCTCGTCGTCGAAGCCAAGGGCCAGCACATGCACCAGGCAGCCCTGCAGCAGACAGCTGATCTCGACCCCACGCCACAGGGTCGGCACCCTCAGGCCCTGCTCGGCGGCCCGCTCCAGGGCGCCACGGGCGCCGTCGAGGGCCCGGTGGCAATGGTGGTCGGTGATCGCCAGGTGTTCCACGCCCAGATGACAGGCCTGCATCGCCAGGTCCGCCGGGTCGAGGCTGCCGTCGCTGTGAATCGTGTGGCAGTGAAAGTTGAACCGCCCCGGACAGCTCTCGGCCGTGACCTGCCGCAGCACCGGCGTCAGCGGATGGGCGAGGGCTTCAGGCCGCAGCACCACCACCTCCCGCTTCGGTGGCCGCAGCGGCCTCCGCCGCCAGGCGCTCCGCCCGCAGCCGGCGCCAGCGCGCATAGAACTGGATCGAGCCGGCCATGAACACCACCAGCGCCACGATGAACCAGGTGGCGGCGCCGGTGGGGAACTGGTTCTTGAACACCACCA